>CAVDQW010000112.1:0-2736 GCA_963610995.1 bacterium | reverse complement strand
CCAGAGAAGAGCTTCTCGCTGAACGCGTCGCAGCTCAGGGTACTCAAACTCGACAAATTTACTCCTCGATATAACAGGGGCAGTCCCTTCGTCCACTCATTCGCAAAATAGGACGAAGGGACTGTCCCCCTGTCTTGTTTAGAACAGGCCGACGATGCGGCCGTCGGCGGTCACGTCGATCTTCTCGGCGGCAGGCACCTTGGGCAGGCCGGGCATCGTCATGATGGAGCCGGTCAGCGCGACCACGAAACCGGCGCCCGCAGAGACGCGCACGTCGCGGACGGTGATGGTGAAGCCCTCGGGCGCGCCCAGCTTGGTCTGGTCGTCGGTAAAGCTGTACTGGGTCTTGGCCATGCAGATGGGCAGGCCTCCGAAGCCCTGCTCCTCGAGCTGCTTGAGCATGCGGGAGGCCTTGGGCTCGAAGACGACGCCGTCGGCGTGGTAGACCCTCTTGGCGATAGTCTCGATCTTGGCCTTGAGCGGCTGGTCGAGCTCGTAGGCGTAAGAGAAGTCGCTCGGCTCCTCGCAGAGGCGCACGACCTCCTCGGCGAGCGCGCGGCCGCCCTCGCCGCCCTTTGCCCACACCTCGGAGAGCGCGACGTTGACGCCGAGCTCATGGCACTTCTCCTCAACGAGGGTCAGCTCAGCGGCCGTGTCGGTCGGGAACGCGTTGATGGCGACGACGACGGGCAGGCCCCAGATGTCCTTGATGTTGGACACGTGGCGCAGAAGGTTGGGCAGGCCCTTCTCCAGAGCCTCGAGGCTCTCGGAGGTGAGCTCGGTCTTGGGCACGCCGCCGTTGTACTTGAGCGCGCGGACCGTGGCCACGAGGACGACCGCGGAGGGCTTGAGCTCGCCTGCGCGGCAAACGATGTCGAGGAACTTCTCGGCGCCGAGGTCCGCGCCGAAGCCGGCCTCGGTCACCGCGTAATCGGCGAGCTTGAGGGCGCAGTCGGTGGCCTCGAGCGAGTTGCAGCCATGGGCGATGTTGGCGAAGGGGCCGCCGTGGACGAACGCCGGGTTGCCCTCGAGGGTCTGCACGAGGTTAGGCTTGATGGCGTCCTTGAGCAGGGCCGCCATGGCACCCTGGGCGTGGATGTCGGCCACGGTGACGGGCTCGCGGTCGTAGGTGTAGGCGATGACCATGCGGCCCAGGCGGTCGCGAAGGTCCATGAGGTCGGAGGCCAGGCAGAAGGCGGCCATGACCTCGGAGGCCACGGTGATGTCGAAGCCGTCCTCGCGGGGCATGCCGTTCGCGATGCCGCCGAGGCCGTCGACGACCTGCCTGAGCTGGCGGTCGTTCATGTCGACGACGCGCTTCCACACGATGCGGCGCGGGTCGATGCCCAGGGCGTTGCCCTGCTTGATGTGGTTGTCGAGCATGGCCGCGCAGAGGTTGTTCGCGGCGCCGATGGCGTGGAAGTCGCCGGTGAAGTGCAGGTTGATGTCCTCCATGGGGACGACCTGGGCATACCCGCCGCCTGCGGCGCCGCCCTTGATGCCGAACACGGGGCCGAGGGAAGGCTCGCGCAGGCAGAGCATCGCGGGCTTGCCCATGGCGTTGAGGGCGTCGGCAAGGCCCACGGACGTGGTGGTCTTACCCTCGCCGGCAGGCGTGGGGTTGATGGCCGTGACCAGCACGAGCTTACCGCGGCGGGGTTTGTCGGCCAGGGCGTGGATATCGACCTTAGCCTTGGTCTTGCCGTAGTGCTCGAGCATGTCCTCGGTAAGGCCCACCTTGGCGGCGACCTCGGAGATGGGGAGCATCTCGGCTTCCTGCGCGATCTCGATATCGGACTTGTAATCGGCCATGGGCCCTCCTTTTCATATGCACGTAGCCCATAACTATACGGCACGAGCGTTTCCGTCGTGTACCATCTTTGCTCGTCAGTCGCGACGCAGGAGCAAAGCATGGAAGAGCAGCACAAGACCGAGACCACGAAGGACCGCCTAAGGCTCATCCTGGGCGAAGAAGGGTTAAAACGCCTCGCCGACTCGACCGTCATGGTCATCGGCCTGGGCGGTGTGGGGTCGAACTGCGTGGAGGCGCTCGCCCGCGGCGGCGTCGGCCATTTCGTGCTGCTCGACCGAGACGTGGTAGCGCCCTCCAACGTTAACCGCCAGGCGATCGCCTTCACGAGCACCGTCGGCCAGATTAAGGCCGAGGTGATGAGCGCCATGGTCAAGGACATCAACCCCGAGGCCGAGGTCACGGCGGTCCACGCGTTTCTCGAGAAGGACAGAATCGCTGAGCAGTTGGGCGCGCTCCCCCACCCCGACTACGTGGTGGACGCCATCGACACGGTCGCCCAGAAGCTCCGCCTCGCCGAGTGGTGCCAAGCGCAGGGTCTTCGCGAGATCAGCGCCATGGGCGGCGGCAACAAACTCGACCCGACGCGCCTCAAGTTCTCGACCATCGAGGACACGGTCAACTGCCCGCTCGCCCGCATCATGAGAAAAGAGTGCCGCCGCCGCGGCATCCACGGCCTGCAGGTCCTTTATTCGGACGAGCAGCCGGTCAAGATGGAGGCCATCTCCGACGAGCAGTGGATGGAGTCCGGGAGCCTGCTGGGCACGATGAGCTATTTCCCGCCCATCATGGGCCAGATGATCGCGAGTCGTGTAATCCGCGACCTTCTCGGCTGGAAGTAGCATTCGACGCCGCTGACATGGACGAAGCTATTCTCACAGCGCTCCTGGACATCAAGAGCGCCGCGATCGAGCGCATGGGCCGCA
>CAVDQW010000111.1:0-4267 GCA_963610995.1 bacterium | reverse complement strand
CTCCAGGTTGCGGCGCAGGTCGCGCACGGCCGGCCCGTAGGACTCCACGGCCGACACGAACCCCGCGCGGCGCGCGAGCGGCAGCGTGAAGGTGCCGGCGCCGCAGTAGAGGTCCATGGCCTCCTCGTCCTCCTGCGGGTCGAGACCCTCGAGCACGAGCTCCACGAGCTTCTCGGCGCCCTTGGTGTTCACTTGGAAGAACGACGGCGCCGAGACGCGCATGTGCTCGCCCGCGACGACCTCGCCCCAGGACCCCTTGCCGGCGAGCTGCTCCACGCCCGCGATCTTTCGGGCCTTGGCGGGTCCCTTCTGCATGACGCGGACGATGGAGGTGGCCTTCACGGCGTCGCCGAGGATCTTGGCCGCCTGCGCGCGCGGGAAGGGGCCGGGGCGGTCCCAGAGCGCGACCTCGACCTCGTTGGTGTTGAGCGCGGCGCGGATGCCCACGCGCTCGAGCTCGAGGCCGTGGGAGTTCGCGAAGTAGTTGAGGGCGCCCGCCACGGCCTTGACGTCCTTGGCGTGCTTCTTGGCGAGAAGGGCGCAGCGGTCGACCTTGACCACGCCGTCCCCAGCAGCTGTGTGCATGCCGAGGGAGAGACGGCCGCCCTGGCGCACGGCCGCGAGCTCAACCTTGTTGCGGTAGCCCCACGGCTTGCTCGGCGACTCGATGGGCCTCACGAGGGCCTCTGCGCGCTCCCGGTCGAAGTGGCCGATGCGCGCGAGCGCGTCCACCACACCGTCGCGCTTGGCGCGCGCCTGCGCCTCGTAGCGCATGGACGCCCAGGGACAGCCGCCGCAGACGGCGGCGTAGGGGCACTCGGGAAGAACGCGGTCCGCGGAGGGCTCGAGCACGTTGCTGACGTGGGCCTTAAGATAGCTCTTCGCCTCGGAGTCGACGACCGCCTCGACGGTGTCGCCGGGAACCGCGCCCGCAACGAACACGGCACGGCCGTCCTCGGCATGCGCGATGCCGTCGGGGCTGTACCCCATGCGCTCGACCTCGAGCCGGATCTTGTCTCCTGCGGCCACTGGTACCTCCATGTCCCTGGAATCTGCAACTTGAACAGTTTATGCGAAGAGGAGCCCCGACGTTGTCTTTGCCGGGGCTCCTCCATGGATTGAGCTTCTGTTACGTACCGACGCGCTCGCTATTTGCCGCCGAAGAGCGTCTTGATGCCCTGGCCGATGAGCGAGAAGGCGCGGGAGACGCGGCCCTGCTCGGCGGTCGTCTCGGCCACAGAGGGCTCCTCGGTCCTTGCCTGGGGCGCGGGGGTCGGGGCCGCAGCGACGGGCTCCTTCCCGGCGGGCTGCTGCTCGACCGCGGGCTCGCTCGCAGCGGGAGCGGGCGCGGCCGCAGGCGCGGCGGCGCGCTTCTCGCTGGGCGCCGAGGCGGCGGCGCGGGCACGCGCGTAGGCCTCGGAGAGCAGGGTCTCCTGGCTGTTCACGGGCGCGGAACCCTCCTTGACGGGCACCGGTTGCCACTCGCCGTTCTCGTCGAGCTGGCGGGCCTTCACGTTGTCGGCATGCTGGAGCTCCATGAAGTGCTTCACGATCTCGCGGCAGGCGGGGTCGAAGACCGGGTAGGCGATCTCGACGCGACGCTCGGTGTTGCGGGTCATCATGTCGGCGGAGCTCAGGTAGATGAGGTCGGCGTCGACGCCGAACGCGTAGATGCGGGCGTGCTCGAGGAAGCGGCCGACGATCTGGCGGACCTGCAGGCCGTCGGTCTTGCCGGGCACGTTGGCCTTGATGCAGCAGATGCCGCGGATGGTCATCTGGACCTCGACGCCCGCCTCGCAGGCCTCGGAGATCTTGTCGATGACGTCTCGGTCGGTGAGCGAGTTCATCTTGAGGAAGATCTTGGCGGGCTTGCCGCTGCGGGCGGCGTTGATCTCGCGGTCGATGCCGCGCATGACGAGGGGCTTCAGCGACAAAGGCGCCACGCCGAGGTACTTATACTGGCCGCGGAGGTTGCCCAGGCTGAGGTTGCGGAAGAAGACGTTGCCGTCGTCGGCGATGCGGGCATTGGCCGTGAGCAGCATGAAGTCGGAGTAGAGCTTGGCGGTCTTCTCGTTGAAGTTTCCGGTGCCCAAGCAGGTGATGCGGCTGATGCCGGAGGCGTCGTGGTAGGTGATCTGGCAGATCTTGGAGTGGCACTTGAAGCCCTCGGAGCCGTAAATCACGGTGCAGCCCGCGTCCTCCAGGCGCTCGGCCCAGGCGATGTTGTTGGCCTCGTCGAAGCGGGCGCGCAGCTCCATGAGGACGGTCACGTCCTTGCCGTTCTCTGCCGCCGCGATGAGGCTCTCGCACAGGTGGCTGCTCTTTGCCACGCGGTAGAGGGTGATCTTGATTGAGATGCACGAGTCGTCGGAGGAGGCCTCGCGCAGCAGCTGCAGCAGCGGGGTCATCGATTCGTACGGATAGGTGAGCAGGACGTCGTGGTCCTCGATCTGGGCGCGCATGGGCTTGCCGGCGACGACCATGTCGGAGGCCTGCGGCTCGAAGGGGGAGAAGACGACGTTGGAGTGGTAGAGGTCGGGGATCTTGGCCTCGAGGCCGTAGACGTAGCCGAGGTCGATGGGGTGGGACACGCGGAAGACGCGGCGCTCCTCGAGCTCCAGCTCGCCCATGATGAGCTCCTCGAGCTTCTTGTCGATGGAGCCCATGATCTCGAGGCGCACCGGCTGCAGGCGCTGGCGCATCTTGAGGACCTTCTTCATGTGCTGGCGGTAGTCCTCCTCCTCCGCCACGCCCTCGCCGTCAGGGTCGATGTCGGCGTTGCGGGTCACGCGCAGCACACAGGCGTCGAGCGGGCGATAGTCGCCGAAGCACGATTCTAGGCAGGCGCGCAGGACGTCCTCGACGAGCGTGTAGCGGTAGCACTTGGAGGTGCCGGGGAGCTCGACCACGCGCTGCTCGGCGGTCGGGACCTCGATGAGGCCGAGCAGGCCCTGCTCCTTGGGGCCGGCGAGCGTGCAGGCTACGAACAGGCGCCCCGTGCGCAGGTTGGGGAAGGGGTGGCGCGGGTCGATGACCAGCGGGCTCACGATGGGGGAGAGCTTCTTGTCGAAGAACTTCTTGACAGCGGCGAGATCCTCGGGCGTGTAGTCGGCGGGCGTCACGCGGGCGAGGCCGGAATCGGCGAGTTTGCCCTCCACGAGCGCGAACGCCTCGTCGTGGCGCTCGATGAGCGGCGGCAGGGCGGCGAAGATGCTCTCGAGCTGCTCGGCCGGCGTCTCGTTGGAGCGGCAGTCCTTGGGCTGGTTCTTGAGCGAGGAGAGGTCGGAGAGGCCGCCCACGCGGATCATGAACCACTCGGTGAGGTTCGACTCGAAGATCTCGCAGAACTTGAGGCGCTCGAAGAGCGGGACGCGCTCGTCGAAGGCCTCGTCGAGGACTCGGTTGTCGAAGCGAAGCCAGCTGAGCTCGCGGTTCTGGGTGTAGCTGAAGTCGCGGCCGCCATCGGTCGCCTTCGGCTTCTTCGGGCTCTTCTCGTTCTTGTCTTTGCCCATGTGCGGGCCTCCAATCTCATAGGTGATGCCAGTTTAGGATACTTGGCTTGCGTAAGCGCGCCGTAAGCCGCGTTTTTCTGCGGCGTGAGGGGCAATAAATCAAAGCTCACGGGCCTGTTTGCGATACAATCGTCCAATCACGCACATGACGAACGAAGGAGAAGCCATGGCAGTCGATCTCTCCGGCCGCAACTTCCTCAAGCTCCTCGATTTCACTCCCGAGGAGATCCAGTACCTCATCGACCTTTCCGCCGAGCTCAAGGCCAAGAAGAAGGCCGGCGAGCCGCACCGCTACCTTGAGGGCAAGAACATCGTCCTGCTCTTCGAGAAGACCTCCACGCGCACCCGCTGCTCCTTCGAGGTCGGTGGCCACGACCTCGGTATGGGCGTGACCTACCTCGACCCCGGCTCTTCCCAGATGGGCAAGAAAGAGTCCATCGAGGACACCGCGCGCGTGCTCGGCCGCATGTTCGACGGCATCGAGTACCGCGGCTATGCGCAACAGATCGTCGAGACGCTCGCCGAGTACGCCGGCGTCCCCGTTTGGAACGGCCTCACGACCGAGTTCCACCCCACGCAGATGATCGCGGACATGCTGACCATCCAGGAGGAGTTCGGCCGCGACCTCCACGGCCGCAAGCTCACCTTCATGGGAGACGCGGGCAACAACGTGGGCAACTCGCTCATGGTTGTGTGCGCCAAGCTTGGCATGGACTTCTGCGCGTGTGGTCCGGCTGACCGCATGCCCAAGCCAG
>CAVDQW010000110.1:0-6428 GCA_963610995.1 bacterium | reverse complement strand
CGGGCAACGATGCGCAGGTAAATCGGCAATCACCCAACTCGTTTACCCTAGTATTCCACTTTAAACTGCAGACCTCCGAGTAGCCGGCTTTCGCCAACTGGGCAAACGCGCCCAAAAGCGGCTCGGCTACCCGGCGTTTCCAAATTTAAAATGGAAAAAGTCGGGCGAGCGCATTTGAGGCCGCTAGAACTCCGCAAAACGGGGCTCGCCGGCGCGCGCGAGCTCCTCGCCACAGGCGAGCTCGGTCACGGCGGCGAGAAACGGCGCCTCGGACCCGGCCTTGAACGCGCAGGTGAGCTGCACGTCCTCAAGGAACAGCGAGTCTTTCACTTTGCCGCCCGCGTCGGCGATGAGCCTGCTCACGCGGTCGTAAAGGGCGTACGGCAGCTGGACGACCACAGGCGTGACCAGCGTCATCTCGACGATCGCGCCCTGGGCCTGGGCCTCGGCCACGGCTTCTTGGGCGGCTGCGGTATAGGCGCGCACGAGCCCTCCGGGCCCGAGCAAGGTGCCCCCGAAATAGCGGGTCACAACGCAGCAGACATCGGCCAGGCGAGCGCCGCGCAGCACCTCGAGGGTCGGCATCCCTGACGTGCGGGACGGCTCGCCGTCGTCGGAACAGCGCTCGCGGCCATCGGACAAGATCCATGCGGGCACGTTGTGGCGCGCGTCGTGATGGCGGGAGCGGACCTCCGCGATGAACTCATCGGCCTCCGCCTCAGAATCGACGTGCACGAGCTGCGCGATGAATCGACTGCGACGGTCCTCCGCCTCGCCCGCGACCTCGGTGCCGGAGCGGAGCGTGAAGTAACCCTGCTCGCCGCTCATTTGACGGCCCCGGCGGCGACGCGAACCCCCAGGCTGAGCAGCTCCTCGCCTGCGCGAACCGCGCCCGAGCGGGCGGGCTCTACGGGCCCCACCTCATCGGAGTTCGTGACGGAGACGATGACGGTGTCGTCGAGCCCCGATGAGCGGATCAGCTCACCGTCGAAGGCGATGAGCGCCTCCCCCGCCTTGACGCGGTCGCCCTTGCCCACGTAGCAGGTGAATCCCTTTCCACGAAGGCGGACGGTGTCGACGCCGACGTGCAGCAGCACCTCAGCGCCGGATGCGGCCCGGATGGCCACGGCATGCTTGCTCGCGACCACCGCGGTAACGGTTCCGCTCACGGGCGCATACGCGACCCCCGCCTCGGGATGAGCGATCCCAAGCCCCTCGCCGAGCATGCCTTGGGAGAACACAGGGTCGGAGACCTCGCTTAGAGGAACGATTCCGCCGGTCGCCGGGGCATAGACGCTGTCCTTCGCCTCCGGGACGACGAGCGCCTCCGGGCGCGCCGGGGCAAGAAACGTATCGAGCAGACCCACCGAGAGCACCTTTCGCCGAAAAACCGAGCGCGGCCGATATCCGCGCAACCTGCCTATTGTATCAATTGCGTGAGAGGAGCCGGTCCGCGCGGCTTCCGAATCGCCCATCGCCGCGTCTTGATGTTAGAATCGCACACGCGAGGTGGGCCAGGCGACCGCGGGGCGCGCGTGCAAGCGCGCGTCATGAGGAAAGTCCGGGCTCCACAGGGCAGGATGCTGGCTAACGGCCAGGCGGGGTAACCCGACGGAAAGCGCCGCAGAAAAGAAGACTCCCACTGGCGGGTTCGCCCGTTAAGGGAAAAGCTGAAACGGTGGTGTAAGAGACCACCAGCGTCGTGGCAACACGGCGGCTTGGCAAGCCCCATCCGGAGCAAACGCAAATAGGAGCGCCATGGTGTGGCCCGCACCGCGCTCGGGTTGCGCGCTAGAGGGTATCGGCAACGATGCTCGTAGATAAATGGCCGCCCACGACAGAACCCGGCTCATAGGCCCACCTCGCTTTCCTACCTGATTTGCAGCGAGAGCCCCTTCTTGCCCCCAGAGCTAGTTGAACGAAAAGCTCTGAGGGCAAGAAGGGGCTCTCGCCGTCGCGGGTTGAATGGCCGCGGCCATCGCATGCGTTGGACCAGGAACCCAACAGCCACGAGAAATCTTCCGCGGCCGTCGCCGCGCGAAGACGGTGAGGTGCGGGGCAACACCCTGGTCAAGGCGGCGTCTTCTCACCTGGGCGGATAACGGCGGTCCGGGGCAATCAGGGCAGGGCTATTTCGCTTGTGACGGGTCCGTAGCTCGCACGCGAATCTCACAAGAAACGGCCCCGCCGCTGAGGACGGGGCCGATCGAAGACGTTCGGTGCTTTGATTTAGGCCTCGGCCGCGCGGGCCTTCTTCCAGTGGACGGCGGCGTAGATGAGGACAGGGGCGTAGGCGATGAATGTGGTGAGCAGCATCATAACGCCGTTGATCGAGGTGTGGTCGATCAGGATCGCCTGGGTCTGCAGCGCCGTGCCGACCTGGTTGATGACCGCGAAGCTCACGAAGTTGTTGATCCAGTGAATCGCGCAACCGGGCATAAGGTCGCCGAACGCGAGGTCGACCACATACATAAAGAACCCGGCGAAGAAGTAACAGAGAGCCATGGCTACGATATCGACCACGTTGGACTGCGAGGTGACCTCGGGGTTGAAGAGGTGCACGGACATGAAGGCCGCGCTGATCACGACGGCGGCGATCATGCTGCGGGCGCACACGCGGATTTTGTTGCCGCAGGACCAGCGCAGGGCGGTGCCGCGGAACACGAGCTCCTCCCACGAGGTCTGCATCCAGGTGCAGGCGAGCGCGATCACGAAGTTGACGGCGACCGTCGCGGCAGGCGCGTCGTTGAGCGAGAGCTCCTTGCAAAAACCGGTGCTCACGAAGTTCACGACGAGGAATCCGGCGAGGTAGAGAACGGTGATGATGCCGAACTGGCGCCAATCGATCCTATTGCCCTCGCCCACGAGGAACTCGCGCAGCGTCGTCTTGCAGATGGCCTTCAGGAACACGACGAACATCACGAAGAGGGCGATGAAGGGAATGTAGTTCTCGATCGCCTTGGGCAACCAGGACCACTCCCCCTCGATATTGATGCAGCGAAGAGCCACGACGATGACGGTGGCGATGAGCTCGCCCACCACGAAGTCGGCGGCGATAAGGGCGATCCACCGCCTGAGGGGGATCTCGTCAAGGGAGAGGTGCTGTTTCTCTGACATCTGGCTTCCTTTCGGTTGTTGGGTGGGCTGGGCACTAGATTACGCGCTCCATACGCAAGAAGAGCTGGCATCCGGGCAATCGGAGTCAGCTCTTCTTCAAGGCTTAATCAGCGCAACGCGGCGCCGTAGCGGCGCGAGAGATGCCGAACTTAGTCCAGGTCGCCGAAGTCGCCGAGGCCGGAGACGGTGCCCTGGGCGGGCGTCTGCTGCACGACAGCGGGGGTCGCGACGGAAGCAGGGACGACGACGTCGTTGTGGGTCGTGCCGTTGGAGCCGGAGAGGCTGGTGCCGAAGGAGCCCTGCGCCGGGAAGACGCTCTCGGCGTCGTCCATGAAGTGCTGCAGGAGCTTCTTGTACTCGGAGCGGAACTCCTCGCGGGAAGACTTGAGGCGGTCGATCTCGTCGAGCTCGTTCTGCTTCTCGGCGAGGGCCTGGCGAATGACCTCGCGGGCCTTGGCGTCGGCGTCGTTGCGGATGCGCTCGGCGTTCTCGCGGGCGTCCTCGACGAGCTTGTCGGCGGACTGCTGGGCCACGATGAGCACCTGGGAGATCTGGTGCTCGGAGGCCTGCATGGAGTTCTGCTGCGGCTCCGCCACGGGGGCGGGGGCGATAACGGTGGCGGCGGGAGCGGCGGCGCCGGAGGCGACCTGCTCCTGGAGGCTCTGGGCCTCGGCCTGGGCCGCGGCGAGCTGCTGCTCGGTGTTGGTCAGGCGGCTCTTGAGGTCGGCGATCTTCTGGAGCATCGCGTCGACCTCGCCGGAGATCTGCTCGAGGAAGTTGTCGACCTCCTCGGTGTCATAGCCGTGCTTGGAGGGAGAGAAGGTCTGCTGTTCGATGTCTGCGGGTGTGATTGCCATTCTGAATCCCTTTCGTGATCCGTGGAGCCGGGGCTTCTGGCCCGAATACGTACACTCTTAAAAAATTATAGTCAACAAGAAACGCTCAACCGGACGAAGAGCGAAGATAGCCTCAATCGTCGAGAAATCTATATCTTAAGCAGCAAGCTCAACACCAGCCGCGCGATCAGCTGAAGCGCGAAGATGGCCACCACCGGCGAGAAATCTATGCCGCCGAAGGGCGGTATGAAGCGCCGGAAAAGGTCGAGATAGGGACGCACGAGCATGCCGAGCGCGTCGCGGAAGGCGTCGAGGCCTCCGCGCCCGGTCCCGCGAGGCACCCAGCTCATGAGGCACCACACGACGATCATGAGCTCGTAGACCCTGAAGATCCTGATGATGAGCATATAGAGGGAATAAGCGTTCACTGCTCTCCCCTACTTGCCCGCGAGCTCGTCCGCGCGCGCCAGGGCGGCGTCGACGGCGGCGAAGGAGCCCTCGAAGAGCATGGGCTCGAGCTCATAGAGGCCGGCCGCGGTGGTGCCGCCGGGGCTCGTGACCTTCTCGGCATAGGCGCGCGGGTGCTCTCCGCCCTCGAGGAGCTGCGCCGCGGTGCCCTGCATCGTGGCGAGAAGCAGCTCCCGGCAGGCGGCGGAGGGCATGCCGGCCTTCACGCCCGCGCGGGTCAGCGTGTCGATGAAGACGGCGAAGAACGCGGGAGCGGTGCCCACGACGGCGCCCTCGACCTCGAGCTGATCCTCGCGCATAACGAAGGCGCGGCCGAGCGCGCCGAAGATGCGGCACGCGAGGTCGGCGTCGGCGTCGGTGGCGGAAGGGCCCGCCGCGACGGCGGAGGCCCCGGAGAGCACCTGGACGCAGAGGTTCGGCATAACGCGGACCACGCGAGAGGCGGGCAGCGCCGCCTCGATGGTCGAGATGGGGACGCCCGCCGCGATGGAGACGCAGAGCTTGCCCGCGCATGCCTCGGACGCCTCGGCCATGACGCCGGGCAGCACCTGCGGCTTCACCGCGAAGATAACCACGTCGGGGTTGGCCGTGAGCATCGATGCCGCGTCGTTGAACGTCTGGATGCCGAGCTCGGCGAGAGGCTCGCAGCCGTGGCCGTTGTGGCCGGCGACGAGGATGGCCGAGGCCTCCCAGGCGCCCGCCTCGACGAGGCCGGAGGCGATGGCCGCGCCCATGGAGCCCGCGCCGATGATGCCGATTCTGGTATCGCTTGTTGCCAAGAGGAACGCTCCTTAGCGGACGAGGTCGCCGTCGGCGACGAGCTTGTTGATGTCGGTGGCCGTGAGCTGGGCGCCGGCGGGCAGCACCGCGAAGCAGCGGTCGCCGAGCTCGGAGACCTCGCCGTCGATGCCCATGGAGAAGCCGAAGGAGAAGTCGAGGATGCGCTTGGCCACCTCGATGTTGGTGTTGCGGAACACCAGCACGACGGGCTGGTTGGTCTTCACGCGGCGGACGACCGTCTGCACGTCGTCGTAGGCGACGGGGCGCAGGACGTAGGGCGGCAGCTGGCTGGCCGGCGCGGCGTGGCGGGCGGCGCCGCCGAACTCGGCGCGCGCCGGGACGGGCGCGGGCGCCGTCGGGCTCTGGTAACCGCCGCGCGGGATGGCGCTCGTCTCCTGGGTGTCGTAGCCGCGCTGAGCGGTGCTCGGCAGGGTCGACGGCACCTGCGAGGCGACGGGGCGGCCGGAGCGGGTGTAGACCGAGACGCTCTCGGCCTCGGGACGCGGCGTGTTGCCGAGCAGGCGAGCGGCGGAGCCGGTGTCGCGGCGGTGCTCGGCGTAACCGGCGGTCTCGTCCTCGTAGTACTCGTCATCGTCGTAGTAGTCGTCGCCGCCGTTACCGCCGAAACGGTCCCTGATGGAATCGAGGAAGCCCATGTTGTTCTCACTTTCACGCGGCGCCCGCCCGGGCGCGGCCGTCAGTTGCTGGTGTGCCGCCTACGAGAGCTCGTAGCCGGGGTCGAACGCGACGCGCCCGAGCCGCACGAGGGTGGAGCCCTCCTCCACGGCGATTCCGAAGTCGTCGCTCATGCCGCACGAGAGCGTGGGCAGGCCGAGGCCCGTCCGCGCGCGCAGCTCAGCCGCGAGCTCGCGCAGGCCGGAGAAGGTGCGCCTGGCCTCGTCGGCGTCGCCGCGGGGAGCCATGGTCATGAGGCCCTCGACGCGGATGTTGGGAAGCTCGCAGAGCTCCTCGGCGGCCGCGCGGACCTCATCGGGAGAAAAGCCCGACTTCGACTGCTCGCCCGAGACGTTGACCTCGAGCAGGCACGCCTGGTCGACGCTTTGCCTCTCGCAGCGGGAGGATATCGCGCGGGCGAGCTCGAGCGAGCTCACGGAGTGGATAAGCTCCACGCGGCCAATGACCTGGTTGATCTTGTTCTTCTGCAGGTTGCCGATAAGGTCGAAGCGAGCCGCCGACATCTCCGGCGACGCCTTTTCCTCAACAAAG
>CAVDQW010000109.1:0-2555 GCA_963610995.1 bacterium | reverse complement strand
GCGCAGATGACCACCGGCACGCAATCGGCGAAACACAAAAGAACCGGGACGTCGGGCGCGCAGCAAACGACGGCGTCGGCGCCCTCTCGGGCCTCGTAGACGGCGCGCGCGTGGTCGGCGCCCGTGGCCTCGCGCACCACGACGACGTTGTCGCCGTGCACCTGGTGCGGGCTCACGAGCCTGGGGGCGCACTCGGAAGCCCCGATGGCGGCGAGGGCGCGGCGGCGGTTCTCGGCCACGGCACGCGGATCGTCGCCGCAGCGGTCGCCCAGGTTGAGGCCCGTATAAGGCGCCTGGCTCACGCCGCCGGCACGCTCGGTGAACGCGAACGTGACCCCGCCCGCGGCGCACGTGTCCGCGAGCAGGGTCACGCCGCCCTCTGCTCTATATCGGCTGAGGGATGCCACGATTCTTCCTTAGATACGGCTGCGCTTGAGGAAATCGGGGATATCGAAGCCGCTGTTGGCGGAGCTGGAGGAGTTCTGCGGGCGGCTCACGTTGATGGGCATCGAGGGCGCGCTCTGGGAGGGAGCGGGCGCCGGCGCGGGAGCGGGAGTCGCCGGGCGGGAAGCCGGGCGGGAGGTGCTCGCCGGGCGGGCGGCCGGGATGTTCATCGTGGGCAGGGTCTGCTGCACGTTGGCGTCGTTGAAGCCGGTGGCGATGACGGTGACGCGGACCTGGTCGCCGAGCGACTCGTCCACGACGGTGCCGAAGATGATGGTCGCCTCGGGGTCGACGTTCTGGGCCACCAGGTCGGCGGCGTCGTTGATCTCCTGGATGCCGAGGTCCTTGTTGCCGGCGATGGAGAGAAGGACGCGGGTGGAGCCGTCGATGGTGCCCTCGAGCAGGCGGCTGGAGATGGCCTCGGAGGCGGCGTCGGTGGCGCGGTTGTCGCCGGAGGCGGTGCCGATGCCCATCATGGCGGTGCCGGAGGCCTTCATGATGGTGCAGACGTCGGCGAAGTCGAGGTTGATGAGGCCCGGGACGGTGATGAGGTCCGTGATGCCCTGGGTGCCCTGGCACAGCACGTCGTCGGCCATGCGGAAGGCCTCGAGCATGGTGGTCTTCTTCTCGGAGAGGTCGAGCAGGCGGTCGTTCGGGATGACGATCAGGGTATCGACCATCTCGGAGAGGTTCTTGATGCCCTCGACGGCGGACGAGGAACGGCGACGGCCCTCGAAGGTGAAGGGCTTGGTGACGACGCCGACGGTCAGGGCGCCCACGTCGTTCTTGGCGATGTCGGCCACAACGGGAGCGGCGCCGGTACCGGTGCCGCCGCCCTCGCCCGCGGTGATGAAGACCATGTCGGCGCCGGCAAGGGCGGCCTTGATCTCGTCGCGGGAGTCCTCGGCGGCCTCCTTGCCGACCTCGGGGTTGGCGCCGGCGCCCAGGCCCTTGGTGATGTCGGAGCCGATGTGGACCTTGATGTCGGCGTCGGAGATGGCCAGCGCCTGGGCATCGGTGTTGACGGCGACGAACTCGACGCCGCGGATGCCCTCCTCGATCATGCGGTTGACGGCGTTGTTGCCGCCGCCGCCGACGCCGACGACCTTGATCACGGCGAGGTAGTTGTTGAGGGTGTCGGTGTCCTTGATCATCGTTTCCTCCTCCTTGGCCACGAGCCCTGCGGGGCGAGAAGCCGGTTGCTTGAAAGCCCTGCGGGCCTTGCTTGACTTTTTTGCCATCATGAGTCCTTGCGGTCGTTGCTGGCTCACCCGAGCGTGGCTAAAGGCTAAACCCTAAAGCTCCAGTTAAACCTTACGCCGCGTTCGAAGCGAAGTAGTTTTGCACATCCGCGAGTTTTGAGTCAAACAGCGTGAAGATTGCGTGAAGGACGCAGGTAAAGCAATGTGCGATGATGATTTTAAACCCTCGAGGAACCTTACGGGCGAACTTTGCGAAAACAGCAGCCGCGCGGCGTCACTCGTACGAACCGTAAGCCGTGTCGGGGCTTTCTGACGATTGCGCCGCCGACCCGTCGCTTGCCGAAGAGGTGCTCTCGCCATCGGTGTAGGACTCGGCAGAACCGCTCTCGTCGCCCGCGCCCAGGGACCCGTCGCTCTCCTGGTCATCGGAGGACTTGCCGGAATCATTGGACGTAGAGCCGTCGGACGACGCGGTCGTCGAAGAGGAGCTTGAAGTGGCGGACGCGCCGTCGGCGCCCGAACCCTGCGTCACGTCGGAGGACCCGACGCGCCTGACGGACGGGCTCGAGGGCGTGCGCACGTTGATATAGGTGATCTGCCCGGCGTACTTCTCGAGAAGCGCCGAGGCGACCTGCTCCTTATAGGAGATGTTGGAAGCGGCGCCGAGCGAGACCTTCACACCGCTCTCCATAACGCACGAGACGGCATCGGAGCTCGAGGCGTCGTAGCTCACGATCTTCGACGAGAAATCGCTCGAGAAGCCGCTGCGGAAGGACGACACGGCGCTGAGCACGTCGTCGGTCGCCGTCGAGCCGGCCTGGGGCTCGACCGTGGCGGGCACGCCGGTGATGAGCAGCACGCCCTTCGAGCGGGCGAGCTTGAGCGCGGCGTCGTTGACGGACTGGCCGT
>CAVDQW010000108.1:0-3963 GCA_963610995.1 bacterium | reverse complement strand
CGACGGCTCCGTCAACGTCCACCTGCGTCACGACTACTACGCCTTCTGGCCCAAGGACGGCGCCAGCCCCTACTGCGCCGAGTTCACCGACATCCTCGAGGAGCTGTTCCGATAGGCGGAAGCGGACAAAGGGACTGTCCCTTTGTCCACCCTAGGCAAGGGCCGAGGCGACGAGGGCCGCGGCCTCGGGAGCGGCCTGCGCGTCGAGGGCGGCGTACTGGATGACGAAGCGACGCAAGCCGTCTACCTGGGGCGCATTTGCAGGCAAGAAGGCAAAGTCGGAGAGCGGGGCCACGCGGAGGCCTTGTGCGAGCAGGTTCGCGGCGACTTCCCTCTCGCCACGATCGGACTCGGCCGCGAGCACGAAGTGAAGGCCAGAATCCGCTTCCTCAATGCGCATGCGGGAGGCGGCAGGCGTGGAGAGAAGCGCGTCCACAAGGGCGTCTCGCCGCTCCCTCGCACGCTTGCGCATACGGCTCACGTAGCGCTCGTAGTCGCCGGACTCGAGCAGGCGCGCGAGGGTCACCTGCTGCACGGAGCTCACGGTACAGGAATAAAAGCCCAGGTCATCGGCATAGCGATTCATCAGGTTCGGCGGTAGCACCATGTACGCGAGTCGAAGCGCGGAGCCCAAGGACTTCGAGAACGTGTTCGTATAGATGACGCGGCCGGCGGCGTCCATGCCCGCGAAGGGAGGCACGGGGCGGCCGGCCAGACGGAACTCGCAGTCGTAGTCGTCCTCGACGATCCAGCGCCGCTTGGCGGCCGACGCCCAGCTCAGGAGCTCGTAGCGGCGAGAAATGCTGGTCACGCGGCCCGTGGGGAACTGGTGCGACGGCATGATGTGGACCACGCCCGCGCCCGCGGCATCGAGCGCCGCCATCTGCACGCCATCGGCATCGAGCGGCACGTGGGCCACGCGCTCGACCCCACACGCCGTATAAAGCCTGGTCAAGCGGGGGTAACCGGGGTCCTCGAGCGCGTAGGTGAGGTCGCGGCCGAGCAGCTGCACGATTGCCGTGTCGAGCACCTGGGCGCCGGCGCCCACAACGATGCAGCCGGGGTCAACGTCCATGCCGCGGGTCTGGCGCAGGTAGTCGGCGATGGCCGTGCGCAGGCGAGACGTTCCCTGCGCGGGCGACGGCGAGAAGCACTCATCCTCAGGCTCCGTGGCGAGCGTGCGGCGCAGGGCCTGCGACCAGAGGCGCGCGGCTTCGGCGCCGGGCTCGCCGGATGTGAGGTCGATGCGGGGCGCGGGCGAGGCGTCCTCGGGTGTTTGCGCGCGTTTGGCCTGGCAGAGGCCTCGTTTGCTCGGTTGCGGCAAGCGCGTGGCGAAGTACCCGCTGCGCGGGCGCGTCTTCACGAAACCCTCGGCGACGAGCTGGGCGTAGGCGTTCTCGACGGTGACGACGCTCACGCCGAGGTGATCGGCAAGCGCGCGCTTGGATGGTAAGCGCTCGTCGGCGGCGATGGAGCCGTCGACAATGTCGTCGCGAATGCGCTGGTAAAGGTACTCATAAAGGGGTTTCTCGCCGCGTGAGCCGAGGTCGTAGTCGAGCATCTGGCCTTATCCATTCTGTGCATCTGGCCTTATTCTGACCTTGCCATTTTCTCATGTTTTGGATGTTTTGCTCGTACCAGATGGCGCATAGGATTGTCGCCACGCAACGAACACCCGCCGACGCCACAGCCGGCCGAGCGAAGGAGACCAGATGGCAGAACAGCAGACCCGCGAGGAGCGCGCAGCCCTCAACCGACAGCTCGCCCAGATGCTCAAGGGCGGCGTCATCATGGACGTTACCACCCCTGAGCAGGCGCACATTGCCGAGGAGGCCGGCGCCTGCGCCGTCATGGCGCTCGAGCGCATCCCCGCCGACATCCGCGCGGCGGGCGGCGTCTCTCGCATGAGCGACCCCGCCATGATCGCCGGCATCCAGGAGGCCGTGAGCATCCCCGTTATGGCCAAGTGCCGCATCGGGCACATCGCTGAGGCACAGATTCTGCAGGCCATCCAAATCGATTACATCGACGAGTCCGAGGTCCTCTCCCCCGCCGACGACGTGTATCACATCGACAAAACCGCCTTTGACGTGCCATTTGTTTGCGGCGCGCGAGACCTCGGCGAAGCGCTTCGCCGCGTGGGCGAGGGCGCCACGATGATCCGCACCAAGGGCGAGCCGGGCACGGGCGACGTCGTGCAGGCCGTGCGCCACATGCGCAAGATTCAGAAGCAGATCCGCGACGTGGTTGCGCTGCGCGACGACGAGCTATTCGAAGCCGCCAAGCAGCTGGCGGTGCCCGTCGAGCTCGTTCGCGAGGTCCATGCCACGGGAAAGCTCCCCGTGGTCAACTTCGCGGCAGGCGGCGTGGCGACGCCTGCCGACGCGGCCCTTATGATGCAGCTCGGCGCCGAGGGCGTCTTTGTGGGGTCGGGCATCTTCAAGAGCGGCAACCCGGCGCAGCGCGCGGCGGCCATCGTCAAGGCGGTGGCGAACTTCGAGGACGCGGAGCTTCTCGCCAAGCTGTCCGCCAACCTCGGCGAGGCCATGGTCGGCATCAATGCCGACGAGATCCAGCTCATCATGGAAGAGCGTGGACGCTGATGGGCACGACCGCGGTTCTCGCCGTGCAAGGGGCGTTCATCGAGCACGAGCAGGCGCTAACACGGCTCGGCGAGACGTGCATCGAGTTGAGGCAAGTCTCTGACCTGAAGAAGCCGTTTGATCGATTGGTGCTTCCGGGCGGCGAGTCAACCACGCAGGGGAAGCTCTTAGCGGAGCTCGGAATGCTCGATGGCCTGCGCGAACGGATTCTTGGCGGCATGCCGGTACTCGCGACCTGCGCGGGATTGATCCTGCTCGCCGAGCGCCTGGACGCCCACGACGACAAGGGTACGCCGAGGCTGGCAACGCTTGACGTCACCGTGATGAGAAACGCATACGGCAGGCAGCTCGGCAGCTTCCGCACCATCGGGGTCGTCGCAGGCGCGGGCAAGGACGTCCCGATGACCTTCATCCGCGCGCCGTACGTCGTTGCCGCGGGCCCGAAGGCACAGGCAATCGCCGAGGTGGGCGGCCGAATCGTCGCTGTACGGCAAGAAAACCAGCTCGGCCTCGCCTTCCACCCCGAGCTCGAGTCCGACCCGCGAATCCACGAGGCGTTTCTCGCCCTCTAGACGCCGCGGACAACCGGGTCGGCCCCCACGAACCACCACGCCCGCTGCAAAACGCAGCGTCTTCCCTTGTGCATGCAACAATTTGGCGATAGTGCGTGCCCTGTTAAGTAATTGATATGGCATGAATTACTGCTCAACTGGGCAAACGCCGGCAAGGAAGCATCGTCAACCGTCGAAGAGGGCCCAAAGAGCCCTTCTAGAGGACCAAAACCCTCACCAATCCACGCACAATCGCAAATCTGTTGCACGCGAAGGGCAAAACCACGCCCAAACGCTCCTATCACAGCCCGTTAACGTGTGTCCACCCGGCCTGTCACTGTTTGAGCCAGCCGCAACTCGGCGGGCAATCGAGAAAAGCGCCCATCTGGGCCATGCGCGAGGCCGCAGGGACGCGCCTCGTCGCGTCTGGCACAATCCGGCATATAAAATGCCCCCGCAAAGCAAGGAGTATTTCCATGCTTTGCGGGGGCCTTGCGCTAGGCGATAAGTGCCAGCGAGATGGGCGCGGAATTAGTAGCGCTTGCCGCCGAAGTTGCCACGGCCGCCGCGGTCGTCACGGCCACGGCCACCGTAGTTGCCACGGCCGCCGCGGTCGCCGCCGAAGTTGCCGCGGCCACCGCGGTCGTCACGGCCGCCGAAGCCGCCGCGGCCGCCGCGGTCGCCACCGCGGTTGAAGCCGCCGCGGTCGCCGCCGCGACGGTCATCACGACCACCGCGATCGAAGCCACCGCGACCGCCACGGTCGTCACGGCCGCCGAAGCCGCCGCGACCGCCACGGTCGTCACGGC
>CAVDQW010000107.1:0-12299 GCA_963610995.1 bacterium | reverse complement strand
TGGTTGATGTCGGCAACGACGACGAGACCGGGCTTGCGGTCGCAGTGAAGCGCGTAGGTGAGCGCGCCCAGGCCCATGGGGCCCGCGCCTGCGACGATGGCGAGCTTGCCGCCCTCGCGGATGCCCATCTCGTGGGTATAGACGCCCATCTGGGTGTGGTAGGCGGCGTGGAATGCGCCGATCGAGCAGCTCATCGGCTCGGCGAGGGACGCCTGGTAGTAGGCCTCGCCGGTGTAGGCGAGCAGGCAGTCGCACTCCATGACCTCGGCGGGCAGGATGCAGTAGGTCGCGTCGCCGCCGCAGAACTCGTAGGAGTAGCCGGGGCTCCACATGGTGCCCTTGTAGTTGAGGGCGGGCTGGATGGTGAACTTCTGTCCCGCGTGGAAGCGGTCTGCCCACTTGGCGCCGACCTCGACGATGTCGCCGGCGAACTCGTGGCCCATGATGGCCGGGTGCTCGGCCACGTCCTCGTGCACGCGCTTGTGGTCCACGCCCAGGGTGGCGCACTTGTAGGTGGACATGCAGATGGAGTCGCTCACGACCTTGACGAGGACCTCGTCGTCCTTGATCCGGGGAAGCTCGAAGTCATCCATGCGCAGGTCGTTTGCACCGTGGAGACGTACTGCCTTTGCTTTCATGATGAATCCTTTCGCAAATGGTTGGTGGGGGAGCGCTAGTGGAGCTCCTCGATGGTCACTTGGTCGAGCAGGCCCTCGATGACCTCGAGCTCGGCGGCCTGGGTGCCGGAGCACATGACGTTGGCCGAGCCCGTCGCCACGCCGAGGCGCGCCGCCTCGTCGAGCGACATGCCGAGGGTCTCTGCGTGGGCGAGCGCCGCGACGACCGAGTCGCCGGCGCCGACGGTCGAGCCGACCTTGACCTTCGGGGCATGGGCAAACAGGACGCGGTCGCTCGTCACGAAGAGGGCGCCATCTCCGCCCATCGAGACCACCACGCGCTCGATTCCGGTCTTGACCAGCTGTTTTGCAGCCTGCACGATTTCGTCGACGCTGCCCAGATCATGGCCGACTAGGCCGGCGAGCTCGTGGTCGTTCGGCTTGATGAGGTACGGGCGGGCCTTGAGCGCCACGCGAAGCGGCTCGCCGTCGGCGTCGAGGAATACCTTCGCGCCGAGAGAACGGAGTGCCGCCACGAGCACCGCGTAGGTGTCGGTGCCGCGTCCCTTGGGCAGGCTGCCGGCGAGAACCACGACGTCTCCGGGCGCCACCTCGTTCGTGAGGGCCTTGGTAAAGGCCGCGAGCTCCTCGCTCGTGACGTTCGGTCCCGGCTCGTTCACGTCAGTGTTCGTCTTGAGCTCGGGGTCGACGATCTTGAGGTTCGTTCGGGTCTCGCCCGCGGCCTCGAAGGCGCGCACCTCGATTCCCATGTCCTTGAGGGCGAGCTCGATCTTATGTCCGGTCTGGCCGGCCAGGATCACGTGGGCGAGCGAGCTTGTGCCGAGCTTATCGGCGACCTTGCTCACGTTGATGCCCTTGCCGCCCGGGTCCTCGCGAAGCTCGCTGATTCGGTTGACCGAGTCGAGCGCGAACGCGTTGATGGTCGCGGTCTTGTCGAGCGCGGGGTTGAGCGTGACCGTGTGCAGCATTCCCTCTCCTTTCGTGACGACATCGAATAGTTGTTGCGGCGAAAGTCGATACCCATAGTATTCCTCTTGAAACTGTTGTCAAGAAAACGAAACGACTTTTGAAATTACAACCAAAATCGACCGTTCACCGGGTATCACCAACCGTTTACAGCAGATTTGCCTTGATTTGACTGTTGTCGAAACAAAAGCTGCCTATCTTCTATATCAGCGAAGCGAAAGTCACGCGCCTCGGCGCATACTTCTACTGGAGAGGGTTGGCCGCATCCGCGGCACTCGTATAAAGGAAGGGAAAGACCATGTCATCCGTACGCGACGGTCTCTCTCGGTTCGGTAAGTTCCTGAGCGGCATGGTGATGCCCAACATCGGCGCCTTCATCGCCTGGGGCTTCCTCACCGCGCTCTTCATCTCGACCGGTTGGATCCCCAACGAGGGCTTCGCCAGCGTCGCGAGCCCCATGCTCACGTACCTGATCCCCGTGCTCATCGCCGCTCAGGGCGGCTACCTCTTCGGCGGCGACCGCGGCCGCATCGTCGGCGCCATCGCGGTCATCGGCTGCATCGCCGGCGCCCCCGACACAACGATGCTCATGGGCGCAATGGTTATGGGCCCGTTCGCCGGCTGGCTCATCAAGAAGTTCGACGAGCTCATGGACGGCCACACCCCGGCCGGCTTCGAGATGCTCATCGACAACTTCTCCGTGGGCATTCTCGGCATGCTGCTCGCCATGCTCGGCTATGTGGTTATCGGGCCCGTGATGAACGCCATCTTGGCCGTCCTCATGGCCGGCGTCGACATCCTGGTGCAGTACAGCCTCATGCCGCTGCTCGCCATCTTCATCGAGCCCGCTAAGGTGCTGTTCCTCAACAACGCCATCAACCACGGCATCTTCACCCCGATCGGCATCACCCAGGCCCAGGAGACCGGCCGCTCGATCATGTACCTGCTCGAGGCCAACCCCGGTCCCGGCCTCGGCGTGCTGCTTGCGTACTGCTTCTTCTGCAAGGACGCCAAGACCCGCCAGTCCGCTCCCGGCGCCGTGATCATCCACTTCCTCGGCGGTATCCATGAGATCTACTTCCCGTACGTGCTCATGAACCCGAAGGTCATCATCGCCCCCATCGTGGGCAACGCGGTCGCCATCGCCTGGTTCTCCTTCACGGGCGCGGGCCTGACCTCCGCGGCTTCCCCCGGCTCCATCATCGCCGTTCTCTCCATGGCGCCGGCCGACTGCATGATCCAGGTCATCATCGGCGTCGTTCTGGCCTGCGCGGTCTCGTTCGTCATCGCAGCGCCGATCGTCCGTACCGCACAGACCGCCGACCTCGACTCCGCGAGCGAGAAGATGCGCGAGATGAAGGGCTCCGCCGAGGCGGCCGTCGTCTCCGACACCAAGGGCGGCCTCGTCGTCTTCGCCTGCGACGCCGGCATGGGCTCCTCCGCTATGGGCGCCACCCGTTTCCGCAACCGCATCAAGGCCGAGCGCCCCGACCTCACCGTCAAGCACTCCAGCGTCGACACCGTTCCCGCCGAGGCAGCCATCGTCGTCTGCCAGCGCGTCCTTTCCGAGCGTGCCCGCAAGAGCGCCCCGCAGGCCCAGATCGTGACCATCGATAACTTCCTGGACGACCCTGCGCTCGACTCGCTCTACGACTCCCTCACCAAGCTTTCCCGCGCCTCCGAGCTCAAGGAGCCCGCCGCCCCCGCTCCCGCCGCGCCCGCCGAGGAGGCCAAGCCTTCCCTGAGCATCTCCCGCGACGACATCCAGCTCGGCTGCGCCTCCGTCGGCCGCGAGAAGTCCATCCGCGATTCCGGCGCCCTGCTCGTCTCCCGCGGCTACGTCGAGGCCCCCTATGTCGACGGCATGGTCGAGCGCGACCGCCTCACCAGCGTTTACATCGGCATGGGCATCGCCATCCCGCACGGCACGAACGACGCCAAGGAGAGCGTCCAGCGCACGGGCGTCGTACTTCAGCAGTACCCCGCCGGCGTCGACTACGACGGCGAGAGCGCCCAGCTCGTGTTCGGCATCGCCGGAAAGGGCGAGGAGCATCTCGAGGTCCTGGCAAACATCTGCCGCATCCTCGAGGACGAGGAGGTCCTCGAGAAGATGAAGACCACCGACGACATCGACTGGGTCCTGAGCGTCCTTTCGTAACCGTTCGGAATCGCTGGGGGCGGCCGTTAAGACGTCCGCGTGACGAAAACGGTCGCCCCTTACTCAATGGCTCCCTACGTCGCTCTTTGGAATCGAAGCGCTTCAATCGTTTTTGATGCCTTCTGCAAGCATTAGAGCAATCACCTTCACGCAAGAAGAACCGCATTTCACTGGCTTGTTTTGTGCAACTGTCTCAAACTTGTCCTAGGCGAGAGGTTCCTAATTGTCCGTGAACGGCAGCCCGATATACTTAATTGTGGTGCGTTTCGGGCTAAAGGAGCCGCCCGCACCGTTTTCGCTCGTCTTCTGTTGGACCGGAGCCGACCGGCGCCGGCCTGAGGAATTGGAGGAAGCATGGCAAAGAAGACCGTAACCGTCATCGACAGCGTCGAGGCGCTGCAGGAGCGCATGAAGAGCATGCGCGAAGCGCAGGCCGAGTACGCCAAGTTCACCCAGGAGCAGGTGGACAAGATCTTCTACGAGGCCGCCATGGCCGCGAACAAGCAGCGTATCCCGCTGGCCAAGATGGCCGTCGAGGAGACGGGCATGGGCATCGTCGAGGACAAGGTCATCAAGAACCACTACGCGTCCGAGTACATCTACAACAAGTACAAGGACATGAAGACCTGCGGCGTCATCGAGGACGACAAGGCGTTCGGGTACAAGAAGGTCGCCGAGCCCATGGGCATCGTGGCCGCCGTCATCCCGACCACCAACCCCACCTCCACCGCCATCTTCAAGTGCCTGCTCGCGCTGAAGACCCGCAACGCCATCCTCATCTCGCCGCACCCCCGCGCCAAGGCCTGCACCGCCGAGGCCGCCCGCATCGTGCGCGACGCCGCCGAGGCTGCCGGCGCCCCCAAGGGCCTCATCGACTGGATCGCCGCGCCGACCCTCGACATGACCGCCACCCTTATGCACGACGCCGACATCATCCTGGCCACCGGTGGCCCGGGCATGGTCAACGCCGCCTACTCCTCCGGCACCCCGGCTCTGGGCGTCGGCCCCGGCAACACCCCGGTCATCATCGACTCCACGGCCGACATCAAGCTCGCCGTCAACTCGATCATCCACTCCAAGACCTTCGACAACGGCATGATCTGCGCCTCCGAGCAGTCCGTGACCGTCCTTGCCGACGTCTACGACGCCGTCAAGGCCGAGTTCAAGGCCCGCGGCTGCTACTTCCTCAAGGGCGCCGAGCTCGACAAGGTCCGCGAGACCGTCATCATCAACGGCTCCGTCAACGCTAAGATCGTCGGCCAGAGCGCCTACACCATCGCCCAGATCGCCGGCGTCGAGGTCCCGAAGTCGACCAAGATCCTGATCGGCGAGGCCACCTCCGTCGAGCCCTCCGAGGCCATGGCCCACGAGAAGCTCTCCCCGGTCCTCGGCATGTACAAGGCCAAGACCTTCGACGAGGCTATCTCCAAGGCTGAGCGCCTGGTCGCCGACGGCGGTTACGGCCACACCTCCTCGCTCTACGTCGACGTCAACGAGACCGAGAAGATCCAGAAGCACTACGAGGCCATGAAGACCTGCCGCGTGCTCATCAACACCCCGTCTTCCCAGGGCGGCATCGGCGACCTCTACAACTTCAAGATGGCTCCGAGCCTCACCCTCGGCTGCGGCTCCTGGGGCGGCAACTCCGTCTCCGGCAACGTCGGCCCGCAGCACCTCCTCAACTACAAGTCCGTCGCGGAGAGGCGTGAGAACATGCTCTGGTTCCGTACCCCCGAGAAGATCTTCTTCAAGAAGGGCTGCATGCCCGTCGCCCTCAAGGAGCTCGGCGAGGTCTACGGCAAGAAGCGCGCCTTCATCGTCACCGACTCCTTCCTCTACACCTCCGGCTTCACCAAGAAGATCGAGGCTTCCCTCGACGAGCAGGGCATCACCTACTCCAGCTTCTGGAGCATCTCGCCCGACCCGAAGCTGCAGGACTGCCTGAAGGGCCTCGAGCAGCTCCGCGCCTTCGACCCGGACTGCATCATCGCCATCGGCGGCGGCTCCGCTATGGACGCCGGCAAGATCATGTGGACCATGTTCGAGCACCCGGAGGAGAAGTTCGAGGACATGGCCATGGACTTCATGGACATCCGCAAGCGTATCTACAAGTTCCCGAAGTCCGGCAACAAGGCCTTCTTCGTCGCCATCCCGACTTCCTCCGGCACCGGCTCCGAGGTCACCCCGTTCTCCATCATCACCGATGCTGAGACCGGCACCAAGTGGCCGCTCGCCGACTACGAGCTCCTGCCCAACATGGCCATCGTCGACACCGACAACATGATGACGCAGCCCAAGGGCCTGACCTCCGCCTCCGGCGTCGACGTCCTGACCCACGCCCTCGAGGCCTACGTCTCCGTCATGGCTTCCGACTACACCGACGGTCTTGCCCTTCGCGCCATGAAGCTCGTCTTCACCTACCTCAAGCGCGCTTATGACAACCCCAACGACGTCGAGGCCCGCGACCACATGGCCAACGCCTCCTGCATGGCCGGTATCGCCTTCGCCAACGCCTTCCTGGGCGTCAACCACTCCATGGCCCACAAGCTCGGCGCTTACCACCACATTCCGCACGGTTGGGCCAACGCCGTCATCCTGACCCGCGTCATGCGCTACAACTCCGCTGAGCGCCCGACCAAGATGGGCACCTTCCCGCAGTACGATCACCCCAAGACGCTCGCCCGCTACGCCGAGGCCGCCCGCTTCTGCGGCGTCACCGGCAAGGACGACCAGGAGGTCTTCGACAAGTTCTGCCAGAAGATCGAGCAGCTCAAGGAGGACGTGGGCGTCAAGAAGACCATCGCCGACTTCGGTGTCGACGAGAAGTACTTCCTCGAGACCCTCGACGAGATGTCCGAGAACGCGTTCAACGACCAGTGCACCGGCGCCAACCCGCGTTACCCCCTCATCTCCGAGATCAAGGAGCTCTACCTCGATGCCTACTACGGCCGCGAGGCTTCCACCTTCGAGGACTAAGACCGCTTGATTGACGAAGGCGGCCGCCCGCCGCCTTCGTCATTCTCTCCTCGTGCTGCATTCCTAAAATTGGCACCAACGTCCATCCATTAAAGGAGGCAGTTCCACATGGTTATTTCCGATAACAAGACCGTGCTCGTCGAGCGCGCTGAGAAGGTCGTTTACCAGGACGGCGACAAGGTCGTCAAGGCGTTCAAGGCTTCCAAGCCCGCTTCCGATGTTCTCAACGAGGCCCTGAACCTCGCCCGCGTGGCCGAGGCCGGCGTGTCCGCGCCTAAGGTCCTCGAGGTTTCCCCGACCGCCGAGGGTGGTTGGGCCATCGCCACTGAGTTCATTCCCGGCACCACCGTCCGCAAGCTCATGGACGAGGCCGACGACGCCAAGAAGGCCGAGCTCCTCGCCAAGTTCGTCGACCTGCAGGTCGAGGTCCAGAACACCCAGGCCCCTGCTCTGCTCAACAGCCAGCGTGCCAAGTTCAAGACCATGATCGACAAGGTCAAGGATATCGACCCGACCTCCCGTTACGAGCTCGAGATGCGCGCTGACCGCATGCGCGGCCACAAGTACATCTGCCACGGCGATTTCAACCCGTCCAACGTCGTTCTCGGCGATGACGGCAAGGCTTACATCGTCGACTGGGCTCACGTGACTCGCGGCCTGCCCGAGGCCGACGCCGCCATGACGTACATCCTCTTCAAGATGTATCACGCCGACCAGGCTGAGGCTTATCTCGACCTTTACTCCGAGAAGGCCGACATGCCCAAGCAGAAGATCATGTACTGGGTGCCCGTCGTCGCTGCCGCCGAGCTTGCTCGCGGCCGCAAGGACTCTGAGGACATGCTCAAGAGCTTCGTCGAGGCCACCAACGACTACGAGTAATCGTCGTCATTAAGCTTTACCATAGGAAGGGTCGGGCAATATTCGTCCGGCCCTTCTTTTCGTTTGTTTGGAGCCTTTCTATGCAGCGTCGCCTCTTGTCCATATTCAGCGTCCTGTGCGCGTTTGTACTGGTAATCGGCCTATGCGGTTGCAAGTCGCAGGCCGATAGCGTGCGGGAGGCCTTGACCCCTACGCTCGATTCCTACCTTACAAAGGTCGATGGCGACAAGAAATCCGAGACTCCGGACCCGGATTACGGCGACTCAGCGACCATCTCTGTCCTTGAGGCTTACGGGGTCGATGCGACCAAGCTCCATGAGCTTTGCTTTGCTCGCTACAGCTACGAGGTCGGCGACGTGAGCCTTTCTGACGAGAACAAGACGGCGACCGTCACCGTGAAGATCACGAACGTTAGCCTCGCGGGCGCCGCGGCCAACGCCGCTTCTGATTACGCGACCTACGCCGATTCCGATGAGGCCCAGAGCGCTTACGCCGAGAACGGCCACAAGGCTCTCCTCTCACACCTTTTCGACCTGCTCTTTGCTCACCTTCAGTCCGATGGCCTCGTCACGACTGAGGTGACGCTCACGCTCTCCAAGAACGACGACGGCAGCTGGACCTCCGACACGTCCGGCAACACCGCCTTCTACAACGCCCTCTACGGCGGCTCCAACGTCCTCGAGGGCCTCGCAACCGCCCTCAACTAGTCATTTTTATAGTTATGTGGCTCTCGGTGCAAAGCGCCGAGAGCCAACTCTTTTCGAAACCCTTGCCCCGCGCAGCATCTTCTATTTCCAACCCCTTGAACCGTTGACGCCCAAGCGAGAAGCCTCTCCGCATTGCCTGATGGGCAATTTCGCGCAGCGAGCGAACGCAGTGAGCGCTGAGCTCATCAGGCAATGCGGAGAGGCTTCTCGCCACCCCAGTGTTAACGGCTAAAGAAGCCGCGCGTACGTAATGAAATCGAAGTTGATGCCATCCTCCGTCTGACCGCCGTGCTCGCACTGGTGCGCGAACCACGTATCGTCTTCATCCAGGTCCGGGAAGAACGTGTCGGCCTTGCGCTTGCAGTGGTTCTTGGTGACGATCGCCTCGCTGCAGAGAGGAACAAGGGCCTCGTATATCTGACCGCCGCCGATGACCCAGACCTCATCGTCGTTCTTCACGAGCTCGAGCGCCTCGTCGATGCTGCGAGCCATCTCGACGCCCTCGGGGCTGTAGCCCTCGTCGCGCGAGACGACGACGTTGCGACGGTCCTTGAGGGGCCTGGCGCTCGGGAAGCTCTCGAGGGTCTTTCGCCCCATGAGCACCGTGTGTCCCTTGGTGTGCGCGACGAACGACTTCATGTCGCCGGGGTTCTTCACGAGCATGCCTCCGTCGAGGCCGATGCCCCAGTTATCGCAGACTGCGACGATCGCGCGGAGGTTCGGTAGGGGAGTGACCTGCGGTTTGTTCTCGCTCATGGTTGCTCCTTATCGTTAAACGGCGATCGGGATGTTCGTTACCTGCGGGCCGTGCTCATAGCCTTCGACGATCAGGTCGTTTGTCGTGAAGGCATAGAAATCGGTGACGTCGGGGTTCAGGCTCACCTTCGGCGCCGCGTGCTGCGGTCGCGAGATCAGCTCGCGGACCACGTCGACGTGCCGGTCATAGATGTGGGCGTCGGCAATCATGTGCACGAGCTCTCCGGGGATCATGCTCACAGACTGCGCGACCATCATGAGCAGGATGGCGTACTGGCAGACGTTCCAGTTGTTGGCGGCGAGAATGTCCTGGCTGCGCTGGTTGAGCAGCATGTTGAGCGTGGGTTTGTCGTCGCCCGCGCGCTGCGTCACGTTGTAGGTCACCGAGTAGGCGCAAGGGTAGAGGTTCATCTCGGAGAGGTCGCTGAACACGTAGGTGTTCGTCATGATGCGGCGGGAGTATGGCGTCTCGCGCAGGTCGTAGAGCACCTTGTCCATTTGGTCGAAGTCGCCCTGGGGGTAGTGCGACTTCACGCCGATCTGGTAGCCGTAGGCCTTGCCGATGGAGCCCGTCTCGTCGGCCCATTCGTCCCAGATGTGGCTCTTGAGGTCGTGGATGTTGTTCGACTTTTTCTGGTAGATCCACAGCACCTCGTCCATACAGCTCTTGAGGGCGGTGCGTCGAAGCGTGAGCGCGGGGAACTCGTCGCGCAGATCGTAGCGGTTGCAGACGCCGAACTGCTTGATGGTGTAGGCGGGCGTGCCGTCCTCCCACTTGGGGCGGACTTTCTGGCCCTCGGTCGTGGTCCCGTGCTCGATGATGTCGGCGCACATCGAGCAGAAGATCTGGTCGGCCTTGCTCATTAGAGATGCTCCTCCTCGAAGTACATGTCCCAGAACATGCCGAGCTTGAGCGCGACCTCGTGGTCGGCGGGGAGCCAATCGACCTCGGTGAGCTGGTCTTTGTTGATCCATTTGAGCTCGGAGTGCTCGCGCGGCTCAGGCGTGCTGCCGGGCGCCAGCGTCACCACGAAGACGTCCATGGAGAGGTGGAATTCGGGGTAGTCGTGCTCGACGGTGTCGAAGGGGAGAACGAGCTGAAGTTTGCAGCCGAGCTCCTCGTCGATCTCGCGACGCAGAGCGTCCTCGGCGCCCTCGCCGTCCTCGACCTTGCCGCCAGGGAATTCCCAGGCGGGGCCCTCGGTTATGTCGGAGCGCTTGGCGGCGAGGATCTGCTTGCTGTCGTTCTCGATGATGGCCGCGGCCACGTGGATTGTTTCCATGGTTCTACCTTTCTTGGAATCGGACAACGGCGTAGGTGTTGCCCTCCGTGTCGTTGAGCTCGACGTCATGGCCGCCCTCACATCCGTAGACGCGCGGGACCACCGTGTCGCCGAGGCGAGCCATGTTGCGGTATTGGACGCTCAGGCGCGCGAGCGGTGCGTCGATGCCCTGTTCGGAGAGGGCGTCGATGGCCATGAGCACGTACTGCGCGTTGTTCACGTGCTTATTGGTGTCGAGGTGCTGCTCGCTTACCAGAATGGGGGAGCAGGGCTCGCCCTCGCCCTCGCACTTGAGCTTGCGCGCGAGCTTGGGCATCTCGAGTCGCGGCGTGTCTTCGATGTAGACCTGCTGGTTCTCGGGGATTCGGACGACCTTGTTCTCGTTGAGGTCGTACAGGAACCACTGCGATTCCGCGCGCACGCATGGAGCGCCGCTCGCGTCGGTGATCTGGAAGTTGCGCATGGCGTGCAGGCGCTTCATTTCGTAGCACCAGGTCGAGATGGTAACCTGCTCGGCGTATTCGGGCAGGCGATCGACCTCGATCTGCCATGCGGCGAGTATCCAGCCCAGGCCTTGTCGGCCAAGCTCCTTTATGCCCTCGCCGACGTCCTCGCAATGGAAGGTCGAGCAGTCCTGCAGGTAATTGATCATCGGGACGACGCCGAGCCGCCCGTTCTCGTCGCACTCGCTGTAGCGGATGCGGCTTTCGAATGAGTACATGTAGCCTCCTTGTGGTTTTCCTCCTGTATTATCGGTGATATCCGCCTTCCCAACAGGCGGAGTCGGGACCCAATTCAAATCGACGCAATAGGGGGAGCCGTGGAAAAGGTTCGTTTCGCCACCATCGGCACGAGCGGGATCTGCGAGCGATTCATCGACGCGCTTGCGCAGGTCGAGGGCACCGAGCTGGTCGCGTGCTACTCGCGCAACATGGATAAGGCCAGGTCGTTCGGGGAGTCTCGCGGCGCGCGCCTTTTCTTCGACGACCTTGGCGCCCTTGCCGCGTCCGGTGAGGTGGACGCGGTCTACATCGCCTCGCCGAACTCGCTGCACGCGGCCCAGGCAAAGGCGATGATCTCCGGCGGCAAGCACGTTCTCGTGGAGAAGGCCTTCGCCTCGAACGAGCGCGAGGCGCGCGAGGTTTTCGAGGCCGCCGGCCTGCGCGGCGTCGTGGCCATGGAGGCCATGCGCAACATCCATACTCCGGGCTTCGCCGCGGTCGAGAAGGAGGTCTCAGGGCTCGGGCAGGTCCGTCTCGCCGACTTCTGCTTCTCTAAGGTGACCTCTCGCATCGCGAGGTTCCGTGCGGGCGAGCGCGTGAACATCTTCGATCCGAGAATGGCCGCGGGCGCGTTGATGGATATCGGCATCTATTGCGTGGCGCCCGCCGTCGCCCTGTTCGGCGCGCCCGAGCACGTGGCGGCCGTCGGCTGCACGGGCGCCGTTTCCGGTTGCGAGGCCGGCGATCCTTGCTCTGTCATCGACCTTTCCGGCGTCATCGCCCTGGGCTACGAGGACAAGTGCGTGAGCCTCACCTACGGCAAGCTTTCCGACGACCGCCTTTGCTGCCAGGTGCAGGGTGAGGCGTCCACGCTGGTATTCGATGAGGTCTCCTGCCCATCCAACCTTCGCGTGTTCGATCATGTCGATATGGGCATGGTTTACGGGACGGTCGGCTCCGAGTCGCGCCCGGTCGAGACCTTCACTCCCGAAAACGACATGGTCTGCGAGGTCGAGGACTTCGTTCAGGCCGTCAACGGGTCCGGCCGCGAGGCGCGGTTCCGCGACATCACCTTGGCCTCGCTCGCCGTCATGGATGACGCCAGGAAACAGATGGGTGTCGTTTTCCCGGCCGACCTTTAGCCGTAACAGCCACTTGGCGGGAACGCGTTTCCAAACAAACGGTCGGCGCCCGCGAGCCTCGTCTGCTCGCGG
>CAVDQW010000106.1:0-4731 GCA_963610995.1 bacterium | reverse complement strand
CGTGCACTTGACGCCCATGCCGTTGAGTGTGCGGAAGAGCTCGGCCGCGGTCCCCTTGAGCGCCTTGTGGTCCACGGTGCCCTTCTCGGCGCCCTGGGAGAGCTGCCAGACAATGTTCCAGGCACGCTTGATGAAGCGGTTCGCGCCTGCAACGGCCTTGGGATCCCAGTCGAAGTCCTTCTCGGGCGGAGCGATGAAGAGAATGGCGAGACGCATGGTGTCGGCGCCGTAGGGCTCGATGACGCTGGAGGGCGGCACGACGTTGCCCTTGGACTTGGACATGACGTCGCCGTGCTCGTCCTTGACCATGCCCTGGCACAGCAGGTTGGTGAAGGGCTCGTCGCAGTCGATCATGCCGAGGTCGCGCAGGACCTTGGTCCAGAAGCGGCTGTAGAGCAGGTGCAGGATGGCGTGCTCGATGCCGCCGATGTAGTTGTCGACCGGCATCCAGCGGTCAACCGCGGCCTTGGAGAACGGCAGCTCCTCGTTGTGGGGATCGGTGTAGCGCAGGTAGTACCAGCTGGAACAGGTGAAGGTGTCCATGGTGTCGGTGATGCGCTTGGCCGGCTTGCCGCACTTGGGGCAGGCCGTCTCGTAGAACGGCGCGTACTCGGCGAGCGTCTCGCCCGCGCCGAGATCGAGGTTCTCGGGCAGGGTGACGGGCAGGTCCTCATAGGGCACCGGAACGTCGCCGCAGCAGTCGCAGTGGATCATCGGGATGGGGTTGCCCCAGTAGCGCTGGCGGGAGATGAGCCAGTCGCGCAGGCGGAACTGGACCTTCTCACGGCCGAGGCCGCGCTCGGAGAGCCAGCCGATAATGGAGTCGACGGCCTCGGAGTGCTTGCCGCCCTTGAGGCCGGTGAACTCGCCGGACTGCACGAGGTAGCCCTCGGCCACCATGGCGCGGTCCCAGTCGACGGAGGTGACCACGAGGTCCTTCTCGTCCTTGAGCTGCTCGTAGAGGGGGTCGTCCTTCTCGCAGATGATCGGGGCGATCTCGAGGCCGTACTTCTTGGCGAAGTCGAAGTCGCGCTGGTCGCCGCAGGGGACGCCCATGACGGCGCCGGTGCCGTAGTCCATGAGGACGTAGTCGGCGACCCAGATGGGGGCCGGGCGACCGTTGATCGGGTTGATGACGTAGCGGCCGGTGAAGACGCCGTGCTTCTCGCGCTCGGAGCCCTGGCGGTCCACGCTGGAGACCTGCTCGGTCGCGGCCTTGAGCTCCTTGAAGGCGGCCTCGTACTCGGTGCCGGCGACGAGCTCTGCGGCAAGCGGGCTCTCGGGCGGCAGCAGGAAGAACGAGACGCCGAAGAGCGTATCGGCGCGCGTGGTGAAGACGGTGATCTTGCGGTCGGTCGGCGTCACGCCGTCCTCGGCGGCAAGCGAGAAGTCGATCTCGGCGCCCTCGGATCGGCCGATCCAGTTGCGCTGCTGGGCCTTGACGTTCTCAGGCCAGCCCTCGAGCTGGTCCAGGTCGTCGAGCAGCTCCTGGGCGTAGTCGGTGATCTTGAGGTACCACTGGGAGAGCTCGCGCTTCTCGGGCACCGAGCCGCAGCGCCAGCACTTGCCGTCCACGACCTGCTCGTTGGCGAGGACCGTGTTGCAGGACGGGCACCAGTTGACGGGCGAGGTGTTGCGGTACGCCAGGCCCTTCTCCCACATCTTGAGGAACATCCACTGGCCCCACTTGTAGTACTCGGGGTCGCAGGTGTTGAACATGCGGTCATAGTCGTAGGAGAAGCCCATGCGCTTCATGGTCTTAACGGCCTGGCCGATGTTCTTGTGAGTCCAGACGCCGGCCTGCGTGTTGTGCTTGATGGCGGCGTTCTCGGCGGGGAGACCGAACGCGTCGAAGCCCATGGGGTGCAGCACGTCGTAGCCGCGCATGCGGGCCTGGCGGGCCATGGCGTCGCCGATGGTGTAGTTGCGGGCGTGGCCCATGTGCAGGTCGCCCGAAGGGTACGGGAACATCTCCATGACGAACTTCTTGGGCTTGGAGGGATCCTCGTCCGTCTTGTAAAGGTCGTTGGCGGCCCAATCGGCCTGCCACTTGGTCTCGATGGCCTCGGCGTCGTAGGCCGGGACCTCGAAGGTGTTCTTGTCTGCGTCGGACATGCGCGCTCCTTATTTGCGGCAATTGGTCAACTTGCTAATTGTAGCAAGTATGCAGGGGCGCGGCCACGAACCATGGCGCCGTAGAGACATGAAAAAGGCGAACCCGGAGGTTCGCCTTAAACATTTGGTAGCCGCCGCACGTTCTACCACGAAGTGGGTCTGGCCCGCGGCCGATTGACGGTGCGGGCCTGCGTGCCGTTGCTCACGGCTGGCAAGGCGAGGATGCTGTCGAGGGAGGAGGGTAGCCTGCGCAAGGAGCTGGAAAGGCTCATGGCGGAGGATCTCTTTAAATAGCGAGACCCCCCGCGCCGTCTGGGGTGGCGCGGGGGGTCTCAGAGAAAGGAGGCAATCAGCCCGTGAAAGGAGCGGATTACTAAATGGACGCGGCTGTCGGAGTCGAACCGACTGTCTTTTGGTTATGAGCCAAGCGAGGAAACCGTTTCTCCCTGCCGCACCTGCCATTCTAGCACATCAGTTCCGCCGCCAGCATGGCGACGGCAGCGCCGACGAACAGGACCGCGAGGAACGTCGCCGCCCCTTCCGCATCCTGCTCCGCGCTACCACGGCAGCGGCTCACCGAGCACCTGCCAGACGATGACGGCGAAGACGTATCCTGCGAGGAAGCCGACCATGAGACGCGCCAGCTTGGCTTCCTTCGTCTCGTGCTGGCACGCGTTGCACCGACGCCTGAGCTGCTGGCCGTAATAGTCCCCGTCGGCGGGCGAGAACACGTCTCCCCTTAGTGGATCCATCTAAAGTCTCCCCTCGTTCATGCGCCTCTGCATCGCCATGATGGTGAGGCTCGGGCTTGAGAAGCAGCCGTCCAGCTCGGTCGCGCCGCTCTCGCCCATATAGTGCTGGATGGTCGCGTTGACGGTGGCCTCGCCGCAAAGGCCGTCCACCACAAGACCAGCGCCGTCCACGTCGTTCAGGTACTTCTGCCATGCCCTGATGGCCATGGAGCCGCTGCCGCTGTAGTCGTGCTGGAAGGCGGGGCATCCCGCATGCCTCCACGCATCATCCTGCCACTGCGAGCTGATGCAGCCGTCCGCCTCGGTGCCTAGGAGCTGCTGGAATCGCACGCAGCTGTGGAAGCCGAAGAGACCGTCAACCGCGAGGTCACCATTATCGCACGAGCCGTCGGACGAATCGGCGCTCTCACCAACGAACCGCAGGTAGCAGTCCCACGGATAGTCGTAGTAGCCGCGCGTGTTGGTCTCCCAGCCGTCCTGGTCGCCGGGTTGCCCGCCGTTCGCGCCGTGGTTCTCGTTGCGCGATGCTTGGCAGAGCAGGCCGTCGCCGATGTACACCGCCACGTGATGGACGTCGTTGAGCAGGATATCGCCGCGCTGCGGGTCGCCGTCGTTGGCGACGCGCACCCAGCCACGACAGCACAGCTCGTCGGACATGTTGCCCGTGTAGCTCGCGTCGCCCGTGTCGAAGCCCGCCTCCTGCAGGCAGTGGATGACCAGCGAGCTGCAATCGCACTCGCCGCCCTCGTAGATGTCCCAGCGATGCTCTTGGCAATAGCCGAGGCTGTCTTCGTCGCACCAGTAGCGCATGCGGTCGCAAAGCTCGTCGATGCTAGCCATTGCTCTGCTCCTTGCCGTTGACCGCAGCGATCGTGGTGGCGGAGGTCGCGGAGATGGTCGTGGTCTTGGTGTCGGCGCTCACGCTCGCGGCATCGACGTAGGCCTCGCAGAAGCTGTAGATGGCCTGCGAGACGATGAGACACACGACGCCAACGGTGGCGACGGTCTGGTTGTCGGTGACCACGCCGCCGATGGATGTGCCGATGCTCGCGAGCATGGCCGCGACCGCGACCCAGAACTTGCGCGACGCGAGCTTGGATGAAATGTCCTGCATGATTGTTGTCCCCTGTCTGTGCTAGCTGACCTTATGGGTGTCCTGACCTGCGCTTTGTTGCGCCGCCGCCGCTTCCTCGGAGAAGTCGGGGAGGTTGCTCAGGCCCAGCTTCGTCGTGAAACCGTTCGAAGAATCCTTCGAAGAATAGTTCGGCCTGCGCCCGTCCTCCTTCGCCATCTTGAGCTTGGCGAGGTTGACCGTCTCCACGACGAAGCACGCGCCGACGAGCGCCGACGCGTCGTAGGGAATCCAGCTGTGCAGCGTCTTGTAGCACCACACGTCCAGCGCGATGTACGCGCAGATGGTGGCGAACATGACGCTGATGATGACCGTGGAGCCCTTGATAGGCTCGCGCATGTGGCTAGCCACGGGGCAGCTCCCCTCTGACCTCCATCGTGTCGGCGTGCGACATGATGGCGTGGATGTAGGAGTTGCCCCCCAGCGCCCAGTACGACTCGGCGCTGCGGTGCATCGTGTCCAGCTCGGCGGCGGTGACGTAACCGCGCTCGCGAGCCTCGTCGTAGCTGCGCACGATGCTAGCCTTGAGCTGGTTGCGCTGGCTCTCCTTGAGCGCGTCGAACTCCTTGCGCTGCGCGGCGAAGCTGCGCTTGCAGTAGCTCGCGAGGCCCGACACGACGGCCAGCGTCAGGCCGCTGATTATGCTGTTGACCCATGCGGGCATTGCGCTACTCCGTCCACTCGACCATGTCGGCGGCGGCGTCGGCCCAGCTTTCGTAGCTGTGGCGCTCC
>CAVDQW010000105.1:0-18910 GCA_963610995.1 bacterium | reverse complement strand
ATGAGCCTCCTGCGCGCGATCCAGGCCGCCGAGGCCGAGGAGCTCGCCGGCGCTTCGGGTGCGGACGTGGCCGTTGATTCCGAGGAAGCCGCAGCTCAGGGCCGCGACGCCGCCGAGCGGGCCGCGGCCGGCACCGCCGACCCCGCAGTCGCCGCCTCTGTCGCCCCCGCCGCCCCCGCCGACGCGGAAGGCGCCTCGGTCGTCGCTGGCGCGGACGGTGCCCCCGCCGCCCCCGCCGACGCCAAGGACGGCGAGTAGCCATGGCCAAGAAGTCCACCCCTGTCGGTAACGCCCCCGCCAAGGGCGGCAAGCAGGCGAAGCCCGAGAAGAAGTCCATCGCCCGCAACCGCTCCGCTCGCCACGAGTACTTTATCGACGAGACGTTCGAGGCGGGCATCGAGCTCACCGGCACCGAGGTCAAGAGCCTGCGCGAGCGCGCGAGCCAGATCACCGACGCCTTCTGCCTCATCCGCGGCGGACAGTGCTGGCTGCACGGCGTCCACATCCACCCGTACTCCAACGGCGGCGTGTGGAACGTTGACCCCGACCGCAAACGGCGCCTCTTGCTGCACCGCCAGCAGATCGACTACCTGGACGGTAAGCTGCGACAGAAGGGCACCGCGCTCGTGCCGCTTGAGCTCTACTTCGACGAGCACAACCGCGTCAAGCTGGCCATCGGCCTCGGCCGCGGCAAGAAGCTCTACGACAAGCGCGAGGACATGGCCCGCCGCGACGTCGACCGCGAGATCGCCCGCGCCCTCAAAACCCGCAGCCGCTAGCCCCTCGCCCGCCAGCACCTGGTGACAGGTTTATCGCGCTGCACGAGGGGACAGGTTCCCGCCCTGCCCGCGTTACCTCTTCTTTTCCGCCCCGCCCCCGCCCCGCCCCGCTCGCCGCCCCGGTGCCACAATGGCCACCGGAACAAAGCAACAAGCCGCAGGTGGCAACCCGCGGGCAAACCCCGCGGATGGCGACCCGCGCCGATCAGCCCGCGGCCAACCCGCGGCCAAGATCACAGGCAAGAAGGGACCCGCAGAGCATGACCCGCGCAAGGCAGATGTCCGAGTCCATCCGAGTGGCGGTCCCGCTCGCGCTCGCGGGCGGCGTGATGGACGCCTACTCCTACCTGGTCCGCGATCACGTCTTTGCCAACGCGCAGACCGGCAACATGCTTCTCTTCGGCATCCACCTCGCCGCCGGCCGCTGGATCGAGTGCCTGCACTACGGCGCCCCCATCGCCTGCTTCGCCGCCGGCATCGCGCTGTGCCACTCCATCAAGATCTTCGCCCGCGAGGAGCGCCTTCACTGGAGACAGCTTGCCCTCGTGGTCGAGGCCGCCATCCTCGTCATCGTCGCCTGCATCCCCGGGGGACACAGCCTGTGGGCCAACGGCCTCACGTCCTTTGCTTGCGGTATCCAGGTCCAGGCCTTCCGCAAGTTCCACGGCCGGCCGCTCGCCACCACGATGTGCATCGGCAACCTCCGCTCGGGTACGCAATCGCTCGTGACCTGGGCAACCGGCGGCGACGAAGAGGCGCTCAGCACGGGCGCGCTCAGCTACTTCGTCATCGTGTGCTTCGTCGTCGGCGCCGTTATCGGCAACTGGTTCAAGCCCCTGCTCGGCACCCGCATGATCTTGCTCTCGGTGGCGCTTCTCGCCGTCGCGTTCGTCGTCATGTTCGCCGACCGCCGCGGCAACAAGTCCGCCCGCGAGGATAAACCCGCCGCAGCGTAGTGCCTCTGCCGCCCCGGTCGCTTCGGGCTCAGTCGAAGACCGCGGCAGGCAGTCCGGCCAAATAGAGCAGTTACCTTCGTCGGTCCCTGCGCCCGTACCCACCCCCCCGCCCGCCGGGTCAGCAGCCGCCCGCTCCCGCCCGCTCCCGGCCGAACGCGGCTGCCCGCTCTCTGTGCCTCCCCGCGGGCCCTTTACGGTAAAGGTGAAGGGGGAGAGGAAAGGTTTTCGGTTATGGGTACCGAGAAGAACCTCACGGGCCCGGAGGTCGCCCGCCGGACCGCCCTGGCGCTCGCGGGCATGGCGGCGGGCGCCTTCATGTGCCCGGCCTCCGCGGCGACCGCGGCCGACCGCCCGCTCCCACCCGGCTCGCCGGCTCCCCAAGCCCCCCGAGGCCCGCAAAGCCCCTTCCGAGGGGAGAAAATCGCCCCTTGGCCCCTCAAAACGCCGGATGTGCGGCGCCGTTTTGGGCACCGCACCGCACATCCGCCAAATCGAGGGGAATATCCCCTCAAAACGCCGGAAGTGCGGTACCGCTCTCGCTCGGCCGCCGCACATCTCCAATTTTGAGGGGGACTTGTTGGCGAGAGGACCCCGCACCGCCGCATTCGCTACGATTGACCCAGCCCGCAACCTGCCGATAGGGGGCACCCCCCAATCGCACCGTATTCGTGAAGGACCTGCGCCCGCGAACCTGCCCCAAACTGCTGCACGACGAACCTGTCACCAGCAGCTGCACTTGGTGACAGGTTCGTCGTGCAGCACCAAGGGACAGGTCGCCCGCCGCCGTTCTATCCGCCGCTTGCGTTGCCGGCACCCGCCCGCGACCGCGCCGGCGCCCATTGCCGTCCTGCCCGCCGCGTTACTCGCATCCGCCCGCAGCTGCCTAGCACCTGCCGTAACGCCCCCCCGGCGCTCCGCCGCCCGCCCGAACCCGCAACCCCAGGAGTCCCGCATGTCCGCTCAGCTCGACGCCAACTCGCTCTACCTCATGCACCTCATGTCGTGCGCCCTGCGCGGCCAGGCGCCCCAGTCCCTTCCGGCCGACGCCACCTGGGATGCCGTCTACAACCTCGCGCTGGGCAACTCCGTGACCACTACCTGCGCCTTCGCGGCGGCAAAAGCCCCGGGCATCGACGCCGCCGAGGCCAAACGCTGGCGCGACGAGATCTACAAGAACGCCATCCGCCACTCCGTCTTCGCCGACGAGCGCGAGGCCATCTTCGCCCAGATGGACGCCGCCGGCCTCGCCCACCTGCCCGTCAAAGGCATCGTGACAGCCCAGGCCTACCCCCACCCCGAGATGCGCTGGATGTGCGACAACGATTTCCTCTTCGGTCGCGACCTCGGCAACGGCACGGTCCGCGTCGCCAACGAGAACGACCGCTTTGAGCTGCGGCGCATTATGGAGAGCCACGGCTACGAGCCGGAGTCCTTCGGCGAGCTGTACCACGACGCGTATCAGAAGGCGCCCTTCCTCAACTTCGAGCCGCACCTGCGCCTGTCCTACTCCGAGGACGCCTGGGACGGTTATTACGCAGACTCCTGGACGCGGGCTCGCCGCGCGGCCGGCGAGAAGGGCCTCGCCTACGAGTTCTCCCGCGAGGACGCGTATCTTTACCACGTCGCTCACATGTACAAGCACTTCGAGTCGAGCGGCCACGGCGTCCGCGGCGTGGCCGACGAGTGGGCGCTTCTCAACGCCTGGCGAGAAACGATGGACCGCCCGTACCTCGACGCTGAGCTCGCCAAGTTGGGCATGGTCGACTTCGAGGCGGAACTGCGCAGCGTCGCGGACGCCGCGGTCGACCAGGACGCGTGCGGCCGGGTGCTGGCTGGCGACCCCGAGGCCCTCGCGCCGAAAGACGCCTACACGATCTCGTACATGCTCAGCAGCGGCACGTACGGCACGCTCCAGAACCAGGCGCGCAACTGGGTCCGCGACGACGCCGCCGAGCACGGGGAGTCGCTCGCCCGCGTTCGCTACCTGCTGCATCGCCTCTTCCCGCCGACCGATTCGCTCCTGCCGTACTATCCCGTCCTCAAGCGCGCGCCGTGGCTCCTGCCGGCGGTTCACCTCTACCGCCTCACGCTCCGCCCCATCCAGAAGCGCGCGAAGCTGCGCACCGAGCTCTCCGCCGTCATGGGCAAGAGCGGGGAAGAAGCCCCCTCTGACTCCAAGTAGCGCTCAGCGGCCTCCGCGGGCGCTCGCTCTCCGCCCGACGCTCGGCGGCGCTGTTCGGCTGCCCATCCAGCTCGCGAGCGGACACGAACGCGTTCGCGAACGTTCGCGAACGCCGGCCACCCGTTCGCGAACGACGCCGCCTTGTCGTCGTCCTCAACTTTGATTGCCCGGATAGAGTTGCAACAGACCCGAGCGCCCCTCGAGAGCGCCGTGCGGTTAGTTGGAAGGTTCGGAAGCTTTCCGAACCATCGCCTTGCCCAGCGCGCTAAGCTCCTCTATAAACGCTCTGTTGAAAACTAGGCCTTTGGCCATGCTGCAGGGGTGCGGCCATTTATGATTGCCTCAGGAAGACATCCGTCTGGGAAGAAGGGGCTCGGTTGATCGACGGAAAGGTAAGGGGACTGACTATCGCCCGATGGCGCGAGCTCGCGCAGAACGGTGCGCCCCTTCCCGTGACGATTCCGCTCGACGGCACGAGCATGCAGCCGCTCATTCGCCGCAACCGCGACCTCGTCACCATCGTCCCGCTCGCCCGCGACCTGCTCCCCGGCGATATCGTGCTCTTCGAGCAGCCCGAGGGCCGCTTCGTCTGCCACCGCGTCCGCCGAATCGATGACAGCCGCGTCCAGACGCTTGGTGACAACTGCTGGAACCCCGACGCCTGGATGGACCGCTCGCAGGTCCTCGGTCTCGCGGTCTCCGTCGAGCGCGGCGGTCGCATGATCGCACTCGACACCGACCGTTCCCGCGCGCTCGGCCGCGCCTGGATGGCTTCCCATCCCGCACGCATGATCTGGCGGAAGCTTCGCTCGCTCGGTGGTCGAATCCTTCGCAAACTCGGACTCAGGAGATAAATCCATGACAGAGAAGGCACAGGTAGGAGCTTCGCAAGAGGGGGCAATAACCCAGGAGTCCCCCAGCTCTCTTCATGAGTTGCTGGCCCGGCTCGATGCCGAGGGAATCACCGACTTCCGCCGCTACGACGAGGTGCGCGGCTTCCTGGGCTTCAAGGCTCGCGAGAAGCTCGTCCCCCTCTCGGGCTCTTTCGAGCTGACCCCCCTTTGCAACCTGGGCTGCAAGATGTGCTACGTGCACCTGAATCGCGACCAGATGCAGGGCGCCGATCTTCTTCCCACCGAAGTTTGGAAGGACATCATGACCCAGGCGGTCGAGGCGGGCATGATGTACGCCAGCTTAACGGGGGGAGAGTGCCTTACTTATCCTGGTTTCAAGGATTTGTACCTGTATTTGGCGAGCATGGGTGTGGAGACCCGCGTCCTCTCCAACGCCGTCGCCTTGGACGAAAGCATGGCGAGCTTCTTTGCAAGCCGCCCTCCCGCGAGCGTCCAGGTCACGCTTTATGGCGCCAGCGAAGAAGGGTACGAGCGAGTGACGGGGCGCCGGGTATTCTCGCGGGTTATGGAGAACGTCCGCCGCCTGCGCGACCTGGGAATCCCTCTGGTCATTGCGGTTACCCCCAACGCGTTCATGACGGACGGGCCGCAGGTCGTAAGGCTCTTGCATGAGGAAGGGTTTCCGTTCGTCATCAATTCCGGCCTCATGAAGCCGCGGGAAGAGACGGGCCGTCGGACGGCGGACGCGGGGCTCGACGCTTATGTGGAGATGGCCAAGCTCCAGTTGAGCCTCACTGGAGAGACGATCGAGCCGGAATGCGACGTTGACGAGCTTCCGGACCCCTCTTCGGCATCGGCGCCCGCAGCGCGCGGCGTGCGCTGCGGCGCGGGCCGTAGCTCCTTTGCCGTGGACTGGCGTGGGCGCATGCGCCCTTGCAACACGTTTCCCTGCGAGTCGGTCGATGTACTGGCCCTTGGTTTTGCAGAGAGCTGGCGTCGCACCAACGAGACGGCTTTGGAGTATCCTCTTCCGGCGGAGTGTGAAGGCTGCTTCTATCAAAACGTCTGTAAACATTGCGTGTCAGAGCATGCCGCCGGAGCGGAGCCGGGGCACGCCAGCCCGGAGATTTGCCGTTGGGTAAAGAGAATGGTCGCAGAAGGCTTGAAAAAAGCATAATCTAGCCGTATGCAAGGTGGTAAATTAAAAAAAATCGTCCTTGCAGTTGGATTGCACTGAACAGGGTAGGAAAGGACATACCTATGAAGAAGAACTATGAGGCCCCCAAGGCCGAGGTGGTCAAGTTCCAGTACAGCGACCAGGTGGTTGCGACGTCGGGTAGCTGCTCGATAACCAATATTTATTACGGCACCAAAGAGTGCCAGAGTGGCGAGTCGATCTACACTAAGTAGGTCGAACGAGTACGCGTTACCTTCTTTACTGAGCGCATAACGAAAGAGAGCCTGTTGCAATCGTAGAATGCGAGCGCGACAGGCTCTGCTTGTGGAATGGCGTACCAATGAGCCTCTTTCAGAATCTGCATAAACGGATGTTGTCCGTCCCCGCCGGCCTGTCTGTGACCAGCGACGAGGACGCTCAAGTCGTTGCCGACACAACAGAGATCTTGATTCATAAAGACGAGCACGGCGACTGGCTCTACGAACTCAAGCACACCGACCCGCCCGCCCGCCTCAAGGTGAGTGCCGACTACGAGCATCTCCAATCATCGCAGGACGCGGTCGACGCCGACGACATGCGCTCCCGCTTCCTGCTCCGCACGGCCTTCGAGTGCCGCTTCTGCCGCGAGGGCGTCGTTTCTCTCCATGGCGCCTGTGTCGAGAAGGGCGGCTCGGCCTTTGTCTTTACCGGGCGCAGCGGCGCCGGCAAGTCCACGCGTGCCCAGGCGTGGGTCGATGCCTTGGGCGCCGAGTTCATCAGCGGCGACCGGCCCGCTATCCGCCTCGAGGCCGACGGCTCCGCCACCGCCTGCGGCGTGCCCTGGGACGGCAAGGAGCAGATTTTCCGCGACGTCGAGGTGCCGCTCACGTGCATCCTGGACGTGCGCCGCTCGCCGGCCAACTATGTCCGTCGCCTGAGCCCCAAGCAGGCACAGGCGCTTCTTGCCCAGCAGGCGTTCATCCCCATGTGGGACACCGACTTGGCTGCGCTCGCGCTCGCGAACGTCCGTCGGCTTGCCAAGGCGGTGCCGGTAATGCGCGTGTTCTGCGGAATGACGGGGGAGGACGCCCAAGTCATCTACGATGTCCTTGTCAACCATCCCGAGCTCATAAAGCCCGCAGAAGAGGAAGAGCAACTCATGCAGATCAGGGAAGGCTTCACCCTTCGCAACGTCCTGGACGAGCACATGGTCATGCCCACCGGCGACAACATCGGCACGTTTGCCGGCACCGTCGTCCTCAACGACGTGTCCGCGTTCGTGTACGAGCAGCTGAAGATGCCCGTCTCGCGCGACGACGTCCTCGCTGCCATTCTTGCCGAGTACGAGGTGGACGAGGAGACCGCGGCCAAGGACCTCGACGCGCTGCTGGCCCAGTTCCGCGAGCTCGGCCTCATCGAGGAGTAACGGGAGCAGCCTGCCCGCATGAAGACGCTCCTCAAAGCTATCTGGGAAAGCGACCGGCGCGCGTTTCTCACCATTCTGGCATGGAACATCGCGGTGTCCGCGCTCTCGGGCGTGAGCACCGTGATGCTCATACCGCTGCTGAACATGCTGCAGATAGGCAATAGCCCGCTGCCGGGGTGGTTCACCGCGCTGCCGTACGCCGCGCAGGTGGGCACGCTGCTCGTGAGCTACGTCGCGCTCGTCACGGTGAAGGCGATTCTCTCCCGGGCGCTGACTATCCGGCAGACTGCCTTCATCGAGCAGACGGGCATGGACATGCGCGAGCGGCTCTACCGCACGGTTTCCGGAGCGAGCTGGGAGACGCTCGCCGCGCAGAAGGACGCCGAGCTTATCAATCTGTTTACCAACCAGTGCTACCAGGTGAGCTATGGCATCTCGACGGTGATTGGTTTTCTCTCGAGTATCGTGTCCGCCGCGGTGCAGCTGGCCATCGCGTTGTACATGAGCGTGCCGGTGACCGTGCTCGTGTGCGTGCTGGGCGTGGCGATGCTGGGCGCCTTCATCCCCCTGCGCAAGAAGTCGCATGAGTACGGGGAGGAGCTCATCGCCATCAACCGCGACTTCTACGGCGAGCTGCAGAACCAGCTGACGAGCGTGAAGGAGGTCCGCGCCTACAGCGTCGAGGCCGAGCACGCCGAGCTGTTCAATCGGATCAGCGAGTCCTACATGACCGCGCGGATGAAGTACACGCGCCAGAGCTCCGTGCCCGGGCTCGTGTACTCCCTGACCGCCGCGGTGATGATCTCTATCGTCTACCTGGTGTGCACGCTCGGCATGAAGGTCGAGACCGACCGCCTAGTGGTGCTCGTGTACGTGTTCGCGCGGCTATGGCCCGTGTTCTCAGGGTTCCAGGGGCAGATCCAAAACATCGACAGCTGCGTGCCGGCGTACGAGAAGCTCGTCGAGGCGCAGAAAGCTATGGCGCCCGAGGACGAGCTCGAGGCGGAGGACGTGGACTACTCCGGGTGGGGCGAGCTGCGCTTCAATGACGTGCGGTTCGCTTACCACGACTCCGACAACGACACGCTGCGCGGCGTCTCGTTCGGGCTGGCCCGCGGCGAGAAGGTGGCGCTGCTGGGGCGCAACGGCGCGGGCAAGACTACGGCGGTTAACCTCTTGATGGGGTTCCTGCTGCCGAGCGGCGGAGCGATTCGTGTCGACGGCGGAGCGCTGACCCGCGCGAACATCGCGTCGTGGCGCCGACAGGTGGGCTACGTGCCTCAGGACCCGCTGATCCTCAACGCCTCGGTGCGCGAGAACCTTAAGCGATTCCATCCCAGCGCGACCGACGAAGAGCTGGTAGATGCGCTGAAGAAGGCATACGCCTGGGGCTTTGTGAGCCGGATGCCCGAGGGGTTGGATACCGTCCTTGGCGACCGCGGCCTGCGGCTTTCCGGTGGCGAGCGCCAGCGCATCGTGCTGGCGAGGGTGCTTCTGGGCCACCCGAGCATGATCGTGCTGGATGAGGCCACGAGCGCGCTGGACTACGAGAGCGAGACCGCGTTCCACGACGTCATTGCGTCGCTGGGGGAGGAGTCCGCCGTGGTGCTTATCGCCCACAGCCTGTCCACCGTGCGCATGGCCGACCGCGCCGTGGTGCTCGCTGGCGGCAAGGTCGTGGAGCAGGGCGCCATCGACGAGCTGGTCGCGGATCCGCACAGCTACCTTGCCGGCATGACCGAGCTGGCGTAACCGGCGCGCCGCCGCCGCGGGGTGCTCAGGGGGGGATATATTGCCCTCCAGAAACCAAACTCCGACTTTTGCACGACTAAATTTGGCCTGGCCGAGTATCAAGGCCTGCAGATCCGCTGCCTTCACAGTTGGGTCGGTTGAAAACTCGCCCAATACTCCGCCTCATTGAATTAAGTCGTGCAAAAGTCAGAGTTCCACAGCAGCGGGTGCCGATTCGCCTCAGCGCCCCAGCGGTTGCGATACTTGCGCACCGCCCGTCCCCGCAGCGTGTCCGCCTGCGCCTTATGCCGTGAGCGTTGCCGCGGGAATAACCATCACGCCATCCTTGCGGGTGTAGGCGAGGTTTCCTCGCCCGACGATAACCGCGAGGAAAGCCGGCTCCAGGCTCTGGCCGGCCTCATTGGCCAGCATCTTCTTGCGGAGCGAGAGCAGCGCCTCGGCGCCGTCATCCGCCTTGGTGTCGCTGAGCTTGATCTCGACGCCCGCCCAACGACCGCCGTGCTCAAGGATGGCGTCAACTTCAAGTCCGTTCTCGTCGCGGTAGTAGTGTACGGCGTTCCCGAGCCCCGCATACGTCGAGAGAAACACCCGCAGATCCCTGAGCACAAGGTTCTCAAACAGCAAGCCGAGCGTTTGCGTATCGTGCAGGAGGCTTTGCGTGCTGGCTCCGAGCAGGGCGGCGGCCAGGGACGGATCGCAGAAATAGCGCTTGGGCTTCACGCGGACACGCGCCTTCGAGCGCACGGGAGGCTCCCAGCCCCCAAGTTGCTCGGTGAGCTTTAGCCTGTCGAAAAGGTCGAGGTAGGCGACAACGGTGTCCTCTGTGACGGGCTTTCCTCCACGGGCGGCGTCCTTTGCAAGCGTCTTGTACGTGGCCGCCTGACTCGCGTTCATGGCGAGCGCTCGCATGAGTGCCTGCGCGGTCTCGGGGGAGCGCCCCTCATCAATCACGTTTACGTCAAGGACGGATTGGATGTATTGAGCCGCCGTTTCCGCCGCCGCGTCGTCAGAAAGGCCAAGGTTGGCGGGCCATCCGCCGCGCACGCACCAACGCGCGACGTCCTCGACGGAGGCCTCGGCGCGGGCGGGCTGAAGCGGCGCTCCGTCTAGCAGCGCCTTTAGCGAGACGCTTCCGTCCGAGTCACCGGATTCATACAGGCTCATGGGCCGCATGGAGAGCCGTGCTATCCGACCGGTACCGCTGTGGCGGACCTCGCCCCGCAGGTCCTTTTTGAGGGAGGTCGACCCCGTGAGGATAAGAGATCCACGTTTGTTGCCCGAATCGTCGACGTAGCGCCTTGCCGCATCCCAGACGGCGGGTACTTCCTGCCATTCGTCGACAAGGTGGGGCGTTGCGCCGAGCAGGGCGAGGGAGGGGTCGAGCTCGGCCGCCTCGCGCTCCGTGGCCTCGTCGAGCTTGGTCATGCTCGCGGCCCTTGAGCGGGCGGTCCATGTTTTACCGCACCACTTGGGTCCTGTGATCTCCACGCAGCCGAAGGCCACCATAAGGGAGTCCAGGCGGTCTTCTATAAGCCGGGGTTTGTATCCGTTCGGGGTCAAGATGTCGCTCATTTTTACCACCGCTTATCTGGCAATTGATTATTCAATAGGGATTTTACGCCATTCTCAGTCGGGAAAATACGGAAACAACAATCGGAAAAATACGGAACCCTTAGTCGGGAAAATACGTCCATGCCCAGACAGCCCCGTCAACGTTATCACCGCTCGTACCGTCGACCCTAGCTCTCGGCCGCCGTCCAGCCGACGCGCGAATTGCCCGAAAGCCTCCCGGCCTTTCGCAGCGCGGCGATATCGCGGTTGAGCGTGGCCGTTGGAATCCCGAGCCCCTGCGATGTTTCGGCGATGGTGGCGCGGGAGTTTTCCCGCAGGTATGCCAACACCTCTGACCTGCGGTCCTCTTGTCCACGATGGCTTCTGACGCGATTACCAGTCGAAGAGCCGCTGCCCTCGACCGGCCTCTCGTAGAGCGTCACCATAAAGTACAGCCGCTCCTCGTCGGTTTCGAACAGGGGGTCCGGCGAGCCGTTCTGCCTCAGCGCCCGCAGGATCTTGTGGATGCCCGTGTTACGTCCTTCGGTCAGGCCGAGCTCCTTAAGGAACTCGCCGATGCGACGGTTGCGGTAGCGCCTGCATGCCATGCGGTAATCCTTGAGCCCCTGAAGGCTGATGGAGCGATCCGCGCCCGGGTGGCTCAAGATCTCGATCCTGTCTGGCAGGGCCCGCACCTCAATAGGCTCGCGCGAGTCGTAGCCCTTGTGGTAGACGGCGTTTGCGAGCGCCTCCTTAAGCGCCTCGGATGGGTAGTTGTGGAACCGCTCGCTGGGGGAGCCGTCCGACTGCTTGACGACGATTTCCTTGACCACGTTATTGCCGAGGTAGCGGAGCGTGTCCTCGAGCTGTTGGTTTAGCGGGCCGGTAAACGTGTGCTCAATGAGGGTGTCGCCGCCTTCTCCGTCCGGGAACTCCACCACGTCGATCTGGGCATAGGGGAAGTATTTGCGCGGGTCGGCCGAGAAGAACAACAGTCCCACATTGAGCGGCTTTACGTACTCCGACGGGCCCGCCGCAATGTGCATGCTGCGGCAAACGTCCTCGAAGCTCATGAGGTCGAACTCCTCATACAGGGAGCTGCCGACTGCCTTCAGGTATGCCTTGACCAGGATCGGGTTTAGGTCGGAAAAGTCGGCCTCGTGGTTGGGCCTGTCGTCGAACGGCACGTTGTTCGACAGCGTGTACAGGTCGAGCTCCTCCTCGTTGCTCGGCGCGACCGTCGACGAGAGCCTACGCACCCAATGGACACGCTCGGACTTCTTGCCCATCGACTTGGGGGAGGAGTAGGGGCGCACGCTGCCGCCGTGGCACCAAAGGACGATGAGGTGCCTGTCCTGGTGCTCGACCGCTTCGGAGATCGGCATGTAGTCGGGCTGAATCAGCTTGCACTTGTTGAGGATATCCTTCATCCACGAGTCGATGCTCGCCGCAGGGACGCCGACGACCTCCCTTTTTCCGTCGGGCAGCTCGCGTATGCCGATGACGATGTAGCCGCCGCCCCAGTTGTTGAGGTCGTTGGCAAAGGCGCAGATGGTCTTGAGCGAAGCCTGCGGGTCCCATGTCTCCTTGAGCTCGATGCGCTCGTCCTCAACAACGTTCCCGTCGAGAATCGCCTGCATGCTGATGGGGATAGCCATGAAACCTCCCTGTTGGCTGGCTCTATCACTGACTCTATCATGATACAGTTTTGATAGTATCAATGATAGAGTCAGTGATACAATCGCCTATTTCCAACCCGAGCGGACCGCTGTTGGTGATCGGTTCGGCTGCGCAATGGGCTGGGGCTTGGGGCAGGCCGCCCCTCGCCGTGCGTCGCCCCGAGCCTTTTGTGATGCGCGTCTGTTGCGCGCGCTGCGCAACTCTCGAATCAACCAACGTCTGCTCGGCGGATCTGTGTGTGCGTTCAACCAATGTCTAATTACATTGATGAACGACAAAGGGCCGCCGCCTGCGCGCGTATAAAATGAAGATTTGGATGACCGGGAAACGATTGGCGCATGTCGGCGGAAAGGATGTGCATGGACAAGATGAAAGCTGAAGCTGCAGCCCTCGTCGGCGATCTGGTCCAGACGCCTTTTTCCGCCGCCGCTTCGGCATCCGCCCCTGCGCCCGCGTCCTCGCCCGCCGACGGCAAGAAGCCCGTGTCCCTTACCGCAACGGAAGCCGACGGCATGGGCTCCCCCGACCCGGACCCCGCCGTAACCGCCGCGGCCGAGCGCCTGCGCCGCCGCATCGTCTACCGCCTCCTCAAACGCGCGTTCGACATCGTCTTCAGCGCAGCTGCGCTCGTCTGCCTGAGCTGGCTCTACCTCATCGTGGCCATCGCCATCAAGCTCGACGACCCGGCCGGCCCCGTCTTCTTCGTGCAGGAGCGCGTGGGCCGCAACGGCAAGCGCTTCCGCATGTGGAAGTTCCGCAGCATGTGCTCCGACGCCGAGGCCAAGCTCGCGGCCCTGCAGGCGCAAAACGAGAAGGACGGCCCCGTCTTCAAGATCGCCGAGGACCCGCGCGTTACGCGCGTGGGCCGCTTTATCCGCAAGACCTCGATCGACGAGCTGCCGCAGTTCGCGAACGTGCTCCTTGGCCACATGTCCGTGGTCGGCCCGCGCCCCGCGCTGTCTCGTGAGGTGGCCCTCTATACCCCGCGCCAGCGCCAGCGCCTGCTGGTCAAGCCCGGCATAACCTGCTACTGGCAGACCCGCCGCAACCGCGACTCCATCAGCTTCGACGAGTGGGTCGCGCTCGACCTCCTCTACATTAAGAAGTGCTCCGTTTGGAGCGACTTCAAGCTGATCATCCAGACCGTCGGCGTCGTGCTCACTGCGCAGGGGAGCTAGGTGGGCTCACTTGACGAATACCGCGAACTGGGAAGCGCCCAACCGCTACCCCATACTCAATACTTATGTGAACGCCCTCTCTCTCGACGAAACGGTTACCGAGGTCGAGGACATCATCGCCCGCGGTGTCTCGACGCAACACGTCGTGGTCAACGCTTCGAAGGTCAACCTTATGGAAGCTGACCCCGAGCTGGCCGAGATTGTGAACGCGTGCTCGCTCATCAATGCTGACGGCGCCTCCATCGTCTGGGCGGCAAAGAAGCTCGGCATTCCTCTTGCCGAGCGCGTTACGGGCATCGACTTGTTCCTCCGCTTGGTTGAAGTCGCGGCTCAGAAGGGCTACGGCATCTACCTCTTCGGCGCCAAGGAAGAAGTCGTAACCAAGGTCAAGGCCATTTTTGAGGAGAAATACCCGGCCCTTCGAATCTGTGGATATCGCAATGGCTACTTCACCGAGGCCGACGAACCACAGATAGTCTCCGATATGGCTGCCTCAGGCGCGGACATGATGTTCGTGGCCTTCAGCTCCCCAAAAAAAGAGTACTGGGTCCACAAGTACCTCGACGCGATCGGTATCCCCTTCGTGATGGGCGTCGGAGGCAGCTTCGATGTGGTCGCCGGTGTTACTGACCGCGCCCCTAAATGGATGCAAGACCACGGCCTCGAATGGTTCTATCGCTTTGCGCAGGAGCCCGGCAGGCTTTGGAAGCGCTATATCATCGGCAATGCGAAATTCGTGTTGCTTACCTTCAAGTACAAATTCGCGAAGAAAGGCGAGCGACAGAATGGTTAATGTCATCGGCCTTGGCTACATCGGCCTGCCAACTGCGCTCATGATGGCGTCCCACGGCGTGGAGGTCGTGGGCACTGACTACAACAAGGAGCTTGTGGCCACCCTGAACGCCGGAAAGACTACCTTCAAGGAGGATGGCCTGGACGAGCTGTTCGCCGATGCCCTGAAAGCCGGCGTCAAGTTCACGACCGAATACCAGGTGTGCGACACCTACATCGTCAGTGTGCCGACTCCCTACGACAAGCTGGACAAGAAGATCGACCCCTGCTATGTGGTTGCTGCTTGCAAGACCGTGCTGGAGGTAGCCCCGGAGGGCGCCGTGTTGGTCGTCGAGTCCACGGTTTCCCCGAACACGATCGATCGCTTCGTGCGCCCGCTACTTGCCGAGGCCGGCCGCGAGGATGTGAATCTTGTGCACGCTCCCGAGCGCATCATCCCCGGAAACATGGTCTATGAGCTGCTGCACAACAACCGCACCATTGGCGCGGACGACCCCGAGGTGGGCGAGGCCATCGCAAAGGTGTACGCGAGCTTCTGTGAGGGCGAGATATCCGTCACCGACATCCGCACCGCCGAGATGACCAAGGTTGTGGAGAACACCTTCCGAGCCGTGAACATCGCCTTCTCCAACGAGCTGGCCAAGATTTGTCGAATCGGCGGGATGGACGTGGCCGAGGTCATCCGCATCGCCAACAAGCACCCGCGCGTGAACATTCTGCAACCTGGACCCGGCGTTGGCGGCCACTGCATCCCCGTTGACCCTTGGTTCCTGGTGGGCGACTACCCCGAGACTGCGAACTTTATCCGCCTGGCCCTTCAGACCAACGCGAGCATGCCCGAGTACGTGCTCCACCGCGCCCATGAGGTCATGGCCGAGCGCGGCATAACGGACGCCTCCAAGGTGGGCATCTACGGACTGACTTACAAGGAAAACGTAGACGACATTCGCGAGAGCCCGACCCTGCAGATGCTAGAGGCCATGAGCGAGCACCTGTGCGCCGGGTCCATGAAGGTCTACGACCCTTGGGTGGAGCGCGACGAAGTGCCCGGCCAGGTACACTCCATGGAGGAGTTCCTGGACGGCCTGGAGATGGTGATCGTGATGGTTGGCCACTCCGAGATCAAGGGCAAGCCCGAGCTCTTCGGCGGCCGTGTCCTCATCGACCCGCGTAACGTGTGCGGCGACGGCGAGAACGTCTACAAGCTGTAAGGAGAAGTCGTGACAAAGGTGCGCGATCTAAAGGTTGGCGATTTGATCAGGGCGGACTGGCTTGGCTCTGATTGGCACAAGGTTATAAATGTCGGTCCAGACTGGTCTGGCTCTGGAAGAATCTACCTGGCGATTGAGGGTTACGGCTCGAATACCTTTTATCCTGATGTGGAAGTGGAGCGGAAGTGAACGAGCGCAAGGTCATGCTCGTCTTCGGAACGCGCCCGGAGGCAATTAAGATGTGCCCGCTCGCCAACGAGCTTAAGGCCCGACCGGCCGAGTTTAAGACCGTGGTGACCGTTACGGGCCAGCACCGCGAAATGCTGGATCAGGTGCTGCGCGTCTTTAACGTCACCCCCGATCACGACCTGGCCATCATGAAGCCGGGGCAGACGCTGTTCGACGTGACGTGCGACGTCCTGCTGAAGCTCAAAGCTGTGTTGGAGGCCGAACGCCCCGACGTGGTACTGGTCCACGGCGACACCACCACGAGCTTTGCTGCCGCGCTTGCTTGCTTCTACCTGCAGATCCCGGTCGGTCACGTTGAGGCTGGCCTTCGCACCCGCGACATCTACAGCCCTTGGCCCGAGGAGTTCAACCGCCAGGCGGTTGACATCGTGAGCGAGTACTACTTTGCACCCACGGAGGCCAGCAGGCAGAACCTGCTGGACGAGGGCAAGCCCGCCGAGAAGATCTGGGTAACCGGCAACACCGGTATCGATGCCCTGCGCACGACCGTGCGCGAGGGTTACAGCAGCCCGGAGTTGGACTGGGCTAAGGGCAGCCGACTAATTCTAATCACGGCGCACCGGCGCGAGAACCTAGGTGAGCCCATGCACCGTATGTTCTGCGCCATCCGTCGCGTGATGGAGGAGCACCCGGACACCAAGGCTATCTATCCCATCCACATGAACCCCAAGGTGCGCGAAGCGGCCCACGAGGAGCTGGACGGCTTCGACCGCCTGCACCTTATCGAGCCGCTCGAAGTGCTGGACTTCCACAACTTCCTGGCGACGAGCCACCTGATACTGACCGACTCAGGCGGCATCCAGGAGGAGGCGCCCAGTCTCGGCAAACCCGTGCTGGTGATGCGCGACACCACTGAACGTCCCGAGGGCGTGGCGGCCGGCACGCTGAAGCTGGTCGGCACCCAGGAGGACGTAATCTACCGCGAGTTCAGCCGGCTGCTCTCCGATGAGGAGGAGTACGCGGCGATGAGCCATGCTTCCAACCCCTATGGTGACGGGCATGCCAGCGAGCGGATTGCGAACGTGCTGGCGAGAAAGGCCGTATTGTGACGGCGGGGGCTCAGAGCAACAAGTTTAAGGTCAGCGTCGTCGTGCCCGTGTACAACACTGCCGAGTACCTGTCCGAGTGTCTCGACTCGCTGGTGGGACAGAGCATCGGCCTGGATGCGATCCAGGTCGTCGTGGTGGACGACGGCTCGACCGACGGCTCCGCCGAGGTCATCAGGGCCTATGCCGAGCGCTACCCCAAAAACCTTGTTTGCCTGCGACAGGAGAACGCCGGCCAGGGCGCGGCGCGCAACCTCGGCCTTGCGCGCTGCGAGGGCGAGTACGTCGGCTTTATGGACTCCGACGACTTCGCGGACGCGGATATGTACGAGACCATGTGCGAGGCCACGCGCGCCGCGGATGCCGATATGTGCGTCTGCGGGATCGCGTGCTACCGGGATGGCGGTGCGGGGCGCAAGTATGTGCCGAGCAAATGGCTGCCGGTTGTTCCCACGACGCAGGAGTCCCTGTTCGTGGCCCCGCAGACGCAGCCGCCGATTCGAGTGGTTCGCCGGTCAATCCTGGCCGATAACGACATCCGCTTCCCGGAGACCCGAGGCAACGAGGACAACGGCTTTCACTTCAAGCTCGCACCCTACTGCGCGGCCGTCGCGGTGGTTGCCAAGCCGATGGTGAATCGGCGCCTGAGAAGTGGTTCCACCGCTGTCAGCATCTCGCCTCTGTTTTGCGAGCAGTTCTTCTTGGTGATGGACGAGATTCTTGCATACTACGCAGAACATGGTCTCCTGGAGGATTACGGCGAGCTGCTTGAGGCTGCCCTGGTCAGGATGCTCCTGTGCTCGCGGTTGGGCTGCGTGGGGCTCGTGGGGGACCGAACGGCGCGCGAGATTCTCATGGACAAGACCATGGCCTACATCGAGGCGCACTTTTCCGATCGAAAGACGAATCGGTACCTGACGGGGCCGCTGGGCGCCTACCTGAAGTATGCTGGGCGTCGGACAATCGGCGTTTCCCAACGCTACTTCGCTGAGCGGTACAAGAAGTTCCTCAGTATCGGAAGTTAGGGCTGGTCATGGACGACGGATAGGAACCGTGTTTTTTTATGGAGCGCATCCTCTTAAGGGCTGGTGGATCGCATAGATTAATCTCGTTGATTGCATCATAAATTATCAACGCAGTTTTGAAACAATAGCTTAGATGCTCGATGTCGCAGCGATTACGCGAGGAGATGGAAGGTTGCGGTGAGGTATTTTGAGAATCTTGGCCTACCCGACCGGGTGGAGGTAATGGGCGTCCCCGTTGACCCGTGGACCATGGCGCAAACTGTCGACGCAATCGACGCCCTTGTTAAGGGCGGGCACTTCGCTCACATTATTGGCGTAAATGCTGACAAGCTCTTGCAGATGCGGGACGACGCCGAGATGGATGCATGGGTACGTCGTTGTGAGGTCGTAAACGCCGACGGCGCCTCCATGGTCATAGCGGCTCATAAATTGGGAGCCGATCTGCCCGAGCGCGTAGCTGGCATTGATCTTATGTGGGAGCTTTGCGGCCTGGCAGAGCGAGAGGGCTACAGGGTCTACCTGCTCGGCGCCAAAGCTGAGGTTGTCAAAAAAGCCATTGATGTGCTAGCCGATAAGTGTCCCGGCATGACAATATGTGGCTACCGAGACGGCTATTTTGGCAACGATGAGTTTGACTCTGTTGTCGCTGAAGTGGGGGAAACCGAGCCCGACATCGTTTTTGTGGGTATCACATCGCCCAAGAAGGAGCGCCTCATTGAGCGTTTCCGTGAGCTGGGAGCCAAAGGTGTCTTTGTGGGTGTCGGTGGCTCGTTTGACGTGGTCTCTGGCAATATCCCCCGCGCGCCCTTGTGGATGCGGCGCGCTAACCTTGAGTGGTTGTTCCGCATGACGCAGGAGCCTGGGCGTCTTGTCAAACGCTATCTGGTCGGTAATGCTCGCTATTTCCTGCTTCTACGCAAGAATATCAAGGAGGCTAAGGCGAATGGCTAAAGCCGGAGACTCGTTTTCCGAAACGCTCTCAAAGGCGGGTACATGGAGCCGCTCCATCAGCAGATTCAAGGTCAGCGTCGTCGTGCCCGTGTACAACACTGCCGAGTACCTGTCCGAGTGTC
>CAVDQW010000104.1:0-26275 GCA_963610995.1 bacterium | reverse complement strand
ACGATAAACCTGTCACCCGCCGCAGCACCTGGTGACAGGTTCGTCGTGCAGCACGAGGGGACGGGTTGCCCGCCGTGCCCGCCGCCCGTCTCGCCATTGTTCTGTTCGGTACCGCGCGCCCGCTCCGCCGCCATTTACCGCGCAGCCCCGCGCTTCCAGCAAAGGAGAACCGCATGTCCACCTACGCAACCGTCGTGACCCTGGGCGACTTCGGCCCCTGGATCTCCAAGATCGTCCTCGACCTGCCCTGCGAGGTGCGGGCCTCCGAGGTGAGCCCCGCCTCGTTCAACGTGTACTGCGCGCGCTTCGAGCCCACGGGCGAGCCGCTCATGCGCAAGGAGCGCGGCGCCGACCACGCCGTCCACACCGCGGGCTACGTGCCCGTTCTTGCCGCCTACCCCTGCGATGAGAAGGGCGCGGCCGCCCCGGCCGGCTCCCACGTGGCGCTCGAGACCCCCGAGACCCGCCTCACCAAGCGCGTCGAGGGCGGCGTCCTGGGTTCCCGCTACGTGGAGAGCCGCATCCGCGTGACGCAGCTGGCGCCGGTCTGCGGCGACGGCGACCCGGTGTGCGGCCTTGTCTTCGACGAGTTGCGCGAGGAGTACACGCCGCAGCTCGCCGGCTGGACCGATGCCGTGCAGAAGACGCCCGTCGACGGCATCGCGCTCGAGTACGGCTATTTTGAGCCCAGCTTCGAGCCGCGCCCGCAGCCCTTCGGCGAGCCCGTGCCCGCGCCCGAGAAAGCGCCGCTCATCATCTACCTGCACGGCGCCGGAGAGGGCAAGGGAGACACGACCGGCGAGGGCCCTGCGCGCGCCTACACCGGCAACCGCGTGACCGCGCTTTCGCAGAACCCGATCCAGGGCTACTTCGGCGGCGGCGCGTGGGTGCTCGTGCCGCAGAGCCCCACGTTTTGGATGGACAACGGCAAAGAGCAGATGGGCAAGTCGAACGAGAGCATCTACGCGCCCGTGCTCAAGGCCCTGATCGACGAGTTCGTCGCCGAGCATGCCGAGCGCGTCGATACCGACCGCATCGTCATCGGCGGCCTCTCCAACGGCGGCTTCATGACGCTGCGCATGGTGCGCGACTACCCCGGCTTCTTCGCGGCCGCGGCTCCCTGCTGCGCGCCCTGGTACAACGCGACCGCCGAGGACGTGGAGATTCTCGCCAAGACGCCGATGTGGTTCACGCACTCCAAGGGAGACGAGCTCGTCGCCGTGCGCGAGACGGTGCTGCCGCTCTACGCCGCTCTTGAGGCTGCCGGCGCGAACGTCCACTGCACCTACTTCGACCACGTGGAGGACCTCACCGGCGTCTATCGCGAGGCGGACGGCCGGCCCAAGCGCACCTTCAACCACGGCGTCTGGATCCACCAGTTCAACGATTTCTGCCGCACCGACCTTGACGGTACCAACGTCGTGCTCGACGGCGAGCCCGTGGGCCTGTGGGAGTGGTGCGCCCGCGTCTAGGGCTTTTCGTCCGCGCAGCGTGGACGAAGGGACTGTCCCTTTGTCCGCTAAGAGTAGTTTTCCGGCCCGGAACCGGCGACGACCGCCGCCTGTTCCGGGCCGAGTCCGACCAGGGGAGGGCCCATGGAGAAGCGCCGCGTCATCATTACCACGGACATGGAGATCGACGACATGAACTCCGTCGTCCACCTCGCGCTTTACCTCAATCTGCTGGACGTCGAGGCCATCGTGTACACGTCGTCGCAGTATCACTTCCTGGGAGACGGGCAGTACACGCTGGGCGAGGTCACGCCGCATTGGCGGACCAAGGGGCGGCGCTCGACCGACTGGGAGGTCGTGCCGCACGAGCCCGACCCGGAGGCTGGGAGTCTGCGCAGCTACCGGCCCTGGCCAGCGCATTGGCTCGAGGACCTGTGGGCGGGCGATTATGCCGAGGCGTGGCCGCACCTGTGCGCCAACGCGGCCGCTGCCGGCGAGCCCGCGTTCCCGTCGCCGGCCGAGCTTCTTGCCAAGACGTACGTGGGCAACGTGGCCTTCGAGGGCGACGTGCGCAGGGACACACCCGGCTCCGACGCCATCCGCACGGCGATCCTCGACGACGACCCCCGCACGCTGTGGATTCTCTCGTGGGGCGGGGCGAACACCATCGTCCGCGCGCTGATGTCCATCGCCGACGAGTTCGCGGGCGGCCCTGACTGGCCGGCCGTGCAGGCGCGCGTCTGCGAGAAGGTGCGCGTGCTCGGCATCATGGACGGCGTGGGGCAGGATAATTCCTGGGAGGACCACGGTCGCGCCCTGTTCCCTGAGCTGCGGCTGCTTCGCACGCCGTTCACCTACGGCGGGTACGTCGACGCCAAGATGGGGCAGCCCGACACGCTGCCGCTTTTCCGCGCGCCGTGGCCGGAAGAGAACCTTACGCGCGGCAACGGACCGCTCATGGCGCGCTACGCGCTCTACGGCGACGGCAAGGTGTACGAGGGCGAGGCCGACCGCTTCCAGTTCGGGCAGCACGCGAGGCTTGATTGGGGCCTTCCCGGCATGCCGGCGCTCCAGTTCGACCGCGGCGACTTCATGGCCGAGGGCGACTCGATGACCTATATCCCGCTGCTGCCCTTCGGCCTGCGCGGGGCGGACGAGGCCGGCTTCGACACGCTGCTCGGGCCGATGTATACGGACGGCGACCCGTCGCCGGTGGACGTCAACCCCTTCGAGGCACCCGAGACGAACGTCAACCCGTATCTGCGGGCGTACCAAGAGGACTTCGCCGCCCGCGCGCAGTGGTGCGCGGGCGAGCCGGCGGCGTGCAACCATGCGCCGGTCGTCGAGGGCGTGACCTGCGATTGCGCGGCGGCGCCCGGCGAGGCCGTCGCGCTGCACGCCTCGGTGAGCGACCCCGACGGCGATGCGCTGGGCTGCTCTTGGCGCCAGCATGGCTCGCTGGGCGAGGTCATCTGGGAGGCCGCAGGCGCAGACGCGGAGTTCGCCGTGCCCGCCGACGCGACGGCGGGGGAGCGCATCGTCCTCACCTTTGCCGCCCGCGACGAGGCCGAGCGCCCCATGACCCGCTACGCCCAGGTCGCCGTCACCGTCCGTTAGTCCTAGTTCGCTCCCCAAATTCCGAGCAATACCACGACTCGGCAGCTGATGTGTGGTATCGCTCGGATTTTGGGGAATTTTGACCCCTGTTTTCCCCAAATATCGAGCGATACCACGGTCCAAATGCTGACCTGTGGTATTGCTCGGAATTTGGGGAGTGGCCGGATGCCTGCATGGAATTTGGGCGGCGTCGCGGCATGCGAGGCTGGCTGTGGTGTCGCTGGGGTTTCGCGCGGCCGGGTGGATTTGCGCGGAATTCGCCCGACGACGCCAAAGGGCCTCATCGTCCCCGCGGTGACCCTCCTCCCGGCAACTGGTGCGCGCGCCATCGGCTCCTGTGTTCTCAAAATCTCGAGCGATACCACGATCCTCACAATCGCCCGTGGTATCGCTCGAGATTTTGAGACTTTGGGGCCGCAAAGTTCGAAAAACGCGAGCAATACCACGGCCGACGTTCGAACCCGTGGTATTGCTCGCGTTTTTGAGACCTGCCGGGGACTTCGGTGCCGAATCCTACCGGTAGCCTTCCCACAGCGGCAGCGGGAAGAGCACGTCCTCCCACTTGGCCCACTCGGCCACGTAGTCGATCTCGTCGGGGCGCGCGAGCCAGCGACCCTCGAGGCCGTACATCGCTGCCATGGCGCACGAGTACGTGAGCTGGCCGTCCACTCCCTCGGGCACCGCCCAGTTATGTTTCATTTCGGGCTCGGAGACGTTCTTCGAGCGTTTGGCGAAGTAGTCGTGCGCGGGGCTCTTGGGCGACATGGCCTCGGTGTTCAGCACCTGGAACAGCATGACGAGCTCGCGGCGGCTGGCGTTCTGCTCGACGATCAGACGGCAGCACTCGGGAACCTTGGGCCGCTGGCCCTCGAACATCTGCCCCGGCTCGAAGAGCTTGAGGTAATCGACCGCGTCGTCGTGGCAGTCGTAGTAATACTCGATGACCTCGTTGAGCAGGCCTTTCTTGCTGCCGACGTAGTGGATGACGCCCGGCTGCGTGATGCCCACGCGGTTCGCGACCGCCTGCAGCGAAAGGCCGCTGTAGCCGTCCTCGTTTATAATCTCGACCGCTGCCTCGACGATCTGCTGCAGCCGCTCCTGCGCGGCTGCGCTCATTTGCTTGGCCATGAATCCTCCGCTCGTGGTTTTCTGGGTCTGATGCTACCCCCAAAAAGCATTCAGATTCCCGCTGAAGCGCTTCAATTAATAACTTACCAACCACTAAGCGACGAATGTCGGCCGTTTGCCGTACTTTCCGCTTACTAACCACTAACCAAACGTATATTCAAAACCACGGAGTACTTACTAAGTACTAAGCAACCGAAAGGAGAGCAAGGTAATGTCCACTCAGGAAACCGCAATCGATCCCAACACGATTGCACCGGACACCGGCAAGCCGATGTCCAAGGGCGACACGCTTCGCTTTATGATCGGCTTCATCATCTTCGGCATCATGTGGATGATGTCCGGCACCATCGGATCCAACGTCCTGTTCCCGGAGCGCTTCAACACCCTGAACATCGGGATGACCGGCGAGCAGATCCTGGCCACCATGAACACCGTCGGCATGGTCTTCGCCCTCGTGTCCAACCTCGTGTTCGGCGCCCTTTCCGACCACTGCCACTCCCGCTTCGGCAAGCGCACCCCGTTCGTCGTCGTCGGAGGCTTCATCTGCGGCTTCGCCTTCTGGATGACCGCCAACGCCGATAGCCTCGCCGCCATCGTCGCCTTCTGGTGCCTGCTGCAGATCGGCCTCAACTGCATGCTCGCCCCGGCCGTGGCCATCCTCTCCGACCGCATCCCGCTGAACAAGCGCGGCACCCTCTCCGCCTTCTACGGCGGCGGCTCCACCGTCGGCCAGTCTGTCGGCACCATCATCGGCACCCAGTTCCTCACGAACCCCGTTCCCGGCTTCGTCATCGGCACCGTGGCCTGGCTCTGCACCGGCGTGCTCGCCATCATCATCTGGCCTAAGGAGAAGTCCGCTGCCCCCGCCGAGGGCGAGACCGTCGAGAAGCTCGAGCTCAAGAGCCTCCTCATGATGTTCGTGCCCCCGACCAAGAACTGCCGCGACTTCTACCTCGCCCTCTTCGGCCGCCTGCTCCTCATCTTCGGCTACTTCTGCATCAACGGCTACCAGCTCTACATCCTCGAGAAGTACATCGGCCTGGACACCGTTGAGGCCGGCACCGTCCTCGCTTCCATGTCCGTCCTGATCATGATCGTCTCGTTCGTCGCCTCCCTCACCTCCGGCGCCATCTCCGACAAGATTGGTGCCCGCAAGCCCATCATCCTGGTCGCCACCATCCTCATGTGCGTCGGCGTGGCCGCCCCGTGGCTGCTCAAGTCCGTCTTCGGCATGTACGGCTTCGCCCTGTGCGCCGGCCTCGGCTACGGCATCTACTCCTCCGTCGACCAGGCCCTCAACGTCGACGTCCTGCCCAACAAGGAGGAGGCCGGCAAGGACCTCGGCATCCTCAACATGGCCAACACCATCGGCCAGATCCTCGGCCCCATCGTGACCTCCAGCATCGTCGTCGCCACCGGCTCCTACTTCCTCACCTTCCCGATCTCCATCGTCCTCATGGCCGTCGGCTTCATCTTCGTCATGATGATCAAGAGCGCCAAGTAAGAAGCCCGGGCAATAAACCGCACGTCAAAGCACTACCCGCACGTCAAAGCACTACCGGCGCCGTGCCTCGCAGCCAAGCGCCGTCTCAAGTTCGAGATCTTCCCTTTCCTTACCCGCCGGCGGGTCCCCCTCCCGCCGGCGGGCGCCTAGAATTCCAAAGGACCTAAGGAGGTTCTTCTCATGCAGACCGTCGAGCAGTACAAGGTCTTCACCCTCGAGCTCGAGGGCAAGTCCGACGGCAACCCCTACGCCGACGTCGAGCTCTCCGCCACCTTCACCCTGGCGGACGGCTCCGAGTCCGTCGTCGCGGGCGGCTTCTACAAGGACAACGGCAACTACGCCGTCAACTTCATGCCGCGCCTGGCCGGCACCTGGAACTACGTCACCGCCTCCAACGACCCGCAGCTCGCGGGCATCACGGGCAGCTTCGAGGCGACCCCTGCCGGCGAGGGCAACCACGGCCGCGTGCTCCTGGCCAAGGACGTCCTGCCCCACACCGACGTCTTCTCCACCGACGAGGACTTCAACTTCGCCTACGAGGACGGCACCCGCTACTACCCCTTCGGCACCACCTGTTACGCCTGGGTCAACCAGGAGCCCGAGTGCCAGGAGGAGACCCTCAAGACCCTGGCCGAGAACCCCTTCAACAAGATCCGCATGTGCGTCTTCCCCAAGTTCTACGACTACAACGTGGACGACCCCGCCATGTACGCCTACCAGGGTGAGAAGGGCAACTTCGACCACACCCGCTTCAACGAGGCGTTCTGGGAGAACTTCGAGCGCCGCGTGGCCCAGCTCGACGAGCTCGGCATCGAGTGCGACCTCATCGTGCTGCACCCCTACGACAAGCCCGAGGACTGGGGCTTCAGCCGCATGACCAAGGAAGAGGACATCTTCTACCTCAAGTACGTCACGCGCCGCCTCTCCGCCTACAAGAACATCTGGTGGAGCCTCGCCAACGAGTGGGACCTTCTCCCCTGGAAGACCGCCGAGGACTGGGATCAGTACGCTCGCGTGATCATGGCCAACGACCCCTACGGTCACCTGCGCTCCATCCACAACTGCCGCGAGATCTTCGACCACAACCACTCCTGGATCACCCACGTCAGCTGGCAGCGCTGCGACCTGCAGCGCACCTCCGAGTGCGTCGTCGACCTGCGCAAGCAGTACGGCAAGCCGGTCTTGATCGACGAGGTCGGCTACGAGGGCAACATCAACTGGGGTTGGGGCAACCTGACCGCCCAGGAGGAGGTGCGCCGCTTCTGGGAGGGCTGCATGCGCGGCGGTTACGTCACGCACGGCGAGACCTACGTCGACCGCGGCCCCAAGCTCTGGTGGGCGCACGGCGGCAAACTCTACGGCGAGTCCCCGGCCCGCATCGGTTTCCTCCGCAAGTTCCTGGAGAGCCTGCCCGCCGACATGGACTGGATGCCCGATGAGACCCCGTTCGCCGTGGGCACGCAGACCTGGGACATCACGGTCTACTCCAACGACCACGGCAAGGGCGAGGACGACGTCGTCATCTACCTCGGCTTCTTCCGTCCGGCCTACCGTGAGTTCGAGGCCGCCGAGGGCAAGAAGTACACCGTCGACGTCATCGACACCTGGAACATGACCGTCGAGACCCTGCCGGGAACCTTCGAGGGCAAGTTCCGCATCGACCTGCCGAGCAAGCAGTACATGGCGCTGCGCCTGCGCGTCGCCGAGTAAGACACGGGGACAGTCCCTTCGTCTTATCCAGCCCCCGAACGGAACCGAGCGAACCGTTCGGGGGCGCTTTCGTAATGCGGTTGGACTCGGCGCGCTATGGTTGGATACGCAATGCGCACGAGCCCCCGTGATTCCGAGGAGTGCTACATGAACAACTTGAGCGATGCCTTTGAGCTGGCCGGCGGCGTCCGGATTCCCTGCGTCGGCTACGGCACGTGGCAAACGCCGAACGGCGAGGTCGCCGCATCGAGCGTCGCCGCCGCCATCGAGGCGGGCTATCGCCACATCGACACCGCGGCCGCATACGGCAACGAGACGTGCGTGGGGGAGGGCATCGCGCGCAGCGGCGTGCCCCGCGAGCAGCTGTTTATTACCAGCAAGCTGTGGAACACCGAGCGCGGCTACGAGAAGACCCTGGCGGCCTTCGAGAAGACCTGCAGCGACCTCGGGACCGATTATCTCGATCTCTATCTGATCCACTGGCCCGCCTCGCGGCACCAGTTCGAGGATTGGGAAGAGATCAACCTCGCCACGTGGCGCGCCATGTGCGAGCTTCACCGAGCGGGCAGGATCCGCGCCATCGGCGTGTCGAACTTCATGCCGCATCACCTCGACGCGCTGATGTCCGCCGAGGTCGCCCCCATGGTCGACCAGATCGAGTTCCATCCCGGCTGCATGCAGGCGGAGACGGTCGACTATTGTCGCGAGCACGGCATCCTCGTGGAGGCGTGGAGCCCGCTCGGCTGCGGTCGCGTCCTGACGAACCCCGACCTTCAGCTGGTGGCCGAGCGCTACGGCCGCTCCGTGGCCCAGGTATGCCTCCGCTGGTGCCTCCAGCACGAGGTCCTGCCGCTGCCCAAGTCCGTGACGCCCTCGCGTATTCGCGAGAACGCCGAGGTCTTCGACTTCGAGCTGTCGAGCGAGGACATGGCGGCGATCGACGCCATGGGGAGCTTCGGGGGCTCCGGGCTTCACCCCGATGCAGTTGATTTCTAAGGAATAGCGAGGTTTTCCGTGAAGGAGTTCTTCGGCATCGATATCGGCGGCACGGCCGTCAAGTGGGCGGTCCTCACCGAGGACTACCGCGTCGTGGAGCGCGGCAGCCTGCCGACCGCGTTCGAGTCGGCAGACGAGGTCGTGGCCGTTCTCGTCGACCTGGTGCGCCCGTATGTGGACCGAGTCTCGGCCGTGGGCGTCTCGGCCCCCGGCGGCATCTACGAGGGCGACCCCGACGGCACGATCCACCGCGGCGGCGCGCTTCTCTACATGGACGGCTGCCCCCTGGGCCGTCGCCTGCGCGAGGAGCTGGGCCTTCCCGTGGCCGTCAACAACGACGGCAAGTGCTGCGCGCTCGGAGAGTACGCGGCGGGCGCCCTTCGCGGCGTGAAGACCGGCGTCGTGCTCGCGGTCGGCACCGCCATCGGCGGCGGCATCGTGCTGGACGGCCACGTGCTGCGCGGCGCCCACTGCTTCGCCGGCGAGTTCTCGTTCTTGCGCGGGAAGATCGACGAAACCGTCGGCGGCATGCCCGAGACGTTCGCGATGACGGGCGGATGGCGCAAGCTCGCCGAGCTCGTGTGCGAGGAGAAGGGCGTCGACTTTACCGACGAGGTGGACGGCCGGCTCGTGTTCCAGTGGATCGGCGACGGCGACAAGGCCGCTATGCAGGGGCTTCTTCGCTACGCGCTGCTCTTCGACGAGTGGCTGCTCAACCTGCAGGCGGTCATCGACCCCGAGGTCTTCGTCATCGCGGGCGGCATCTCGAGCAACCCTGAGCTCATCGCCGCCATGCGCGCGATGATGCCCGAGGCCGCGGCCCCCTTCGAGGCCTACGGCGGGATCCCCGTGCCCGAGGTCAAGGCGGCCGAGATGGGCAACGACGCCAACCTCGCCGGCGCCGTCATGGAGGCGAGCCGCCTGCTCTAGGCGCCGCTCTCCCTGGGCTTCCTTGCTGCTGAGAACGGCTCGACGGCGGCCTGGGCAACGTCGTTGTTGCGATAAACGGTGTGATGGCAGGTAAGTGCCTGCGGGAGCCCCCATGTGTTGAGAAAAACGGCCTGATGGCAAGGGTTTCCTGCCATCAGGCCGTTTCTCGCAACGCCGAAGGCGCGCTCTCGCCATTACTGTAAAACCCGCGGCGGCCGACTGCGCCGGCGCGGGGAGAGGCCCGCCTGCTACCAATGACTGTCACTGGTGGCAGGCGGGCTTGTCGCTACCGCTCGCGGCGGTGCCGGCGGCGCAGCTCGCCGCGGCGGGCCAAGAAGTCCGCCGAGCTCAGGCGCACGCCCTCCTCGCGCAGGTGCCGGCGCTCGGCGTGCAGCTCCGCGGCGACCTCGTGCGCGTGCTCGTGGTGCTCGTGGATGATCTCGCGCACGTGGTGCGGGTGCTCGGCCATCTCGTGGACCGCCTCGACCGGGTGGGCCGCCACCGCACGCACCGAGACGCTCGTGATCACGGGGATGACCAGCACGGTGAGGGCGCCCGCACACACAAGGACGCTCGCCATCGCGTCGCCCATGGCGCCCTCGCTCACCGCCGCTTCGGTCAGCGCCACGATGAGGGGCAGCGCCATCGTGCAGTAGAGCGCCGCCGAGATCTTCTCGCCGAGCGGCATGTCGCGCGTCTCGCCGAACGCGCGCAGGCTCACCAGCAGCGGCAGAGCGCGGACCAGCAGCAGGAGCACGACGAAGCCCACGAGCAGCCCCGGGTTCTCGCCGACGGCGCGAAAGTTGATGCTGATGCCCGAGTACACGAAGAACGCCGGCACGAAGAGACCGTTGCCCATGGCCTCCACCTTGTCCATGAGGCGGTGGCCGTGCTCGGCGGGCGTCACGTGGCGCAGGATGAAGCCGGCGGCGAAGGCGGCGAGAACCGCGTCGAGGTCGAGCACCTCGGCGAGCGCGAGCAGGACGCAGAGAAGCGCGACAACCGCGCGGAGCGTGGGCTGCGAGCTGCTCTCGGCGTTCTCGTGCAGGAAGCGAGAGAGGCGCGAGCCGAGGTCGCGGGCGCCGGCGCCCTGCAGGGCCACGAGCACGCAGAACCCGACGAAGGTGAGCAGTACGGCCACGTTGGCGGCAAACGAGCGGCTGGGGGAGAGCAGAAGCGACATCGCCACGACGGGCCAGATCTCGCCCATGGCGCCGTACGACTCGATGACCTGGCCGACCGCGGTGCCGCCGAGCTCGCGGTCGCGCATGATGGGCACGAGGGTGCCGTAGGCGGTCGTGGTGAGCGCGATGGCGAAGGCGGCGCACCCGGCCTGGTCAAGGCCGAGCCCCAACAGCGGCGTCACGACGAGCGCGATGCCGAACGACACGACCCAGCACACGGTGGCGTGCCGGCCCATCTTCCCCGTGAGCTCGCGCAGGTCGAGCTCGTAGCCGGCCATGAGGAAGAGGAACCCCATGCCGAGGCGGCTCACCAGGTCGAGCCCGGCGGTGGATTGCACGATTCCCAGGCAGTGCGGGCCCACGACCACGCCCGCGACCACGAAGAACACGACCTCGGGCACGGGCCGGCCCGGAATCAGGCTCGCGACGAACGAAGAGATGACGACCGCGACCATGATCACGGCGAGCATGCACAGATTGGCGACCAAAACGATCCTCACGACGATTTTGCAGACGGTCTTCTCTTACCCAATCGCGCGGGCGCAGGCAAAGTGGGCGGTCCCCTTTACCCGGTATTTGCGACCCTCGGTTTTGCAGGTCTTGTCGCGGTTCGAACGACCCCTTTACAGCGGCGCGTAGTTTCCTTTAGCATATGGACGTTTCATGCCATGCGCGGCAAAGGGCCGCATACAAAGAGGAGATGTGCATGTCCGGACACTCTAAGTGGGCTACCACTAAGCACAAGAAGGCCGCTATCGACGCTAAGCGTTCCGCGCTCTTCTCCAAGCTTTCCCGTAACATCACCGTTGCCGCCAAGCTCGGTGGCGACCCCAACCCCGACAACAACGCGTCGCTGGCCGCCGCCGTCGCCCGCGCCCGCATGGTCTCCATGCCGAACGCCAAGATCAAGGCCGCCATCGACAAGGCCTTCGGTGCCGGTGCCGACGCCGCCGTCTACTCCGAGATCACCTACGAGGGCTACGGCCCCGCGGGCATCGCGGTCTACGTCGACTGCCTGACCGACAACAAGAACCGCACCGCCGCCGATGTCCGCTCCGCCTTCACTCACGCCGGCGGCTCCCTGGGCACCTCCGGCTCCGTTGCCTTCCAGTTCGAGCGCAAGGGCTCCATCGCCGTCGACAAGATCATCAAGTCCGACGACAAGAAGGTCGCCGACCGCGAGAACGCCGTTGACGAGGACGAGTTCATGATGGCCGTCGCCGAGGCCGAGGGCGACGACTACGAGGACGCCGGCGAGCAGTGGATCGTCTGGACCGCCTACGACAAGATGCAGGACGTCCAGAAGGCCCTCGAGGCCCAGGGCATCGAGGTCAAGGGTTCCGAGCTCACCATGGTCCCGACCACCCCGACCGACGTCTCCGTCACCGACGCCAAGAAGGTCCAGCGCCTGGTCGACCGTCTCGACGAGCTGGAGGACGTCCAGAACGTCTACCACACCATGAACATCACCGACGAGATCGCCGAGGCCCTGGCCGAGGACGAGTAAGTCTCGCAAGCATGAGTTAACGCAGACGGGCGGCCCCGAGATCATCGGGACCGCCCGTTTTTCTTGCCTTGGGGCCTTAAATGCTCGCGATGTGCGCCGACCGCTTACTCCACCGTGCCGTAGACCGCGCCCCAGCCGTGCCCCACCAGGATCGAGTTCATCTGGTCGCACAGCTGGATGCGCGTGAAGCTGCGGGAGGGGAGAAGATCGATGACCTCCTGCAGGTCGGCGCCGAAGTCGAAGGTCTCTGCCCGCGTGAGCACGTCGATCTTGCTCACCGTGGCGCGCGCGGACACGCCGGGCCGAAAGAGCGCGTCGATCAGGCGCTGCAGCTCGCCGTACTCCTCGGAGCGAATGACGTACATGTCCATCTGGATACCTTTCCCTACGCGTGTCGCGGGCATGGCCTGCGCCAATACTATACTCAGCCCAACGACCGACTAAGGAGGACTTTCATGCCCAACATGTACGAGGCAATGACCACCGAGGAGCTCGACGCCGCTATCGCCGAGCTCGAGAAGCAGGCGGACGACGTCCGCGCCATGGGCCTGAAGCTCGACATGGCCCGCGGCAAGCCGAGCCCCGAGCAGACCGCCCTTTCCAAGCCGATGCTCGAACTTCTCACCTCCGAGACCGATCTTTCCGACGAGGGCGTCGCGGTGGACAACTACGGCCTGCCCGACGGCATCCCCTCCGCGCGCAAGCTCGCCGCGCAGATCCTGGGCGTCGACGCCGCCAACGTCATCGTCAACGGCTCCTCCAGCCTGAACCTCATGCACGACCTGGTCTGCCGTGCTTACACCCACGGCATCGGCGGCGAGAAGCCCTGGTGCCAGCAGGGCGAGGTCAAGTTCCTGTGCCCGGCCCCCGGCTACGACCGCCACTTCACCGTCACGGCCAGCTACGGCATCAAGAACATCCCCGTCCCCATGACCGAGGACGGCCCGGACATGGACGTTGTTCGCCAGTACGTTGAGAATGACCCGCAGGTCAAGGGCATCTGGTGCGTGCCGATGTACGCCAACCCCACGGGCATCACCTACTCCGACGAGACCGTGCGCGCCTTCGCCGCGCTGAAGCCGGCCGCCCCCGACTTCCGCATCTTCTGGGACAACGCCTACTGCGTCCACACCTTTGAGGGCGCCGGCGACCAGCTCCTCAACATCTTCGATGCCTGCCGCGAGGCCGGCGTCCAGGACCTCGTCTATGAGTTCGGCTCCACCGCCAAGGTGACCTTCCCGAGCTCCGGCATCGCCTTCGTGACCGCCGACCCCGACGACATGGCCCAGATCCGCGCGGCCTTCTCCACCATGCGCGTCGGACCCGAGAAGATCGGCCAGCTCGCGCACGTCAAGTTCCTCAAGGACCTCGACGGCGTCCACGCCCACATGGCCAAGCACGCGGCCGTCGTGGCCCCGCGCTTCGCTCTCGTTCAGGAGAAGCTCGAGGCCGGTCTTGCCGGCACGGGCGTCGCCACCTGGACCAAGCCGAAGGGCGGCTACTTCGTGAGCTTCGACGGCCCGGAGGGCTCCGCCAAGGCGATCGTCGCCCTTATGGCCGAGCTCGGCGTCAAGCTCACCGGCGCCGGCGCCACCTGGCCCTATGGCGAGGACCCCAAGGACACCAACATCCGCATCGCGCCGACCTATCCTTCCCTCGAGGAGCTCGGCCAGGCGCTCGACGTCTTCGTCGTCGCGGTGAAGCTCGTCTCCGCGCGTCTGGCCCGCGCCGCCCGCTAACGAACAAAGGACGGTCCCTTTGTTCGCGGCGGCCGCTCGCCGCCGCATGCGCTTTTTGAATTAAGGAGAGCCCTTCCGCGCACGCGGAGGGGCTCTCGTGCCATACTCTATAAACTTGCGGGCAATTTGCCCCATGGAATCGCAACCAGAAAGGCGCCGAAGCATGGCCGACAAGAGCACCAAGAAGAGCACGAACAAGGCGTCCAACCTCGGTATCGGCGCAAAGATCATCATCGTCCTGTTCGCCTTCCTCATGGCCTTCTCGCTCATGCTCCCGTCGCTCTCCGCCATCTTCGGCTCCTCGAGCTCCTCGTCGTCGAGCAGCAGCTCCAGCACCGATTCGAGCACGGACTCCTCCGACAGCTCCGAGGATTCCGAGAAGACCGACGTCGAGAAGGCCGATGACAAGTACGGCGCCATGGTCAGCACCCTCGAGGAGAAGTACGCTTCCGACTCCACCAACCTCGCCACTCTGCTCAACCTCGGCAAGGACTACATGACCTGGGGCACCTACGTGCGCTACTACGGCTCCAGCGATTCCGACACCACCCACGCCAACGAGCTGCTCGACAAGGCGGTCAAGTACTACGACGAGTACCTCGCCCAGCACGAGTCCAACGCCGTCCGCGTCGACAAGGCCCTGTGCGCTTATTACCAGGAGGACACCACCTCGGCCCTGAACCAGCTCAAGGAGCTGACCGAGACCGCGTCCGATTACGGTCCCGCCTGGGCGAACCTCGGCCTTCTCTACGAGACCACCGGCGACGACGAGTCGGCCAAGGAGGCCTACAACAAGGCCGAGGAGACCGACCCCAACGACGAGTACGGCGCCAAGAGCTACGCCGAGACCCGCCTGTCGTCCATCGCGTCCTCCGAGGAATCCGGCGAGAGCGATTCGAGCACCTCGAGCAGCACGTCGACCACGTCGTCGAGCTCGGGCTCGTCCAGCAGCTCCTCGACCACCCAGGGCCTCTCCGAGACCCTCTCGGACCTCAACGGCTTCTAGGCCGCCCCACACGCATTCGACCCTCTCCTTAAGGAGGAACTGATATGAGCCTTTCCATCGAGACCGTCGGCGCTCCCGCGCCGTCCAAAGTCCTCGTCACCGGCGAGGTGGACGTCTCCAACGCCGACGAGCTGCGCGGCGCCCTTGACTCCGCGCTCTGTGGCGCGGCCGACGAGCTGACCGTCGACCTGGCCGAGGTGCCCTACATCGACTCGACCGGCATCGGCGTGCTCGTGGGCGCCGCGCACCGCGCCTCCGAGGCCGGCAAGAAGCTCGTCGTGGCCAACCCGCAGAAGAACGTTGCCCGCGTCCTGGGCCTTCTCGGCGTCGCCGGCGACCTCAACATCCAGCAGTAAGAAGGGAGCCGACCGTGTTTGGCATCGGAGAAACCGAGCTCGTTCTCATCCTGCTCTTCGCGTTCATGATTTTCGGCCCCGATAAGCTCCCCGGCATGGGCAAGACCCTTGGCCGCGCCCTGCGCCAGTTCCGCAATGCCCAGGAGGGCTTCACGCAGGTCGTCCAGACCGAGATCGTCGACCCCGCCACCGAGGCCATGAGCGACAAGCCCAAGAAGCCCAACCGCAGCTTCGACGAGGACGCCGACATCGACGCCGACGACGCCGATGGCGCCGCGTCGCCCAAGAAGACCGAGTCCTTCGCCGAGCGCAAGCGCCGTCTTGAGGCCGAGCGCAAGGCCAAGGAAGCCGCCGAGAAGGAGGCTGCCGCCTCTGACGGGGATAATGCCGCGGAAGCCGCGGAAGCCCCGGCTCCTGCCCCCGCAGCGGAGGAGCCGAAGAAGCCCAGCGTGGCCGACCTCTACACGATGAAGCGCCCCGTTGCGACCCCTACCGCCGAGCCTGCCGATTCCGAGAAGGAGGCCTAAGCCCCATGCCTATCGGTCCCGCACGCATGCCCCTCTTCGACCACATCGGCGAGCTCCGTCGAAGGGTCACCATCATCGTCGTCTCGGTCCTCGTGGCCGCCGTCGTCATCTATTTCGCCACGCCGTCGCTCATCTCGCTCATGGTCGACCAGATCAGCGAGGCCATGCACGGCCAGCAGCTCACCGTCCTCACGGCCCTGGGTGGCTTCACCATCCGCTTCAAGGTGGCCTGCTTCTTCGCCGTTATCGTCTGCACGCCCATCATCATCTGGGAGCTCATGGCGTTCTTCCTGCCGGCGCTCAAGCCGAGCGAGCGCAAGTGGGTCGTTCCCACCGTCGCCGCCATGGTCGCCCTGTTCTTCTTGGGCATGATCTTCTGCTACTTCGTCATCCAGCCGGCGGCGTTCGGCTGGCTGCTCGACCAGACCTACGAGTTCGCCAACAGCATCGCCGACGCCGAGGACTACCTCAACATCTACATGATGCTCGAGATCGGCTTCGGCATCGCCTTCCAGCTGCCGCTCATCATCTTCTACCTGACTATCTTCCACCTGGTCCCGTACTCGACCTTGCGCGGCCAGTGGCGCTACGTCTACGTGGGCCTCATGGTCCTCTCGGCCGTCGTCACTCCCGACGCGAGCCCGGTCACCATGTTCCTCATGTTCGCCGCGCTCATCGCTCTCTACGAGGTCGCGCTGGCCGTCGCCCGCTACGTGCTCATCGCCCGGGACGGCAAGGAGTCGCTCAAGTGGACGCGCGCCGACTACGAGGAGCACGCCTTCAACGAGGCGTAGCCGAACGGTCTGCATCGAGCGGGCGGCGGGCAAAAGCCTTGCCGCCCGCTCGCTTCTATTTATAATGTGCTCCACAAACACATCCGCGGCCGCGCGCCGCGTTGCACTACGGATATGAATAGGATTCACCCTTGAAGCTTATCGTCACCGAGAAGAACGACGCCGCCGGCCAAATCGCCCGCCTGCTCTCCGAGTCGGGCAAGCCGACGGCCGACAAGGTCTACGACACCCCCGTCTACCGCTTCCGCATGGGCGGGGAGGACTGCGTGACCATCGGCCTTCGCGGCCACATCCTGCAGCCCGACTTCCCCACGGAGCTCAAGTTCAGCGACGAGCTGGGTTGGTTCGCCGTAGACGCCAACGGCGAGGTCATGCCCGCCGACCTGCCCGACGGCCTCGAGCGCCCTCCGTACAAGTCCAAGCGCAAGCCGTATCTCAAGGACGGCATCGACATCAAGGGTTGGAAGATCGCGAGCCTGCCGTACCTCGTGTGGGCCCCCATCCAGAAGCTCCCTGCCGAGAAGGGCATCATCCGCGCGCTCAAGAACCTGGCCAAGAAGGCCGACTCCGTCATCATCGGCACGGACTTCGACCGCGAGGGCGAGCTTATCGGCTCCGACGCCCTGCGCCAGATCCTCGAGGTGAACCCCGACGTGCCCGTGTCCCGCGCGCGCTACTCCGCCTTCACCAAGGGCGAGATCGACCACGCCTTCGCGAACCTCGTGGACCTCGACCAGGACCTGGCCGACGCTGGCGAGAGCCGCCAGTACATCGACCTGATCTGGGGCGCCGTCCTCACGCGCTATCTCACCACGGCCCGCTTCTCGGGCCTGGGCAACACCCGCTCCGCCGGCCGCGTGCAGACGCCGACGCTCGCCCTGGTGGTCGAGCGCGAGCGTGAGCGCATGGCGTTTATCCCCGACGACTACTGGGTGATCTCGGGCGAGGCCGCCCACGACGGCTCCGATCCCTTCAAGATGACGCACGCCGCCGGACGTTTTTGGAAGAAGGACGAGGCGGACTCCGCCTGGGCGAACGTCGCCGAGGCCAAGGAAGCCAAGGTCACAGGCGTTGAGAGCAAGAGCCGCCAGCAGAAGCCGCCCGCGCCGTTCAACACCACGAGCCTGCAGGCCGCCGCGGCCGCCGAGGGCATCAGCCCCGCGCGCACCATGCGCCTGGCCGAGAGCCTCTACATGGACGGCCTTATCTCGTACCCGCGCGTCGACAACACCGTCTATCCCAGCTCGCTCGACCTCAAGGACTGTGTGCGCACCATCTCCAAGGTGCCGCAGTACGCGAACTGCTGCAGCGCGCTTCTCGCCCAGCCCAAGCTCACCGCCACGCGCGGCAAGCAGGAGACGACCGACCACCCGCCCATCTACCCCACGGGCGCGGCCGACCCCGACAAGCTGCAGCCTGCGGCGTGGAAGCTCTATAACCTGATCGCCCGCCGCTTTTTGGCCACGCTCATGGGACCGGCGACCATCGAGGGCACCAAGGTCACGCTCGACGTCAACGGCGAGACCTTCACCGCGAGCGGCAACGTGCTGGCCACCCCCGGTTTCCGCAGCATCTATCCTTACGGTCTCAAGAAGGACGACCAGCTGCCGGAGCTCAAGGAAGGCGACGTCTGCTCCGTCGAGTCCATGGACTTCGCCGCCAAGCAGACCGAGCCGCCCGCGCGCTACAGCCAAGGTAAGCTGATCCAGGAGATGGAGAAGCGCGGCCTCGGCACCAAGTCCACGCGCGCGAGCATCATCGACACGCTCTACCAGCGCAAATACCTCAAGAACGACCCCTGTGAGCCCAGCCAGCTCGGCATGGCCATCATCGACGCGCTCCACACCTACGCGCCGCGCATCACCACGCCCGAGATGACCTCCGAGCTCGAGGACGACATGACCAAGGTGGCCGAGGGCAAGGACACCCAGACGGCCGTGGTCAACCACTCCCGCACGCTTCTCGCCGGCATGATGGACGGGCTCATCGAGCACACCGAGGACCTCTCGGAGGCCATCGCCGATGCCGTCACCGCCGACGCGAAGATCGGTGTGTGCCCCAAGTGCGGCAAGGACCTCGTGGTCAAGACGAGCGCCAAGACCCGCGGCAGCTTCGCCGGTTGCATGGGCTGGCCCGACTGCGACGTCACCTACCCGCTGCCTCAGGGCCGCATCGAGGCGCTCGAGGGCGAGGCGTCGGTCTGTCCCGATTGCGGCGCCCCGCGCGTGAAGGTCCACCCGTTCCGCAGCCGCGCCTTCGAGCAGTGCGTGAACCCGGCGTGCCCCACCAACGTGGAGCCCGACGTGGAGGTCGGCACCTGCAAGGCGTGCGCAGAGGCGGGGCGTGCGGGCAAGCTCATCGCCCATAAGTCCGAGCGCACGGGCAAGCGCTTCATCCGTTGCACGAACTACGAGGAGTGCAACACGAGCTACCCGCTGCCCGCCCGCGGCAAGCTCGAGGCGACGGGGGAGGAGTGCCTCGAGTGCGGCGCCCCGATGGTCGTGGTAAACACGGCCCGCGGCCCGTGGAAGCTCTGCCCCAACATGGACTGTCCCGGTCGCGAGAAGAAGGAGGCCGCCAAGGCGGCCCGCGGACGCGGCGGCGCGAGCAAGTCCTCCGCTGCCAAGAAGGCCCCGGCCAAGAAGACGGCCACGAAGAAGGCGACGACCAAGAAGTCGACGGCAAAGAAGTCATCGGCAAAGAAGGCGGACGCCGAGAACTAGGACCGAACGTGCACGCCAACAGGCTCTCGCCGGATGCGGCGAGGGCCTGTTTTTGGATAGGAGCGAGAAATGTTGGACCTCATGCGCGTGCTCAAGGCGGCGCCCAAGCCGCCGTCGGGCGAGCCGCTGATTCCGTTGTCGACGCCGTGGGGCGAGCGGATTCTTGCCGGCGAGAAGCCGCGATGGTCGCATCCGCGCCCGCAGTTCGCGCGCGAGTCGGCGGCGAGCCTTAACGGTTGGTGGGACTTCTCGGCGGGATCCGACGCCCTCGACCGGCGGATTCGCGTGCCGTTCTCGCCCGAGGCGGCGCTTTCGGGCATCGGCGAGAAGACCGAGCCGGGAGTCGAGCTGTGGTATCGGCGCCCGTTGCCCGAGGTGGACCTCTCGGGCGGGCGCCGGGCGTATCTTCATTTCGAGGCGGTGGACTGGGCCTGCGAGGTTTGGGTCAACGACGTGCTGGTGGGGGAGCATAAGGGCGCGTACCTGCCGTTCTGCTTCGACGTGACGGATGCTCTTACGGTGGCGCCGGGGGCGGCCTCGGTGGTCAAGGTCCGCGTGACGGACCCCGGAGACGCCGGCACGCAGCTCCGCGGCAAGCAGAGCTCGACGCCGGGCGGCATTTGGTACACGGCGCAGTCGGGCATCTGGCGCGACGTGTGGCTCGAGGTCGTTCCGGCGGCGCATCTGCATGGCGCGCACTTCTCGGCGACGCTGGACGGGCGGGTGGAGATTCGCGTCGAGGCGAGCGACCCTGCGGCGCGGGTTCGCGCCCGCATCTTTGACGGCGACACCGAGGTCGCGCGGGTGAGCGGCCCTGCGGGAGAGCCTCTCGTGGCCGAGGTGCCGTCGCCCTGCCTGTGGAGCCCGTCCGACCCGCATCTCTACGACGTTGAGCTGACCTGCGGCGATGACGTGGTGCGCAGCTACTTCGCCTTCCGCACCGCCGAGGTCCGTGCCGACGATGCGGGCGTCATGCGCTTCTTTCTCAACGGCGAGCCCCTCTTCCTTCGCGGGGTGCTCGACCAGGGGTATTGGCCGGACGGCCTCATGACGCCGCCCCTGCCCGAGGCGCTCGAGTTCGATATCCGCGCCATGAAGGAGGCCGGATTCAACCTGCTGCGCAAGCACATTAAGGTGGAGGACGGGCGTTTCTACGAGTTGTGCGACCGGTTGGGAATGCTCGTGCTGCAGGATGTGCCGTCGGGCGGCGGCGCGTATTCGGCCTGGCACACCAGCCGAAAACCGACGCTCTTCCGCGCGTCATGGACGGCTATGCGCGACACCGGCGAGCGGGCGCATCGGGCGCTCGCCGCAGACGACGCCGCGTACCGCGAAGAATGGCTCGCCACCTGTGACGGCATGGTCGACCTGCTGCGCGATCACCCCTGCGTCGTCGGCTGGTGTCTCTTCAACGAGGGCTGGGGACAGTTCGACGCGGCTGCGGCGTGCCAGCGCGTGTGGTCGAGCGACCCGACGCGTCCCGTCGACGCGACGAGCGGCTGGTACGACCAGGGCGCGGGCGACTTCTGGAGCATCCACAACTATTTTCGCCCGCTGGGGCCCGAGAAAGCCTCGGTCGCGAAGGGCCGCGCGTGCCTGCTCTCGGAGTTCGGCGGCATCACGCTGCCGGTGGCGGGCCACGCCTCGCGCGAGACGAGCTACGGATACGGGGCCGTAGCGGACGCCGAGGGTTTCCGTCGCGAGCTCGCCGAGCTTCTCGCCCAGGCCGACGCCCTCGAGGAGCAGGGCTGCGTCGGCTTCGTGTACACGCAGCTCTCCGATGTGGAGGAGGAGGTCAACGGCCTTCTCACCTACGATCGGCGCGTGAACAAGCTGCAGTAAGCGGACGCAACGTCGGTGCGCGGCACAACGTCGCGTGAATGTACGATTGATTCCGAACTCGGCGAGTAGCCAATGGCTTTGAGCGACGCTCAACTGGGCAAATGCTATGGATCCGGGCCCGCAACTCGGTGGGTCCCGGATCAATCGTGCGTTCTCGAGAGTTTGTTGTTTGGACGGGGGCCTGGCGGGCGCCGGCGGGCTGCGTCGGCGGTGCCGCGGCGCTTAAATCGGCGAGGCGCCGCCTAGGAAGTTGCGGCACCAGTACACGTCCTCGATGGTCACGCCGTCTATGCCGTCGCTGCGGTCGGCGGCCCTGCTTGACTGGACCACCTTGTTGTCGCCGATGTACATCGCCACGTGGTAACGACTGTTTCCGAGGTCATAAAAGACCAGGTCGCCGGGTTTCAGCTGTTCAACCGACTCGACCCAGCGGCCGGACCATCTCATGCTGTTGTATTGATCAGTTGAGCCCACGGGGATGTTGACGCCCGCTTGCTGCCATGCATACCAGCACAGGCCGTTGCAGCTGAAGCCGTGGCCCGGTGCGTCATCCAAGCTGTAGCCCTGGCCCACCTGGTTCAGCGCCGCGACGACGGCGGCCTGCGCAAGCGTCGTGTCCTCGGGGTTGCCGGCCTGGATCGCGTACCAGGCCGTGCCCTCAGGCTGCCAGCCGCGGTCCACGAGGTCGATGAACTCGACCGCGCTCGTGGTGTAGTTGTGGGTGCCCACCTCGGCATACGGGTTGTACTGGCGGTACAGGGCCACGGTCTTGGCATCGTCGGAGTACCAGCCGGTGCCCTCGTAGGTCCAGCCCGCGGCCACATCGGCCAGAACTTCGTTCCAGTCCATCGTGTAGTGGTGGTCTCCGCCCGGGGCGTAACTGTTGTACAAGCGATAGACATGGGTATCCGAGGTCGCCGGCGCAATCCAGCCGATGCCCTCATCGTTCCACCCGATCTCGCACAGTGAGTCGCGCTCGTAGGCATCTGCGGTATAGAGATGTTCCCCGGTATACGGGTTGTATAGGCGATACATCTCCTGGCTACCGGAGGAGGCGGCGAGAGCCGAGGTGGGTACGGCGAGTGCGCAGAGCATCGTCGCGCAGGCGAGCAGGTGCAGGCGTTTCATCGATTTCCAATCTGAGCATTTGGCGCCAATTCTATTAATGCTAGCGATATTGGGCCGCCGGCTCTTGCTGGTTCGACGCTTCGTCCGTATTTGCCATGCAAAATGCGGGGCGCGGGGCCCGTGGAGGCGCCCTTTGCCCCGATTCGCCCGTTGCAAGCAGGCCCGATGAACGGGTACAATCGATCGCGTACAGAGGCTTTCGCCCTCCTGTATAGAGCAGAGATAGTGGGGAAACCCCAGAATCAGCCGCCGTGCAGGGCGGCTGATTCGCTTTGGGCCCCACTACCAAGAAATCTAGAGCTTAGAGATCAAGCGATAGATTGCCGCCGCCAAGAAGAGCACGGCTGCCGATAAGATCAGCACGGTAATGTCGTCCACGCGAATTCCTCCAATCTGCCTGCAGGACTTGGAGGGCGCCGCTGTGCGCGTGCGAACAAAAGTACCATATTTGTATGGGGTAAGTACTAGGAATTTTAAGCCTGCGACCAGCTTGATCACGTAGCTTCTCCGCGCGATTCGGTTGTCGCGCAAATCGGGGCCATGGCAAAGAGTCCGCTTAATTGGAAGCCCCTGTTACGCAAATGGGGGCGATGGCAGGAATTCGCCGCCATCGCCCCGATTCAGGCAACGCCGAGGATGGGGTGCGGCACGGGGTCATGTGTCGGCCTTGGAATTTTGGCCGACGTGGATAATCGCGGTATGATTAGAAGGTTAATTCGAGGCGAGGCGGAAAGCGGGTGCCATGCGGGGAATCTTCATCACGCTCGAGGGAGCCGACGGCTGCGGCAAGTCGACGCAGGCGGCGCGTCTCGCCGCGCGCATCGAGGAGGCCGGCCGCGAGGTCGTGCGCTTGCGCGAGCCGGGCGGCACCCCCATCAGCGAGAAGATCCGCTCCCTCGTGCTCGACCCCGCGAACGCCGAGATGGCGCCCGAGTGCGAGCTGCTTCTCTTCGAGGCGAGTCGCGCGCAGCTGGTGCGCGAGGTGATCCAGCCCGCCGTGGCCCGCGGGGCCGTGGTCCTCTGCGACCGCTTCTACGACTCGACGTACGCCTATCAGGCCGCCGGACGCTCGCTCGACGAGGGGGTCATTCGCCGCGCGAACGCCCTCGGCAGCTGCGGCGTGGACCCCGACCGCACCCTCGTGCTCGACATGGACACCGACGCCGCGCTTGCCCGCGCGACGCGCGACGGCGCCGACCGCATGGAGGCGGAGGGCGTGGCGTTTCAGCGCCGCGTTCGCGAGGGGTACCTGCGTCTTGCCGCCGAGGAGCCCGGACGCGTCCGCGTCGTCGACGCCGCCGGCGCCCTCGAAGAGGTCGAGGCCAGCCTCGCCGACGCCCTGGTCGACCTGCTCCCCGAGCTTGCGGGCGGTGAGTGATGGACGCCCCGCGCTCGCTCGACGCCATAGCCGACCAGCCTCGCGTTCGCGACTTCCTGGCCCAAGCCATACGCGAGGGAAGGCTTTCCCACGCGTACCTCTTCGTCGGGGCGCCCGGTTCCGGCAAGGTCGACGCGGCCTGCGCGCTGGCAAAGGCCATCGTCTGCCCGAACGGCGGCGACGGGACCTGCGACGAGTGCCGGCGCGTCTCTCACCACACGCATCCGGACGTGCACTGGCTGGAGCCGGCGAGCGCCACGGGTTACCTTGCCGACCAGGTTCGCGACCTCATCGCGGACGTCAACCTGGCGCCGATGCGCGCAAAGGCCAAGGTCTACATCATCGACCGCGCGGACCTCTTGCGCGGCACGGCTGCAAACGCCCTGCTCAAGACCCTGGAAGAGCCGCCCGAGGGCGTCGTCTTCATCCTGTGCGGGCGCACGGTGGCGGCCATGCTGCCCACCATCGTCTCCCGCTGCCAGGTCGTGCCGTTCCGCGTGACCTCGCCCGACGCCGCGCTCTCGGCGGTCGTGCGGCAATCCGGCGCCTCCGAGCGTGACGCCCGCATCGCGCTGGCCGTCGCCGGCACACCGGCGCGCGCCTGCGAGTTCCTCAACTCCACGGAGCGCCGCCAGGTCCGCCGCCTCGTCGTGCAGACGTTCGCGGAGCTCGCCCGCGACGACTCCTGGGACGTCCTCAAGGCCGCGCAGGAGATAGCCGCGGCCGTCAAGGTCCCTCTCGCCGCCGTAAAGGAAGCGCAGGACGAGGCCGTCAAAGAGAGCTCCGACTTTCTCACGTCCGCCGCGCTCAAGGCCGTCGAGGCCGCCAATAAGCGCGAGCTCACCGCCCGAGAGCGTTCAGGTATGATGGAGGCCCTGTCGGCAGCCGAGTCGCTGCTGCGCGATTGCCTCGTGCGCTGCGAGGGCGTCGAGGCGCCCATAACCAACGAGGACGCGGCATCGACGGTCGATTCGATCGCCGCCTTTTCCTCTACCGCGGGGGTCGTTCGTGCGCTCGGGGCCTGCTCCGACGCCCGCGCCCACCTCTCGCGAAACGTTTCTGCGCAGCTGACCCTCGAGGTCATGCTGCTTGCCATAAAGGAGGCACTCTAAATGCCCAACGTACTTCCCGTTAAGCTCGAGTACTCGGTGCACGAGCTTTGGTTCGACCCCGCGGGGACGGGCGCCCAGGAGGGCGACCACGTCATCGTGCAGACCGAGCGCGGCCACGAGATCGGCCTCGCCGTGGGCGACTCGCAGTCCATGACGAACGACGAGCTCACGCTGGTCATCGGCCACGCGCAGCTCAAGAACGTGCTGCGCATCTGCTCGGACGCCGACCTCGACCATGCCGAGGAACTTGCCCGTCGCGGCGACGAGGCGCTGCCCGTGTTCCGCCGCTACGTCTCGGCCTCCGGCCTCGAGATGAAGCCGGTGGGCGTCGAGTTCCTCTTCGACGAGGACAAGGCCGTCTGCTACTTCGCCGCCGAGGACCGCGTGGACTTCCGCCAGCTCGTCCGCGACCTCTCGCGCGAGCTGCACGTGCGCATCGACATGCGCCAAATCGGCGTGCGCGAGGAAGCGGCCATCGTGGGCGGCTACGGCCACTGCGGCCAGGAGCTCTGCTGTCGGCGCTTCTCCACGAGCTTCGACCCGGTGAGCATCCGCATGGCCAAGGAGCAGGACCTGCCCCTCAACTCGACCAAGATCTCGGGCGCGTGTGGGCGTCTCATGTGCTGCCTGCGCTACGAGTTCGAGGCTTACCGTGACTTCAAGGGCCGCGCGCCCAAGCGCAACGCCGTCATCGACACGCCGCTCGGCATGGGCAAGATCGTCGAGTACAACACGCCCAAGGAGCAGATCGTGCTGCGCCTCGAGGGCGGTAAGACCATCCGCGTCGACCTCGCCGACATGACGGCCTCCGAGGCCGCCTGCAAGAAGTCGCAGGAGCTCGGGTGCGCCTGCCGCCCGGACACGGTGACGCGCGAGGTGCTCGAGAAGCTGCAGTCTCCCGACGTGCAGATGGCACTCGCCGAGCTCGACCGCAAGAACGGCGTCATCCCCGCCGAGGGCCCCGACGCGAGCGACATCTTCGTCGACACCAAGAAGCGTCGCCGCGAGCGCCCGAGCAACCAGAAGGGCGAGGCGAAGTCGCCCGTCGAGGGCACGCGCCGCCGCCGCGGGGGAGAGCCGCGCCCCGCTGTCGAGCAACCCGCCGCAGCTCAGGAAGGTCGTCGCCGCAAGCGTCGCCCCTCGGGCGAAGGCGGCGCGCAGACTGCCGCGCCGGCGCACATGAAGCAGGCGGCCGAGACGGCGGAGCCCAAGGCGGGCGGCGCCACGCGCAGGCGTCACCACCGCGCGGAGGGCGCCGGCGCCAACGGCGGCGCCTCCGCGGCCGAGCAGGAGCGTCAGCAGCCGCGCGGCGGCGGGATGCGCCCGCGCCGCCGTCGCCCCGGCGACAAGGGCGGCCAGGCCGCGCAGCAGGGCCCGGCGCCCAAGCAGCAAGGCCAGGGCGGCAAGGGCTCGGCACAGGGCGGCCAGGGCCAGCAGGCGAGCGGAGAGAACAAGCCGCGCCGCCGTCGCCGTCGCCGCGGAAACGGCGGTGGCCAGGGCGGCGAGGGCGCCGCTTCGGGCGAGTAGGTAACGATAGGTTCGTGAGCTGCGGTTCTTTGAGCGGATGCCGTTCGTATTCGCTCGAGGGGCCGCAGCTTTCTGATACGGCCCCCAAAGCGGGCCGAAGGAGGTTTGAAGATGGA
>CAVDQW010000103.1:0-6381 GCA_963610995.1 bacterium | reverse complement strand
TTGCGCATAAAGAAAGCCTCCCATTTCTCATGTCCAAGAAATGGGAGGCAGTTCATCTCTGAAGGAAGACGAGCGGGGCTTCTTGTGTTTGGCGAATCAAACGATTAGCAGGCGCGTCGCAAGAAACGGGAACCACCCAGCACTCGCCCTCGTAGGTCCAGCCGACGAGCGCGAGCGGTCGCGCTCCTCCACGCTTCCCGTGTAGAGGTACTCGCCCGTGTAGCTGTTGTACAGACGATACATAACCTGCTCGCCGCTCGATGCCGCAAGCGCCGACTGGGGAGCTCCGAGGCATGCCCCAGTAAGACCGCAATAGCCGCAGCCGCACAAACGGCGATGTTCTTTATGCGCATAAGAAACCCAACTCCTAATTGACGCCGTACCAGCCGATACCCTCGTCCCTCCAGCCGTCGTTGACCAGGGAGTCGCGCTCGACGGTGCTCGTCGTGTAGTGGTGGGTGCCGGTGACCGCGTTGGGGTTGTACAGACGGTAGAGCGGTACCGCATGGTTGGGGTCGGAGTACCAGCCGATGCCCTCGTGGGTCCAACCCTTATCCACCAGGTCGATGACCTCGTCCTCGCTCATCGTGTAGTGATGGTCGCCGCCGCTCACGTAGTGGTTGTACAGGCGATACACCGGGTCGCCCGAAGGGGCAGCATGCCACGCGATGCCCTCGCTCGTCCAACCGGACTCGATGAGGGAGAGCCTCTCCGCAGCGCCAGAAGTGTAGAGATGCTCACCCGTGTAGCGGTTGTACAGGCGATACATCTTGGGCCGGTTGGGGTCGTCGGGCTCCATGGAGAGACCGAAGACCCTCGCGATGGCCGTGGCGTCCGCGACGCCGAGGGCGTTCAGCTTGCTCGAGGTGTTGAGGTAGTTGTAGTAGTCGTCGGAGTCGATGAAGGCGTGCTCGACGATGATGCCCGGCATGCCGGCCAGGCGCGAGTAGCGGATGTCGCCGTAGTAGTCGGCGTAGGTATCGTTCGCGCCATCGCCGTTCGTGTCGTAGCCGTAAGAGCCGACCTCGTCGATGATGCGGACCTTGGACCCGCGGTTGTGTATGCGCAGCTTACTGAGCTCCTCGAGGATGGTGTCCGCGAGCGCCTTGCCCGTGGTGTAGGCGGAGTTGTTGTAGCTGGAGTCGTACGGGTAGTAGACCTCGGCGCCCGAGCCGCCCGACGCGTTGATGTGGAGGCTCACGTAGACGTCGCAGCCGGCGCCCTGGGCGCGCGCGACGCGCTCCTGGAGGCTCGGGCACTCGTCCTGGGTACGGGTGCAAAAAACATTCACGCCCGAGTAAAGCTCGAGCTCGGCGCGGCAGTACTGGTAAATCTGCCAGGTGAGGTCGGCCTCCTTGGCACCGTTGTCGGCGGCGCCCGAGTCGTATCCGCCGTGGCCGGGGTTGAGCGCGACCATGAGCGTGCCGGTGCTGCTCGAGAGCGCCGAGACCGCGTACTCGTCGGAGAGCAGCTCCTCCTCATCGGCGGACACCGTCTGCGGCGCGGCGTCCTCAGACTCGGCGAACGTGGTCACGCTGGTGAGCACGCCTTCGTCGGCGGCGCTCGCGGCGGCCACGGTAAAGGTGCGGCACGGGCTCGTGCAGTCCGAGAAGTCGACGACCGCTGAGGTTCCGCCCGCGGTGTAGCTGAGCGAGGAGAGCGCGTACTCACCTTCCGCCTCGGGCGTGAAGGAGAAGAGCACCGCAGAGTCGCTCGAGTTCGTGAGCTGCAACGTGGTGAGCGCGCCGGCCTCATCGCTCAACGCGAGCTCGGCGGCGGAGATGCCGTCCGCAGCGGCGGCGAGACCGAGCGCGATGTGCTGCTCGGTGCCGGCGGCGAGGGTCGCGGAATCAATGTAGAGGAACTCGATGACGTCCTCGGACGAGAGGACCTTCGCCTCCTCGGCCAGCGCCTCGGAAGCAGCGGAAAGGGCAACGGGGGCAGCGGCAGCCCCCGCAACGAACGAACGCCTGGTAAAAGACATAGCACCACCAAAAATAGAAGTATCAGCATGTTTTATGGTAGCCGAGGACCACCCTGCTAGCGCGAATTACGCAGAGCTTAAAGCGCTCTTTTAGGCATCCGCAAGCCAACCCAAGGCAACCGCGGCGTAGGCTGCGGCCCCGACCGGGAGCTCATCGTCATCGAAGCGCACCCGCGGGTCGTGCATGGAGAAACGCTCCTCGGCGTCCTTCGCCGCCGCGCCGACCGTGAAGTACGCCGACGGGACGCGAGACGAGAAGAACGCGAAGTCCTCGGCGCCGAGCGAGTGCTGGATGCCGCGGAAGCGCATCTCGGGAAGGGCGCGGCCCACGTATGAGAGGCAAGCCCGCGTGAACGGCTCGTCGACCACGACGGGAGGAACGCGGGAAAGGTCGTCTATCTCGGCAGCCGTGCGATACGCGGCCGAGACGGAAGCGACGACCTCGCGTACCCGCGCCTCAATAGCGCCCATGACCTCGGCGTCATAGGCCCTCAAGGTTCCCTCGAGCACGCACTCGTCGGGGATCGCGTTGGCGGCGGCCCCGCCCCAGAACTTGCCGATGGAAAGCACCGCCTCGGTTCCGGCCGCGACCTCGCGGGACATGACCTCCCCTATCGCCGTGTGCACATGTACCGCCGCCGTGATCGGGTCGATGCACTTCTCCGGGGCAGAACCATGGCCGCCTCGCCCGCGAAGCGTGACGCGGAACCCCCAGACGCCGGCGAACTCCTCCTCGCCGTAGATCATGAGGCCCATGGGACAGCGGCCGTTCACGTGCATGGCGAAGGCCGCGTCCACATGGGGCGACTCGAGCACGCCCGCGTCGATCGCCGCAGAAGCCCCCTCGAAGGTCTCCTCGCCGGGCTGAAAGAGCAGCTTGACGCAATCACCCATGCCAACAAGCCGCTGCTCGCGGGCCTTGAGCAGCCTTGCCGCGCCGAGAAGCGCCGTGGCGTGCATATCGTGGCCGCAGGAATGTGAGCAGCCGTTGGTCGACGCCCAAATCTCGCCGGAGCGCTCCTCAAAAGGAAGCGCATCCATGTCGGCACGCAAAAGGACACAGCGCGACGGCTCGGCCGCGCCGACCAGGGCAACGACCTGGCCGCTCTCCCCCACTTCATGCTCGATGCGGGCCTCGGCCAAGCGCTCGGAGATAAACGACGTGGTCACAGGCGTGTCGAGCCCGACCTCGGGGTTGCGGTGCAGCTCGTGCCGCCAAGCCGCGAGCTCGGCGGACATTGCACGGGCATCGGACAGCAACGCGTCTCCGATGACGGAAACAGCGGCGTCGGACGGCGCGGGAACAGTATGCGGTTCGAACTCGCTCGTCTCAATCATGGAAACCCCTCAAGGTCGGGACCAGGCCTTCCCAGCTTAACCTCGGCGCCGAACACGAAACGCCGGCCCCGATGCGCGGTGCATCGGGGCCGGCGAGCGGACAGACCGGAAAACAGTCGTGCCTGATTAGTAGCTGTACACCTTAGTGCCGTTCGGGCAGGTGTAGTAGATCCACTTGACGGCATCGAACGGCAGGCGGACGCAGCCGTGGGTCTCCTGCTTGCCGAGGCCGGTATCGTACTGCGCGCCGCGGTTATCGGGGTTGTGGTAATCCGTGCCGTACTGGCGGTAGTAACCCATGGAGTGGAAGCGCTGGCCCTCATCGTAGCCGCCGGGGCAGTAGAACTCACACCAGTAGTAGTAATCCGGGTCGTTGCCCATCATCAGGTCCCTCTTGTAGATGGTGAAGGAACCCCTAACGGTCTCGCCGAAGACGTCGTCGCCGACGACCTTGTTCACGCCGACACTGCACTGCCAGTCGTAGACGGGCTCCCAATCACCGGCACTGCCCTCGAAGGCCACGACGCGGCAGTTGGTGTTGTCGATGACGAGCAGGTAGGAAGTCTCGCTCGACATGTTCTGGATGGCGTTCCAAGCGGAGTAGGCAACTGAGGTGAACTGGTTCTGGCTACCGTTCTCGTAGGTGTAGTACCAGACGCCGTCGACCTGCGACCAGCCCTTCAGAATAAGGACACCGTCGTTGTCGGCGCGGTACACAACGCCTTCGGGCGTGGTGTAGGTGCCGCGCACGACGTAGCCCGTGTCCTCACGGCCGAAGTAGTAGTTGCCGTTGACGGAGAACTTACCGTACTTGGCCATCAGGTGGCCGTCGACGCTGATGATGTAGTAGCGCTGCAGGTCGCCGGCAAACTCGGCGGTGACGAGGAAGTCGTCGGCCTTCTGGTCCTTGAATCGGCTCTCAAGAAGGATGCCGTCCTGCGTGGAGAGGAGAACGCCGGAGCCCATCTTGTTGGCGCCGCGCAGGACGTAGCCCTGGTTCGTGTCGCCGTAGAACCAGCTGGTCGACGAGTTGTCGGTGAGCTTGGCGGTGAAGAAGCCGGTCTTGGCCACGGTGTAGCCGGTCTTGGTCTTCGCGAAGTAATAGCGCTGCAGGGTGCCGCCGTCGTAGTCGCCGGTGACCTGGAAGCCCTCGTTGCCCTGGATGCGGCCCTCGTTGTCGGAGATGACGAGGCCCTCGTCGGTGGCCTTCTTGCCGCGCATCACATAGCCCTGCTCGACGTCACCGTAGAACCAGGACTTGGTGGAGCCAAGAACCGTCTCGAAGTAGCCGGTCTTGGCGTAGCTGTAGCCCTCGGAAGCGGACTCGAAGTAGTAGCGCTGGTTGTCGCCGTCGTACTCCTTGGTGACGACCCAACCGGTGGCCGACTTGAGCTGGCCGTCGTTGTTGGCGAGCACGACGCCGCCGGAGACCTTCATCTTGCTGCGGAGCTCATAGCCCTCGGTCGGGGAACCGTAGAACCAATCCATCGTCTTGGAGGCGGAGGTGAGCTTGGCCTTGAAGATGCCGGTGACGGCGTACGAGTAGCCCTTGTTGGAGTCGCTCATGAAGTAATAGCGCTGCTTGACGCCGTCGTAGATGTCGTCGATGACGAAGCCGGTACGGGTCTCGAGTCGGCCGTCGTTGTCGGCGAGGTAGAACTTGTCGTTGACGGAGAGCTTGCCGCGCAGGACCCTGCCGCTGTTGCGGGCGTAGGCCCAGTAACCGCCGTCGTTGAAGAAGGTGTTGGTCAGGAACTTGCCGTTCTTCTGGTAGTAGCGCTCAAGGCCGCCGTCGCTGGAGAAAGCGCCGGTTACGCGCCAGCCGTCCTCCATGAGGCCGTTGTTGTCGGCGTAGCGCTTGGCGCCGTCGACCTCGGCATCGCCGCGCAGGACGTAGCCGTCCTTCGTGGTGTAGTGGGCCCAGCCGTCGGTGCTGTAGCCGGGCTTGGCCGCGTGGGCGTCCTTGTCGATGTAGTAGCGCTGCAGATCGCCGTTGTCGTAGTCGCGGGTGACGAGCCAGCCGGTCTTCTCGAGCTCGCCCTCGTTGTTGGCGAGGTAGACGTAGCCCTTGGTGGTGCCGGAGGTCTCGGTGTACTTGCCGCGGGCCACGTAGCCCTGGGACGTGGTGTAGTGGTCCCAGCCGTCGGAGCTGTAGCCCTGGACGGCCGCGTGGGCGTCCTTGTCGATGTAGTAGCGCTGGTAGACCTCGCCGCCGTCGAACTCCTTGGTCACGACCCAGCCGGTCTGGAGAAGCTTGCCGTTGTTGTCGGCGAGGTAGGTGAGCGCATTGCCCTTGGCGTCGGTCTCGGTGTACTTGCCGCGCGCCACCCAGCCGTCCTTGGTGGAGTAGGCGTAGCCCTCCTCGTTGCCCCAGGTGACGCTGAGGAGCTTGGAGAACGAGACGGCCTTGGTGTCGGACGAAATCCAGTAGCGCTGCAGGCCGCCGCCGTCGGTGCCGTCGAAGCGCACCGAGGTGACCACCCAGCCGGAAGCCGTCTGCTTGCCGTTCTTGTCGTACCAGGTGTAGGAGCCGTCGTCGGTCTTGACCCACTGGTTCTTGTAGGTGGCGCTGGCCTTGGTGGACTGAGCAGCGACCTGGGCGGCCTCGGCAGCGGCGGCCTTCTCGGCGGCAGCGGCCTTCTCGGTCTTCTCGGTCTTCTCGGTCGAGGCGGCGTCGGCCTTGGCAGCCTCGGTCACAGCGTCGGCCTCGTCAGCCGCGGACTCGGACTTGCCGGTCTCGGTCGCGTCGTCCGCCTTGGTCGCGTCGCCGGACTTCTCGTCCTCGACGGCGCTCTCGGCCTTATCGGTCGCAGCAGTGGCGTCGGTCTTCTCAGCGGCGTCGGAGGCGGCGTTGTCGGTCTCCTGGCCGTCGGCCTTGACGGCGGCGTCGGCCTTGTCGGCGGCGGCGCCGGCCTCGGCCTTATCGCCCTCGGCGGCGCCCTCGGTCACCTCAGGGCCCTCGGCCTCGGAAGCGCCCTCGGTCGCGACGGCGTCGGAAGCGGCCTCATCGACCACGACGTCGGTGGCGGGAACCTCGACGACCTCGACCTGCTCCTGAT
>CAVDQW010000102.1:0-4305 GCA_963610995.1 bacterium | reverse complement strand
GATGGAAGGGGCCATCGGCTAATGGCTGACGAGAAGAACACCGCCGTCGCCGGCGCTAGTGCCGCCGACGCCACCGTCACGCTCGAGCGCGTGAACACCGCCCCCGCGCAGACCTGGAACCGCCTGCGCGCCAACGACGTCACCCTCACCGTGCCGCGGCTCTCGCGCAAGGGCGACGTCTACTTCGCGCTGCCGCAGCTCTTCGGCAAGATGGAGTGCGGCATGGGGAGCAAGGTCACCGACTGGGTGACCTCTCAGGCGGCCGACGCCCGCTACGTCGAGGTGCCGCGCAACACCGTGCGCGAGAACCCCATCGTGGTGGACGTGGACGCCGACGCCGGCACCGTCTCCGACACGGGCGTCATGGTCCGCGAGGGCGCGACCGTCACCATCGTGGTTGCCGTCCACGGCGGCGAGAATGCCGATGCGGGCGCCACCACCAGCGGCTCGTTGCTCCGCGTGGTGGCCGAGGCCCGCGCGAACGTGACCATCATCGAGGTCCTGGGCGTCACCGCCGCCCAGCAGCACCTGGAGAGCGTGGGCATCACCGCCGACGAGGACGCCCACATCGAGGTGCGCCAGTACGCGCTCGGCGGCGGCACCGTGGCCATGGGCCTTGCGGCCGACCTCGCCGGCGCCCGCGCCCGCATCGACCTGACCTGCCGCTACTACGCGCACGACGCCAACGTGCTGGACATCAACCACGTCGTCCGCATGCGCGGCAAGAACACCCGCGCCGAGGTGGCCGAGTCCGGCGCCCTCGACGGCGCCGCCCGCAAGTCCCTGCGCGCCACGATCGACCTTGTCCACGGCGCCCGCGGCGCCAAGGGCAACGAGGCCGAGAACGTCCTCGTGCTGGGCGACGACGTGGTCAACAAGACCGTCCCGACGATCCTGTGCGACGAGGACGACGTTGCCGGCAACCACGGCGCCACCATCGGCAGCGTCTCCCCCGAGCAGATCGACTACCTCATGGACCGCGGCCTTTCTCGCCACGAGGCTGAGCAGCTCTTCGTTCGCGCCATCTTCGAGGACGCCATCATGCACGCGCCGGAAGCGACCTCCCACAATGCGGCCGTCCTGCGCGCCGAGGAGGTCCTTGGGGCCGACGTGGCCCACGACTTCGACGAGGGCGCAGAACCCGCAAAAGGGGCAGTCCCCTTTGCGGATGGCGAGGAGGCGTGATGGTCGACATCGAGCAGAACCCGTATAAGGCGGACTTCCCGCTGCTGGCCCGCAACCCTCAGATCGCGTTTCTCGACAGCGCCGCCACCGCGCAGCGCCCCGCCTGCGTGATGGACGCCGAGCGCGACTTCTACCAGCGCATGAACGCCAACCCGCTGCGCGGCCTCTACAGCCTGTCGGTGCAGGCCACCGCGGAGATCTCCGCCGTCCGCAAGCAGATCGCGACCTTTATCGGCGCCGTCGACGAGAAGGACCGACCGCTCGCCGACGACGTCGTCTTCACCCGCAACACCACCGAGAGCCTGAACCTCGTGGCCAAGAGCTTCGCGCCCACCGTGCTCGAGCCCGGCGACGAGGTCTGCGTCACCGTGATGGAGCACCACTCCGACCTCATCCCCTGGCAGCAGGCCTGCCGCGCGGTCGGCGCCACCCTCGTGGTCATGCACCCCGAGAAGGACGGCACGCTGGCCGAGGCCGAGATCGCCTCGAAAATCGGCCCCAAGACCAAGATCGCCGCATGCGCCCACGTCTCCAACGTCATGGGCTGCGAGCTGCCGGTTCGCGCCGTCGCCGACGCCGTGCACGCCAACGGCGGCTACATGGTGGTCGACGCCGCGCAGTCCACGCCGCACCTGGTCGTGGACGTGGCAGAGCTCGGCGCCGACTTCCTCGCCTTCTCCGCCCACAAGTGCCTGGGCCCGATGGGCGTGGGCGTGCTCTGGGGCCGTCACGACCTTCTCGCGCAGATGCCGCCCATGCTCACCGGCGGCGAGATGATCGACTCCGTGAGCGAGCAGGACGCCACCTGGGCGCCCGTCCCCGAGAAGTTCGAGGCCGGCACGCAGGACGCCGCCGGCATCTTCGCCACCGGCGCCGCGCTCACCTACCTCACCGAGACCGTGGGCCTTGAGGCCGTGGCCGAGCGCGAGGCGGCCCTTGTGGCCTACTGCATGGAGCGCTTCGCCCAGACCGACTACATCGACGTCATCGGCAGCGCCGACTCCGCGCGCCACCACGGCGTCGTGAGCTTCAACGTCCGCGGCGTGCACCCGCACGACGTGGCCAGCATCCTCGACATGTCCGGCGTCTGCATCCGCGCCGGCCACCACTGCGCCCAGCCGCTTCTTACCTGGCTCGGCGTGGAGAACCTGGCCTGCTGCCGCGCCAGCATGGCCTTCTACAACGACAAGTCCGACATCGACCGCCTGATGGACGGTCTCGCACAAGTTTGGCAGGTATTCCATGGCCGTGACTGACCTCTACAACGCCGAGTTCATGGACCACGTGTCCCACCCCGACTACAAGTACGAGCTCGACGACGCCGACTGCGAGCACGAGGGCGTCAACCCCTCCTGCGGCGACGAGCTCAAGTTCCAGGTCAAGTTCGCCGACGACGGCACCATCGAGGAGGCCGCCTTCACCGGCCACGGCTGCGCCATCAGCCAGGCCTCGGCCGACATCATGAGCGACCTCATGATCGACAAGACCCCCGAGAAGGCCATCGAGCTCTGCCAGCTCTTCATGCAGATGGTCCGCGGCGAGATTCCCGAGGACGACCCGTCGCTCCTCGCCCTCGAGGACGCCTCGATCCTCAAGGACATCGCCCACATGCCCGCGCGCGTCAAGTGCGCCGAGCTCGCCTGGCGCACCCTCCAGGAGATGCTCGAGAGCCGCTAACCGGACGACCTGCAAAGGGGACAGTCCCCTTTGCAGGTTTTATTGCCGTTGCCTGCAAAAGGGACTGTCTCCTTTGCAGGTGTTTGGATTTTGATTGGAGACCCACATGGGAATGTTCTCGACGAAGGGCATCTACGCCCTGCGCGCGATGGCCGACCTCGCAGGCCACGAGGGCTGGGTCTCCCTGGGCGACGTCTCCAAGCGCCAGAATATCTCGCGCAAGTACCTCGAGCAGGTCATCTCGCTCATGCACAAGGCGGGCTACGTGCAGAGCCAGCGCGGCAAGGGCGGCGGCTACAAGCTCACCCGCGAGCCCAAGGACTACACGCTGGGCGAGATCCTGCGCGCGGCGGAAGGCAGCCTCGCCCCCGTCAACTGCCTCGACTGCTCCAACGGCACCATCTGCCCGCAGGTCAACACCTGCTCCACAGTGAGCGTCTGGCGAGACCTCGGCCGCGTGACCTCGAGCTACCTCGACTCCAAGACCCTCGCCGACCTCGTGCACCCCGAGGGCGGCAGCTGCAACGTCACCTTCCAGGACCTCTAGCGCGCCCGTCCCCGCGCAAGCCCCAAGGCCCCGAATCGCCCTGAGCGCGATCCGGGGCCTTTCCATGTGCAACCAAGCAGCCTGCAGACGGCATGCCCCGGCGGACCCGTCACCTTTTCGCACAGATAAACGCTTGCCTTGGAGCCGCTCCAGGGGTCTATCCTCGTCTGCGGAAAACCCCGCGAACAGAAAGAAGCCCCATGCGCACCGACGCCATCCTCAAAGGCTCACTCTGGAAATCCGTGCCGCTCTTCGCCTTGCCCGTCGCCGCGACCGGCATCCTCGAGCAGCTCAGCAACCTCGTCGACGTCTTCGTTATCGGGCACTTCTCAACAGACGGCGCCTCGCTCGGCATGGCGGCGGTCGGCGCGAACTCCCCCATCGTGAGCCTGCTCGTCAACCTCTTCGTCGGTATAGCCATCGGCACGAACGTCGTCGTCGCCAACGCCGTCGGCGCGGGCGACGAGAAGACCGTGCGCCGCGCCGTGCACAGCTCGGTGCTCCTTGCAGCCATCGGCTTCGCGGTCGCTGTCATCGGCGAGGTTTTCGCGCAGCCCTTGCTCGAGGCATTGCAGGTCCCTGACGAAACCATGGCGGAAGCCCTTATCTATCTGCGCATATACCTCCTAGGCATGCCCGCCGTTCTTCTCTATAACTTCGTCGCGGCCGTCTTCCGGAGCGTAGGCGTGACCAAGATGCCGCTCTTCGCGCTCGCGATATCGGCGGCGCTCAACGTCGTGCTCGACGCCATGTTCGTGGCCGTCCTCGGCTGGGGCACGATGGGCGTCGCCGTGGCAACCGTTCTGTGCTACTGCGTAAGCGCGGCCTTCCTCACCGCGCAGCTCACGCGCGCCGACGCGCTCATCCGCCTCGACCCGCGCGAGCTGCGCATCGAC
>CAVDQW010000101.1:0-12834 GCA_963610995.1 bacterium | reverse complement strand
CGCCAATACCGCGTGGCCGTCGGCCGTATGGCGTTGGAGATCCCCGCGGGCAAGCTCGACGCCGATGAGGGAGCCGATGCGTGCGCCGCTCGTGAGCTCGCCGAGGAGACGGGCCTTCGCGCCCGAAGGCTCGAGCACCTCGTGAGCGATTACGGCTCGATCGGGTTCACCGACGAGCACACCGAGGTCTTTCTCGCGACAGATTTGGAGGACGGCGAGGCCCGGCCCGACGACGGCGAGCTCATCTCGGCGCTCTGGTTGCCGATGGATGACGTGGTCGAAGCCATCCTTGAGGGGCTTATCAAGGACGGCAAAACCGTCGCCGGCATTCTTGCCGCCAAGGCAAAGCTCGGTTGATGCTAAAATAGCCAATTGCATGCGCCCTTAGCTCAGTTGGATAGAGCCGCGGACTTCTAATCCGAAGGTCGGGGGTTCGAATCCCTCAGGGCGCACCATAAGAAACACGAGGTCGCAGCCGTTATTCGGTTGCGGCCTTTATGTTTAGGTCGCTTTGGCGACGTCCTCCTGGTGACGTTTGGGTGACAGTTTCGCGGATAACTTTCAAAATCGGCGCCGCCGCTACGCCGGAACCGACGGCGAGGCGGCGTGACATTTTTACAAAGACAGGCCTCGACGCACTCGCCGTCATTTACTCCGTTACCGCGTGGGCTTGTCGGTCCGGCGTCCATGTTCGCCGAAGGGTATCCCCCCCTGGCCTCAATTGATCCGATAAAGCGGTTTCGTAATGCGGGTTTTCCGCAATTGACACCCCCTCATCAGCCCGTTCACCGAATGCTGCCGCCCCGCCTTGTAACCCCATTACAAAATGAGACCCGCATGAGCAGATTTTCTTGTGCTCGGGGCATTGGGTTTGCGGCATACTAAATCCTGTCGCATCCTGTCGGAAGGAGAACGCGTGATTTACACGATGACGTTGAACCCTGCCCTTGACTACGTCATGCACCCGCTGACGCTCGATATGGGCTACACGAACCGTTCCTCGAGCGAAGAGCTGCACTGCGGTGGCAACGGTATCAACATTTCCACCCTGCTCAAGGAGGTCGGAACCCCCAGCATCGCGATGGGCATCGCCGCCGGCTTCACGGGCGATTACCTGCTTCACCGCTTGCAGGAAAAGGGCATCTCGTCCAACTTCGTGTGCCTCGATAAGGGCTATACCCGCATCAACGTCAAGCTCAATGGCATCGTCATGACGATGTGCAACGGCATGGGCCCCAAGATCTCCGAGAAGAAGATCGAGGAGCTGCTCGATCGTATGGACGTCATCGGCGCGGGCGACACGCTCGTGCTTACGGGCTCCATTCCGAGCTGCCTGCCCACCGATATCTACAACCAGATCATGAAGCGCTTCGCCGGCCGCGGCATCCAGTTCGTCGTCGACGCCCCCGGCCAGCTGCTCATGGACTCGCTTTCTTCCCACCCGTTCCTCATCAAGCCCAATAACCACGAGGTCGGGCGCATCTACGGCGTGAACATCGAGGAGCCCGAGGAGTGCATGCCCTATGCGCACAAGCTCCAGGAAGAGGGTGCCCGCAACGTCATCATCTCCTGCGGCGGCCACGGCTCGCTGCTTCTTGACGAGAACGGCGCCGAGCACATCGTTCCCACTGCTCGCATCCGCCTCGTCAACGCCACCGGTGCGGGCGACTCCATGGTCGCCGGCTTCCTTTCTATGGTGACCCGCGGCGCCGATTACGACACGGCCCTCGTCTTCGCTTCTGCCTGCGGTACCGCGACCGCGGCATCCAAGGGCATCGCCAAGCGCGAGAAGATCGATCGCGTCGTCACCGCGCTCTACAAGAAGATGGGCCGCGCCATGCCCGGCATCATCGCCAACGATATGCAGAACGCCAAGGACGCCGCCGAGGCGCGCGCCGTTGAGGAGAGCCAGTCCGAGGCGGCGAAGCAGTTCAAGGCTTCCAACGGAACCACTGGGGAGAATTAGTTCGGCTCTTATGCGCGGCCGGTCGCACGGCCGCGTGAGCATATAAGGGAAGTGCCGCGAAAGCGGCGGATTACTAGGGGGATAACATGAGTGATGGAGTTAAGGGCGACAGCTACCTGTCGTACGAGGGCGTCAACGCCTCCGACGGCGTCGGCATCGGCGTCGCGCGCGTCGCGGTCGAGCCTGATCTGAGCTTCACGCCGCACGCTCCGGAGGACGCGCAGGCCGAGAAGGACCGCTACCAGGCCGCCGTCGCCAAGTTCATCGAGCAGACGAACGCCCAGATCGAGCGCATGACCGAGACCGTCGGACCCGAGGCCGCGGCTATCATGGGCGCTCACATCGAGTTCGCCGAGGACGACGGCATCAAGGAGATGGTCAACCGCTCCATCGAGTCCGGCAAGTGCGCCGAGCAGTCGGTCTCCGAGGCCTACGACATGTACTACAACATGTTCTCCAACATGGAGGACGAGCTCTTCCGCGAGCGCGCCGCCGACGTCGCCGACGTCAAGACCGGCCTTCTCGCCGACCTTCTCGGCCAGGAGCTCATCGATCTCTCCACGCTGCCCGAGAACTCCGTCGTCATCGTTCACGAGCTCACGCCGTCCATGACCGCCGACATCGACAAGAACAACGTCGTCGCCATCGTTACCGAGACCGGCGGCCGCACTTCTCACTCGGCCATCATCGCCCGCGCGCTCGAGATCCCCGCGGTTCTCTCCGTGCCCGATGCGACCAAGAACATCAAGACCGGCGACATGGTCATCGTCGACGGCGAGAAGGGCAAGGTCGTCCCGACCCCGGATGACCGCGAGCTTCGCCACTACCGTGCCAAGGCCAAGCAGTTTGCTGCTGAGAAGGCCGCCCTTGAGGCTTACCGCGGCCAGAAGACCGCCACGGCCGACGGCATCGAGAAGCTGCTCGTCGCCAACATCGGCAACCCCGACGACGCCAACGTGGCCATCGAGCACGACTGCGAGGGCGTTGGCCTCTTCCGCTCCGAGTTCCTCTTCATGGATGCCAAGGAGCTGCCGAGCGAGGACGAGCAGTTCGCCGCTTACCAGAAGGTCGCCCTGGCGATGAAGAACCAGCCGGTCATTATCCGCACCCTCGACGTGGGCGGCGACAAGGAGATCCCGTATCTCGACCTCGCCAAGGAAGAGAACCCGTTCCTCGGTTATCGCGCCGTCCGTTACTGCCTCGCCAATCCCGAGCAGTATAAGGTGCAGCTCACCGCCCTGCTTCGCGCCTCCGCTTTCGGCGACGTCAAGATCATGGTCCCGCTCGTGACCAACCTCGAGGAGATCCGCAAGGTCAAGGACCTCGTCAAGGAGTGCATGGCCGACCTTGACGCTCGCGGCGTCGCGTACAACAAGGACATCGAGGTCGGCACCATGATCGAGACCCCCGCGGCCTCCCTCATCGCCGACGACCTTGCCGAGGAGTGCGACTTCTTCTCCATCGGCACCAACGACCTGATCGGCTACACCATGTGCGCCGACCGCGGCAACGACAAGGTCGCTTACCTCTATGAGGCGTACCAGCCTGCCGTTATCCGCTCCCTTAAGCGCATCATCGAGGCGGGCAACAAGGCCGGCATCATGGTCGGTATGTGCGGCGAGGCTGCTGCCGATCCGCTGCTCATCCCCGTGCTGATCTCCTTCGGCCTGGGCGAGTTCTCCGTCTCCGCCCCGTCCATCCTGCGCACCCGTCGCATCATCTCGCAGTGGACCAAGGAGGAGTGCGACGTCCTTGCCGATAAGGTCGTCAAGCTCAAGACCGTCACCGAGGTCAAGGCTATGCTCCAGGCTGCTGCCAAGTAGTCCTCGGCTTACATCGCTTCAAGACTTGGGCCCCGAGCTATCTCGGGGCCCTTCTTTTGTGCGACGGGGTCTGTGGGCTTCGTCTCGGAGCGCGCCGAGTGCTTCTGCAGGTCCTGCGCGCGCAGCTATTTGGGGAATATCACGTCGATCGCGTCCGGCACCACATCGATGACGAATTCGGTTCCGACGAGCTTCTCTCCGTCCACTTGGCATGGAGGTTCCCGGTCGAAGCGCAGCTCTGCGTGCGAGACGCGCCTTGAGGAGACCACTTTGGATATGGTGTGCTTGCCGGCCCTTGCGAGGCCGAGGAGCGCAAGCAGCTTGGGCGTCGAGGGGATCGAGACGTTGTAGCAGACGTCCAGTAGGCCGTCTGTGACGTCCGCCTCCGGGCAGATCTTGAATCCGCCGCCGTAGGTGGGGCCTACCTGGATGGCAAAGATGATGCTTGCCAGGTCAATGGGGCCGTCACCGTCGAACACCGCCCTGCATGCGTAACCGTCTTTGGCTCCCGAGAGAATTCTTATGGCGGAGCGGACGAAGAGCTCCTCTCCCTTTTGGCTCGTACCTTCCGCGCGCTTATCCGTCGTGTCGAGCGCGATGGCGGCGTCGAGGCCGAACGAGAGCGTCTGCATATAGTGGATTCCGTTGACGCGCCCGAGCTCGCAGCTGCGGCATTCGCCCCTCACGAGCTGCGCGAGCGCCTCCGCCACGTCGTTTCTCTTCATCCCGAGGGTGCGGGCGTAGTCATTGCCCGATCCCATGGGAATGATGCCGAGCTGCGGCCTCTCGTCGCGACGAATCTGCATGAGCCCGTTGACGATCTCGTGGATGACGCCGTCCCCGCCGAGGGCCACGACGGTGTCGTAAGCCGCGGACTCGGAGGCAATGCCCGTGGCATCCCCTTGAGCGGCGGTCCGGACGACCTCGAAACCGTCGGTCGCCGAGGCATAGCTGCCGAGAAACGTCTCGGCGAAGCGCGCGCCTTTCTCGCCGTCCCCGCTGTGCGCGGCCGGGTTCGCGATAATCAACGTCTTGCCAAGAGGGGAGCGTGCCATGAGAGGCCTTTCGCACGGGGTGTAATACCAGCCATTCTATACTCGTCGCTTGCCCTCGGCACGTTTCTCGCGTATAGTAAATCTTCGGTTCCGGGGCGTGGCGCAGCTTGGTAGCGCATCTGCTTTGGGAGCAGAGGGTCGCTGGTTCGAATCCAGTCGCCCCGACCATCATATGCGGGTGTGGTTCAACGGTAGAACCTTAGCCTTCCAAGCTAATGACGCGGGTTCGACTCCCGTCACCCGCTCCAGATTGATCGCGACCCTCGCTTAGGCGGGGGTCGCTCTTTGTTTCGCGGGGCCTCTTAATAGGTGCCGTTCGCGGGTCTAAGTTACCGTTCACCGCTCCTCCATTTTTCAAATTAGATAAGCAACACGCGTCTGAGCTGCCTGTATTTTCAGCATGTTTCTTGTACTTCGCGATAAAGTTACGGCCTTCGACCCGAAACATAACGTGAAACACAACATGCGTAATCTTCGTGTTGTATATAAGGCCGCTTAGGCATCCCGCCGAAGGGCCCAGACGATAGGAGAGAGCATGACTTATTGCGACAACGTCCTCGCACAGCTCAAGGAGCGCTATCCCGAGCAGAAGGAGTTCATCCAGGCTGCCACCGAGATCCTGGGCACCCTTCAGCCGTCCCTTGACGCTCACCCCGAGTACGAGCAGGCCGCTATCCTCGAGCGCCTCGTCGAGCCTGAGCGCGTCGTCATGTTCCGCGTGCCCTGGGTCGACGACTCCGGCAAGGTCCAGGTCAACCGCGGCTACCGCGTCGAGTTCAACTCCGCCATCGGGCCCTACAAGGGCGGCCTGCGCTTCAACCCCACGGTCACCCTCGGCATGCTGAAGTTCCTCGGCCTCGAGCAGATTCTCAAGAACTCCCTCACGACCCTTCCCATGGGCGGCGGCAAGGGCGGCTCCGACTTCGACCCCAAGGGCAAGTCCAACAACGAGATCATGCACTTCTGCCAGTCCTTCATGACCGAGCTCTGCCGCCACATCGGCCCCAACACCGACGTTCCCGCCGGCGACCTCGGCGTCGGCGGCCGTGAGGTCGCCTACATGTTCGGTCAGTACAAGCGCATCCGCAACGAGTGGACCGGCGTCCTGACCGGCAAGGGCCTCTCCTTCGGCGGCTCCCTCGCCCGCACCGAGGCCACCGGCTACGGCCTGGTCTACTTCGTGGACGAGTACCTCAAGTCCAACGGCGACTCCTTCGAGGGCAAGAACGTCGTCGTCCACGGCTCCGGCAACGTCGCCATCTACGCCATCCAGAAGGTCGCCCAGCTCGGCGGCAAGGTCATCGCCTGCTCCGACACCAAGGGCTGGGTCGAGGACCAGGAGGGCATCGACTACCAGGTGCTCGAGCACACTACAACAAGAAGCGCTCCGGCAACGACAAGGGCGTCTCCCTCGCCATGTACGTCGACGAGAAGCCGAACGCCGTCTGGCACGAGGGCGAGGGCCGCGGCTGCTGGCAGCTCCCCTGCGACATCGCGCTTCCCTGCGCCCGTGAGAACACGCTGCTCCTCGAGGACGCCCAGGCGCTCGTCGCCAACGGCTGCAAGGTCGTGGGCGAGGGCGCCAACATGCCGACCACCATCGACGCCACCGAGTACTTCCAGAAGAACGACGTCGCCTTCATGCCTGGCAAGGCTGCCAACGCCGGCGGCGTGCTCGTTTCCGGCCTCGAGATGAGCCAGAACGCCGAGCACCTCTCCTGGACCTTCGAGGAGGTCGACGGCAAGCTCGAGCAGCTCATGCGCGGCATGTTCCACAATGTTGACGACACCGCCAAGAAGTACGGCAACGAGGGCAACTTCGTTCTGGGTGCCAACATCGCCGGCTTCGAGAAGGTTGCCGACGCCATGCTCGCCCAGGGCGTCTGCTAGTTCCTTCTAGACTGTCCATAGCACCACATCTTGCCCCGCCGCGGAAGGCTCACGTACCACCGGTACGCCACGCCTTCCGCGGCGGGGCAATTTGCGGCACTCTGAACAGCCTGGCAAAGTTCTCCCGGTTTTTTGCCCTCCCTGGGAGGATCGCGCACCACCAGCACGCCACGCCTCCCGGAGCGGGTTGATTCACTTGCGCTTCGTGTCTTCTTCGGCGCGGCATGACGCACCGCGATCAATTGCTGCGTAGACCATCATGGGTGCAGTCCTGGCGGTCCACACCTAACAATCTGTTTGGTTCCCAAACATAAATTTATTTAACGACCTGCGGTTTCTTATATGTAAAGTCCGACAATCGTCGAATATTCCTTACTTTTGGTCGCTATACTGCAATGCAGACCTTTAAGACGGTACGAGAGACCGAAAAGGCGTCCACAACGTATTTGCAGCAGCCTTCTCGGAGTTCTGCGCCAACGCGGCGCGGTGGCTCCGTTTTTTATAACGCGCGCATTTGCGCCGCTCAGGTTGCATGCGAAGCCCTCTGGGCGCAGACGAAAGGACGGTGACGCGTTGAACCTCTTGGTCGACGGCGGCAACACCCCTAAGGCGCTCCTGGCGCTTGAGGACGGCAGTTATTTCTTCGGGCGCTGCGCGGGCGCCGAGGGCGAGACCTTCGGCGAGGTGGTCTTCAACACCTCGATGGTCGGGTACCAGGAGATCGTCTCCGACCCCTCCTACGCGGGCCAGCTCGTCACTCTGACGTATCCCCAGATCGGCAACTACGGCGTGAACGAGATCGACATGCAGGCGCGCGAGCTTCACCTCGCCGGCCTTATCGTCCACGACATGTGCTACGAGCCCAGCAACTGGCAGTCCGTCACCTCTCTGCCCGAGTTCCTGCGCGAGCGCGGCATCGTGGCAATCGAGGACGTCGATACCCGCGCCCTGACCCTTAAGATCCGCGAGGGCGGCGCCATGAAGGCGGCCATCTCCACGACCGACCTCGACCCCGAGAGCCTGGTCGCCCGCGTGAAGGCCTCCGAGCCCATCTCCGAGCACAACTATGTGGCCGACGTCTCGACCGCCGAGACCTACGTCGTGCCGGCGAAGGGGGAGTGCAAGCACAAGGTCGTCGCCTACGACTGCGGCGAGAAGGCCGGCATCGCCAAGCGCCTGGCCGCCGTGGGCTGCGAGGTCACCGTCGTGCCGTGGGACACGCCCGCCGAGAAGGCCCTGGCCATGAACCCCGACGGCATCTTCTTCTCCAACGGCCCCGGCGACCCCGAGACCGTCCCGCCCGTGGTCGCGGCCGTCAAGGCGTGCCTCGGCAAACTCCCCGTCTTCGGCATCTGCCTCGGCAACCAGGTCATCTCGCTCGCGGCCGGCGGCCAGATCGAGAAGCTCCCGTACGGCCACCACGGCGGCAATGAGCCCGTCATGAACCTGCTCACCGGTAAGGTCGAGATCACCGCCCAGAACCACAACTACGGCCCGATCTTCAAGACCTTCGGCCCGCTCATCCCCGAGCTCTCCGGCGGCTACTCCGAGCACGTCGACGACCTGCGATTCTGGAGCGAAAAGCACATCGCCCCGGTTGTCCAGACCGCTGACTACGGCCGCATTCGCCTCACTCACGTGAACCTCAACGACGGCACGCCCGAGGGCATCCAGTTCCTCGACCTGCCGGCCTTCTCCATGCAGTACCACCCCGAGGCCAAGCCCGGCCCCAACGACTCGACCTACGCCTTCGCCGCCTTCGCGCGCCTCATGGACGGTGTCGAGGACTACCTTGCCATCGACGTCCGCGAAGGGAGGCGCTTCTAATGCCTAAGCGCACCGACATCAAGAAGATCCTCATCATCGGTTCCGGCCCCATCGTCATCGGCCAGGCCTGCGAGTTCGACTATTCCGGCACCCAGGCCTGCAAGGCGCTTCGCCAGGAGGGTTACGAGGTCGTCCTCGTCAACTCCAACCCGGCGACCATCATGACCGATCCCGATACGGCCGACCGCACCTACATCGAGCCGATCACCGCCAACTCCGTGGCCAAGGTCATCGAGAAGGAGCGTCCGGACGCGCTGCTGCCCAACATGGGCGGCCAGACCGGCCTCAACTGCGCCGTCGCGCTCGCCCACGCCGGCGTGCTCGACAAGTACGGCGTCGAGGTCATCGGCTGCGACATCGACTCCATCGAGACCGGCGAGGACCGCGAGCTCTTCGCCGCCGCCATGAAGGACATCGGCATCGACGTCGCCAAGTCCGAGATCGCCCACACCATGGAGGAGTGCGAGGCCGCCGTCGACGCGGTCGGCGGCTACCCCGTGGTCATCCGCCCGTCCTTCACCCTCGGCGGCGCGGGCGGCGGCATCGCCTACGACCACGATGACCTGCTGAGCATTTGCGAGCAGGGCCTCGCGCTCTCGCCCGAGACCGAGGTCTTGGTCGAGCAGTCCATCGAGGGCTGGAAAGAGATCGAGATGGAGGTCATGCGCGACGTGGCCGGCAACGGCGTCATCGTCTGCTCCATCGAGAACCTCGACCCCATGGGCGTCCACACCGGCGACTCCATCACCGTGGCCCCGTGCCAGACGCTCAACGACTTCGAGCTCCAGCGCCTGCGCGACTACTCGATCGCCATCCTCGAGCGCGTCGGCGTCGCCTGTGGCGGCTCCAACGTGCAGTTCGCCGTCAACCCTGAGGACGGCCGCGTCATCGTCATCGAGATGAACCCGCGCGTGTCGCGTTCCTCGGCGCTCGCCTCCAAGGCCACCGGCTTCCCGATCGCCAAGATGGCGGCGCTTCTCTCCGTGGGCTACACCCTCGACGAGATCCAGAACGACATCACGCACTCGACGCCGGCCTGTTTCGAGCCGTCCATCGACTACTGCGTCGTCAAGATCCCGCGCTTCGCCTTTGAGAAGTTCAAGGGCGCCTCTGACCGCCTCTCCACGCGCATGAAGGCCGTCGGCGAGGTCATGGCCATCGGTTCCACCTTCGAGGAGGCCATGCAGAAGGCCATGCGCTCCCTTGAGCAGGGCCACGCCGGCCTCGGCGCCGACGGCAAGGACGACTTCGACGAGGAGAACTTCGCCGAGAAGGTCTCCACGCCGACGCCCGAGCGCATTCTCTACGTGGCCGAGGCGCTGCGTCGCGGCTGGACGGTCGAGCAGGTCTTCGACGCCACCAAGATCGACCAGTGGTTCCTTCACCGCATCAACGATATCGTCAAGGCCGAGAAGGCCATCGCCGAGCTGGGCCTCTCCGGCCTCGACGCCGAGCACATGCTCGCCGCCAAGCAGATGGGCTTCTCCGACGTGCAGATCGCCCACCTCACCGGCCAGCGCGAGGACACCGTGCGAGCCATCCGCGAGGTCCTGGGCGTCCGTCCGCTCGTCAAGACCGTCGACACCTGCGCCGGCGAGTTCGCGAGCCGCACGAGCTACCACTACTTCACCTACGAGCAGGGCGGCGCGACCGAGTTCCACGAGGCCGAGAAGCCCCGCGCGATCATCCTCTCGGCCGGCCCCAACCGCATCGGCCAGGGCATCGAGTTCGATTACTGCTGCTGCCACGCGGCGTACGCCCTGCACGCCAAGGGCTACGAGACCATCATGGTCAACTGCAACCCCGAGACGGTCTCCACCGACTACGACACCTCCGACCGACTCTACTTTGAGCCGCTCACCTTCGAGGACGTCATGAACATCATCGAGGTCGAGAAGCCCGAGGGCGTCATCGTGACGCTCGGCGGCCAGACCCCGATCAACCTGGCCAAGCGCCTGAAGGCCGCCGGCGTCCCCATCATGGGCACCCAGCCTGAGGCCATCGACCTCGCCGAGGACCGCGACCGCTTCGCCGCGCTGCTCGACAAGCTCGAGATCGCCTATCCGCCTTCCTCCACCGCCGAGACCATCGCCGACGCCAAGGCCGTCGCCCGCCGCGTGGGCTACCCGCTGCTCGTCCGCCCGAGCTACGTGCTCGGCGGCCGCGGCATGGGCATCGTCTACGATGACGACGACCTCGTCACCTACATGGCCGAGGCCACCAAGGTCTCGCCCGACCACCCCGTCTATCTCGACGCGTTCCTCGAGGACGCCATCGAGCTCGATGTCGATGCCCTGTGCGACACCGAGGAGTGCTACGTGGGCGCCGTCCTCGAGCACATCGAGGAGTGCGGCATCCACTCCGGCGACTCCGCCTGCTGCTTCCCGCCGTTCTCGCTCTCCGACTCCATCGTGGCCAAGATCCGCGAGATCACGCGCAAGCTTGCCCTTTCCTGCAACATCCGCGGCCTGCTGAACGTCCAGTACGCCGTCCGCGACGAGCAGGTCTTCGTCATCGAGCTGAACCCGCGCGCCTCGCGCACCGTGCCGTTCTCCTCGAAGGCCACCGGCGTCAGCCTCGCCAAGTACGCTGTGCGCGTCATGAGCGGAGAGAAGATCGCCGACCTGGGCCTGCCGCCCGAGAACGCCGAGCGCGGCTACTACGCCGTCAAGGAGGCCGTCATGCCCTGGAGCCGCTTCCCCGGCGCCGACGTGACCCTCGGGCCCGAGATGAAGTCCACGGGCGAGGTCATGGGCCTCGACGTCACCTTCCCCAAGGCGTACGCCAAGACCCGCGAGGCCATCGACTACGACGTGCCGCAGTCGGGCGCCGTGTTCCTCTCGGTCTGTGACCGCGACAAGCGCTCCGTGGCGCCCGTGGCCCTGTCGCTCCAGCACCTGGGCTACAAGCTCGTTGCCACGAGCGGCACCGCCAAGACGCTCAAGGCCGCGGGCATCCCCTGCGAGGTCGTCAAGCGCATCTCCGAGGGCAGCCCCAACATCGGCGACATGCTCGCCGAGGGCAAGATCAGCTTCATGATCAACACGCCCAAGGGCCACAGCTCCCGCGGCGACGGCGCGACTCTTCGCTCCGAGGCCGTGAGCCGCGGCATCGACATGGCGACCACCATGTCCGGCGCCGTCGCGCTCGTGCAGTCCATCACCGCCCTGCGCGAGGGGCCGCTCGACGTCTACGCCCTGCAGGACATTTCCTACTAGGTGAGAGATCGATTCTTGCTATCGGCGCCCCGCTTGTGCGGGGCGCTTTTCGTTCGCGCGCGTGTTTGGGTGGGCGAGCAAGGGCGGCCTTGCGTGTTTTGCCATTGCTGAGCGATGAGAAATAGCTTTGTCGACGATTGCGCCGATGGGGCCGAATACAGGGTGAGCCATTCTTGTGAGGCGGTGTTTTGTACTAGAACGCCTCTGCGGCCGGTCTTCTAAATTTGTAAACCTCACACCTACCCCTTATGTTTTGCAAATCTATTTATGCGAGCTGCATTTTGTTTTGCTGATATACCAAACACAAAGAGTGGGTGTGATGTTTTCGGGCGAGAGCACCGCATCCGCCCTCCTTTAGTTTGAGCTGCGTGGCGATTGCCTGCGCCTGTTCGGTGACGGCGTCCTCGTCGGCGCCGTTGAGGGCGGAGACGATGGACTTGTCGAGGCCCGTGGCCTTGGCCACGGAGTCCACGAGGGCGTTGCGGGCAGCGTTGGCCTTGAGCGTCTCGTTCTCCTTCTCCAGCGTGGCCAGCCTGTCCTCGACCGTGCGGTCACGGGTGGGCTGCTTTTTCAGCGCCTCCAGCTCCTTGGCGTTCGCCTTGGAGCGGCCCTCCCACTTGCGCGACTCGGCCTTGGCCTGCTCGTAGAGCGCCTTGTAGTCGGTCTCCGGCTGCTCGGCGGCCTGCTCGGTTGCGGCCTCGTCGGTCTCGGGGGCGGCGTTCTCTTTTGCCACGGTTCCCTCCTTCCCGTGCCCGTGCGGGCGCGGCTCGTGCCCCGTGCGGGGCGGCCTATGGGTATGAAAAAGGCCCCCGTGCGGGAGCCTTGGTTCATCGTTTGGGTTGTTGCCTTGACGCTCAGATGAAGGGGATAGTCTCCTTCGCGGCCTTCTTGGCGCGCATCCGCCGCATCCAAGCTATGACCTCGTCGCGGCGCGCGGTCTTGTAGGCCTCGACCGTCTCGGCGCTCTCCGGCAGGCCGGTCATTCCTCGGCCTCTCTGTCGATCGTGACAACGGGAGTTCCCAAGCCCTCGTCAAAACCGGCGAAGGCGTAATAC
>CAVDQW010000100.1:0-34277 GCA_963610995.1 bacterium | reverse complement strand
GTTGCCCCCATACGGACCTGAACCGTACGCGTCTGCCAATTCCGCCACGCCCGCGTGCAAGAAAGGACTATATCAAAACCTCGGGGGTGGTGTAAAGAGGGATTTTTGGGCGGAAAGGGCAACGGGGCCTGCCATTGGAAACAGTCACTACGCCTCACATCGCACGTTGCTGCAAACGGATTAACGAACCGGCGGGCGCCCCGCTAGCGGCTCTCGCTATCTGCGGCGTAGAGACGGTCACCAATGGCAGGCCTGGCAGGTGGGGTAAAATGGGCGGACACGGCAGACGAACGAACACACCTCAAACGCACAAGGAGCCGCCGTGGGAAGCTTTACCCCCACACCAACGCCGCTGGTCAACAGCCAGATGAACCAGCCTCAACCGCCGACCGAGATGCTTCTAGGCCGTTATCGCGTGCTGGCCCGGCGCGGCACGGGAGGCTTCGGCACCGTGTGCACCTGCTGGGACACCCGCCTGCAGCGCCGCGTCGCCATCAAGCGCATGCCGCTCATCGGCGCGGACGCGGACGGCGACGGCGAATCCGCGCCGATGAACATCGGCGCCTCCACCGTCGACGAGGTCCTGCTCGAGGCCCGCACGGCGAGCCTCCTCGCCCACCCCAACATCGTGAGCGTCCTGGACTTCGAGATCTCGGGCAGCTACGCCTACCTCATCATGGAGTACGTGGACGGCCTTAACCTCGCCGAGCTGCTCGCGCGCGTGGAGGGCGGCCGTCTCACCCACGAGGAATGCGCGCATATCCTGGTCAGCTGCGCCCGCGCCCTCGCCTACGCCCACGAGAACCGCGTCCTGCACATGGACATCAAGCCGACGAACATCATGATCGACCGCATGGGCACCGTGAAGCTGGCCGACCTGGGCATGGCGGAGCTGGGCGCGGCGGCCGGATACGGCGGCGCGCGCGGCGGCACCGTGGGCTACATGCCCCCCGAGCAGATCGAGGGCATGCTGGTGGACGAGCGCGCCGACGTTTTCTCGCTGGCTTGTGTCCTGTGGCAGGCGCTCACGGGCGACAACCCCTTCATGGCGTCGAGCGCGGCGGAGTCGCTCGAGCAGATCTACCGCGGGCCGCGCATCTCGGGCGGCTCCGGCAAGAAGAACCGCGGCAGAATCGCCGCAGGCGAGACGGACCTCGACCTCGAGATCGAGGACGCCCTGGTGCGCGCCCTGGCGCCGACCGCCTCGGAGCGCACAAGCTCGGTCGAGGAGCTCGTGGCGGAGCTCGCGGACGTCCTCGGCAACGCGGAGGACGGGCGCGCCTCGCTCGCCGAGCTCATCGAGCAGTCAGAGCGCGACGACGAGACCGACGACGCCGGCTGGGGCCGAAAGCACCTGGCCTTCCACCTGCGCGTTCCCCAAGCGTGGGCCGTGGCCGAGCGGGCGATTCCCGCCGCGGCCGTGCTCACGTGCGGCGTCGGCGTCGCGGGCACGCTCGGCGCGACCTTCGGCGCCACGACCGCCGCCTGCGCGGCCTCCGTTGCCGCCGCCGTGGCGCTCACCGCGCTGTGGCCGCCCATCGGCAGCGTGCTTGTGGGCGCCGCCTACGCCGTGGCCGTCGCCACGACAAGCCCCGTGAGCTCGTCGTTCGCGCTCGCGTCGGCCCTCGGCGTCGCGCTCATGGCCTGGTGGTGCGCCGTCGGCCGCGACGAGAACATGGCAACCGCCTCGATGCTCGCGCCCTGGGCCGCGGGCCAGCCGCTCGCGGGCGCCCAGCTCGCGGGCTTCTGCCTCGACCCGGTTCCGGCGCTCTTCACCGGGGCGGCGAGTTACCTCATCGGCGCCACGGCCGTTGCGTGCGCGCAGGCGGGTTTCTCGGCAAACATAGCCGCTGACGTCGTGCTTATTGCCCTCGAGCGACCGTCGACGTGGCTTTTTGCCGCCGCGGCGGCGCTGGCGGCGTGGATGAGCTCGCTTGTGGCCATGCGCGGCACCGTAGCCTCGGGAATCGTGGGCCAGGCGCTCGGCGCGGGCATTCTCGCCGGTTCAGTCATTCTCAAGGTCAGAGTGGAGAATGGTGGTATATGGGGCACGCCCGAATGGGCGTCCCTCGCCGTTGCGTTAATCTGTTTTCTGTTTATGTGTATTTTGACCGTCCTCAGAGGGCCGCTCTACGCGGACCAGGAAAGCGAGGATTCCAATGAGCTTCCTTAACGAGTTCGAGAGCCGCATCGGCGCCGTTTTTGGCGAGGCGCCGCAGGGATACACCGAGCCCTTCTCCTTCAAGAAGCTGGCCAAGCGCGCCGCGCGCGAGATGGAGAACGAGACCTACGAGATCGACGGCGTGGACACCGCGCCCGCCCTGTACACGGTGCTCGTCTCGTCCTCCGACGACTCCCTCATGAGGCCCCTGTACCAGAAGATCACGCTCGAGACGGCCGCCTTCGTGGCCGCCGAGGCCCAGAAGAAGGGCTACGAGTTCGTGGGCGAGCCGCTCGTCCGCTTCATGGTCGACCCGTCGCTGCGCAGCGGCAAGTTCGCCGTCTTCGCCGAGAACGTCGACGCCGCCGCCCTGGCCGACCTGCGCGCCGAGGAGATGGCCTTCCTGGGCGCCAGCTCCAGCATGGGCGGCGCCGCTGCCGCCCAGCAGCCCAAGGCGAGCCGCGGCCGCGCTTCTCAGCAGCCGGTCCAGCAGCCTCAGCAGCAAGCTCAGCAGCCCGCACGCCAGCAGGCGCCCCGCGACTCCCAGCAGCCGGCGCCCTCCGCGACCCCCCTGCAGCAGGTCAGCGCCTCGGCGCCGGGCCTCATCGACTTCCCCGCGCCCGAGGCCGCTTCCGCCGCGGCCGGCGCCGCCAACGTGGCCGCCGGCGCCGCTGCCGGCTACGCCGCTGAGCGCGCCGTGAGCTCCGTGCCCTCCTCCGGCGAGCTCGAGCCTCTCTCCAGCGTCGCCGACGCGGGCCTGAACGTGATGCCCTCTTCTTACGACTACGTCGAGCCCGGCTCGGCCCCGATGCCCGTGGCCGCCTCCGGCGAGTCCACCCCCATGCCCGTCGTCGGCACGCCCGTCATGGGCGCCGCCGCCCCCGCAGCCATCCCGGTGCCCACCACCCAGCGCCGCTCGACCCCGCTCGTCGACCTGCGCCGCGGCGTTGGCGCCGATGCCGCCGCCAACGTGGCCTCCGGCGTGGCCGCCGGCTCCAACCCCGAGGTCGCCGCCAGCGTCGCCGCCCAGGTAGACGTGGCCGCCCAGCAGGCGCAGCCCGTCCAGGAGAACTACAACCCCGATCCCTACGGCGTGGGCCTCGGCGGCGCTTATCCCCAGCAGCCGGCCGCGTCCTGCCTGCTCATCGACCGCCAGACCGGCCGCACCTTTACCGGCACCGCTCCCACCACCGTCATCGGCCGCGAGCGCAGCCAGTGCGGCATCGTGCTGCGCGACCCCAACGTGAGCCGCCGCCACGCGGAGCTGCGCTGGGACGGCCGCGAGTGGCACATCGTGGACCTGCGCTCCACCAACGGCACGCTGGTCAACGATGTTGACGTGGACGAGTGCGCCCTGCGCGACGGCGATCTTCTTACCTTGGGTCTGGTGAACCTCGAGTTCAGGGAGACCAAGTAATGATCGATCTCGTCCTGTTCATCGGGCGCGTCGTCCTCGTCGTCGTCCTCTACATCTTCCTGTTCGCCGTGATGCGCACCGGCGTCGGCCTGGTCAAGGGCCAGCGCCGCGACGCCGCCATTTGGTCCGTCGACGTCGAGAAGGGCACGCGCAGCCTCCGCGGCCTGCACGTGGACATCCTCGGCCCCGTCGTGGTGGGCCGCTCCCCCAGCGCCGACATCGTGGTCGACGAGCCCTACGTCTCGTCCATGCACGCGCGCTTCAGCCTCCAGGGCCCCGCGCTCGTCCTCGAGGACATGGGCTCCACCAACGGAACGCTGGTCAACGGCCATGCCATCGCCCAGGCGGTCACGCTTCGCGAGGGCGATGAGGTCCAGGTCGGCGACACCATCATGAGGGTGAGCCGCGGATGAGCTCCGAGGAGCTGAACAGCACCGCCACCGCCGAGCCGGCCAACGCGCCGGGTCGCGCCGAGATGGCCGTCGAGGGCCGCGCCGGCGCCGACGTCGTGCAGGGCGCCAACGGGGTCATCTCGTGGGGCTCGCGCTCCGACGTGGGCCTCGTTCGCGGCCACAACGAGGACTCCTTCCTCATGCGCACGCCGCTCTTTGCCGTGTGCGACGGCATGGGCGGCCACGCCGCGGGCGAGGTCGCGAGCTCCATCGCCGTGAAGACCATTGCCGACGAGGCGCCGCTCAACGCAGACGACGTGCTTCTCGGCGCGGCCGTCGAGTCCGCCAACGCCGCCGTGATCCGCGGGGCCGAGGAGGGCGTCGGCAAGCCGGGCATGGGCTGCACCTGCTCGTGCTGCCTTATCGAGAAGGGCCGCATGGCCGTCGCCCACGTGGGCGATTCGCGCATCTATCTGCTGCGCCACGGTACCCTCGTGCGCGTGACTCACGACCACTCCTACGTCGAGGAGCTCGTGGACTCCGGGCAGATCTCGCCAGACGAGGCCCGCACGCACCCCTCGCGCTCCATCATCACCCGCGCGCTGGGCTCCGACCCGGACATGTACGCCGACCACTTCACCCTCGAGGTGAGCGACGGCGACCGCATCATCCTGTGCTCCGACGGCCTCAGCTCCATGATCCCCGACAGCGAGATCGAGGCCGTGGCCGTATCGAGCGCGACGCCCCAGCAGGCCGCGGACAACCTCGTGGCCTCCGCCCTCACCGCGGGCGGGCTCGACAACGTGACCGTCGTGGTCGTCGATGTCCTCGACGACGGCACGGCCGAGGTCGTCCGCAAGAAGCTCCTCAAGCGCGTCAGCCTCGTCGTCGCGGCCCTCGCCGTCGTGGCGGCCCTCACCCTGGCCGTCGTGCTCGTGTTTATCCGCGGCGAGTGGTACCTGGGCAACAACAACGGCACCGTGGCCATCTACCAGGGCGTCAACTCGAGCTTCATGGGCATCGACCTCTACTCGCTCGTCGAGGAGAGCGCCGTCTCGGTGAGCGACCTGCCGTCTTCCGTGCAGGACCAGCTCAGCTCCGGCATCCGCGTCCAGAACGAGGAGACCGGCCGCGAGACCCTGAACGCCTACCGCGCTCAGATCGACGCCGAGAAGAGCGCCGCCGCCAACGTGGCCGACGAGGCCAAGAGCGAGGGCGACCCCGGCGCACCGGTCGACGCGGGCACGGGCAGCGGCACGACCAGCGCCGACGGCTCTGCGAGCGGCAGCGCCTCCACCGGCACCACCGCAACCTCCACGGGCTCCAGCAGCTCGTCCACCAGCACCACCACGAACGGCACCGCGAAGGGAGGCCAGTAACATGCGCAAGAAGCACCGCACGCTCACGCGCGCCGAGCAGAACGACAACCTGGCCGCCCAGGTCTTCGAGGAGGGCCGCGGCTTCCAGCGCCGCCACACCGAGCTCTTCCTGCTCATCCTCGCGGCCGTTCCCGTGATCCTCCTCTACTCGATGTACGTGGTCACCTCCGGCAACCAGCTCGGACTCGAGAACCTCGGCGTGCCGCTGGGGCTCTTCGCCGCCTTCGCGCTGGCCCACGTGGCCATCCGCAAGCTCGCGCCCGCGGCCGACCCCGCCATCCTGCCCATCGTCTTCCTGCTCTCGGGCATCGGCATCACCTATCTCACCAGGCTTAAGCCCGAGCTGGCCATCAACCAGGTCGTTTGGCTGTTCGCCTCGGTGGCGGCGATGGTGGCCGTCCTCGCCTTCGCGCGCAACTTCGAGCGCCTCGCCCAGTACAAGTACACCATCGGCATAGTCGGTGTTGTGCTCCTGCTGCTGCCCGCCGTCATCGGCCGCGAGATCTCCGGCTCCAAGCTGTGGATCTACATCGGCAGCTTCGGTTTCCAGCCGGGCGAGTTCGCGAAGATCCTCATCGTCCTCTTTTTGGCCTTCTACCTGGCCTCCAACCGAGAAGCGCTCTCCATCTCGATGCGCCGCGTCGGGCCGCTCGCCATCCCGCGCCTGCGCATGCTGCTGCCGCTGCTCGTCATGTGGGGTATCAGCCTGCTGCTGGTCGTCTTTGAGCGCGACCTGGGCAGCGCCCTTCTCTTCTTCGTCTTCTTCGTCATCATGCTCTACGTGGCCACGGGCCGCGTGAGCTACGTCCTGGTGTCGTTCCTCCTGCTCGCCGTGGGCGGCGTCTTCTGCTACTTCGCCTTCAGCCACGTGCGCAACCGCGTGAACATCTGGCTCGACCCGTGGGCCGACTCGGCCGGCGGCGGCTACCAGATCGTCCAGTCGCTCTATTCGCTGGCCGACGGCGGCCTCGTGGGCGCGGGCATCGGCAAGGGCCAGCCCACGCTCGTCCCCGTCGTGGAGTCCGACTTTATCTTTACCGCCATTGCTGAGGAATCCGGCCTGCTCGGCGGCTCGGCCGTCCTCATCTGCTACCTGCTGCTCGCCGTGCGCGGCTACGCCACCGCGGCGCGCGCCAAGTCCGACTCCGCCGCCTTCGCGGCCGTCGGCCTCACGAGCGCGCTGTGCTTCCAGGCGTTCCTCATCGTGGGCGGCGTCACCAAGCTGCTGCCCCTCACCGGCGTCACCCTGCCCTTCATGAGCCAGGGCGGCACGTCGCTGTTCGCCAGCTTCATCATCGTCGGCCTGCTGCTGCGCGCCGGCGACGACGGCACCGGCCACGGCGCGGAGCTCAAGGCCTCCGCCGATCGCTCCGGCTCCGCCCTTCTCGGCACCGCCGTGAGCACCAACCCCAACGCTTCCGGCGAGCTCGTGGGCGAGGCAGGCCGCGCGGTCGAGGGCGTCATCCACGGCTCCCACGTCCGCGGCAGCTTCAAGATCCAGTCCGCCGAGTCCGGCGTGCTCGGGCGCGTGGCCCTCGGCAAGAGGCTCACGGCCCTCATCACCGTGTTCTCGCTGCTCTTCGCCGTGCTTATCGCCAACCTCACCTACGTGATGCAGATCGACGCGAGCCGCGTGCAGTCCATGAGCAACAACAACCACACCATCGCCAAGAGCGCCTACGTGCAGCGCGGCGCCATCGTCACCTCCGACGGCGTGACCCTGGCCGAGAGCCTGCAGCAGGCGGACGGCACCTACCTGCGCAGCTACCCGCTCGGCAGCCTCGCCGCGCACACCGTGGGCTACGTCTCCACGCAGTACGGCACCACGGGCATCGAGTCCACCATGAACGAGACGCTCACCGGCCACGCCGACTACTCCGACTGGAGAAGCGCGCTCTACTCGCTCGCGGGGGTCCAGGTCTCGGGCTCCACGGTGAGCCTCACCATCAACTCGCAGATCCAGAAGGCCGTCGAGCAGGCGCTCGAGGGCTACACCGGCGCCATCGTCGTGCTCAACCCCAAGACGGGCGCGGTTCTTGCCAAGGCCTCGTCGCCCTCGTACAGCAACAGCGACCTCTCCAGCGTCATCACGGGCAACGGCTCCGAGCTGCTCGACCGCTCCACGCAGGCGCTCTACGCCCCCGGCTCCACCTTCAAGACGGTGACGCTGGCCGCGGCGCTCGACTCCGGCACCACGACGCTCGAGACCGAGTACGAGGCCCCCTCCTCCATCGAGATCGGCAACGCACAGATCACCAACTACAAGGGCAACGACTACGGCACCCTCACGCTCAAGGAGGCCATCGCCGTCTCGTCCAACACCGCCCTGGCGCAGGTGGGCGATCAGCTCGGCGCCTCCAAGCTCGTGAGCTACGCCAACGCGTTCGGATTCGGGACCGAGCTCGGCCTCGACTTCTCGAGCCGCGCCTCGCTCATGCCCGAGGTCGACGAGATGACCGAGTGGGAAACCGCTTGGGCCGCCTGCGGCCAGCCCGTCGGCGAGCACTCGAGCCCCGCCGGCCCGCAGACCACCGTCATGCAGAACGCCGTTATCGCCGCGGCCATCGCCAACGGCGGCGTGGCCATGAACCCCTACGTGGTCGACCACGTGCTCTCGCCCGAGGGCACCGTGACCAAGACCACGAGCCCCAAGTCGCTCGGCCAGGCCGTCAGCGCCGACACCGCCTCCAAGGTCAAGGAAGCGCTTCTTGCCTGCGTCGAGGAGGGCTCGGGCCAGCGCGCCCAGGTCTCCGGCACCCGCGTGGCCGGCAAGACCGGCACCGCCGAGGTCGGCGACGGCAACGCCAACTCGCTCTTCATCGGCTTCGCGCCGTACGACAACCCGACCCTCGCCATCTCGATCTGCGTCGAGAGCAACGGCAGCGACGTGGAGGGCGAGGCCGCCAGCATCGCGGGCCGCGTCATCGCAGCCACGCTGAGCATTCAGGCATCGGGGGCTGGTAACTGATGGAGAGATTCCGACAACGCTCCCCTCTTTACGAACAGCGGGGTACACGAGCAACAAACGCACCACGAGCACCAAAGAACGAACCACTAAACGCAGCACAGACACAGCAAGCTTCGATGAATTCGCGCGGCACGGCCGCGAGCGGGGATAGGAGAGACGATGCCAGGTAAGGTTCTCGGCGGACGTTATCAGGTCCAGGACAGGATCGGCACGGGCGGAATGGCCACGGTCTTCCGCGGGCGAGACGAGGTTCTCGGCCGCACCGTCGCCATCAAGACCATGCTGCCGCAGTACGCGGCCGACCCCTCGTTCGCCGCTCGCTTCAAGCAGGAGGCCCAGGCGGCCGCCGCGCTGCAGAGCCCCTACATCGTGAGCGTCTACGACTGGGGCAAGGACGGCGACACGTACTTCATCGTCATGGAGTACCTGCGCGGCACCGACCTCAAGAGCGGCATCCGCAAGCATGGCGCGCTCGACTGCAAGAAGGTCGCGCAGATCGGCAGCCAGATTGCGCAGGCGCTCTCCGTGGCCCACAAGCACGACATCATCCACCGCGACATCAAGCCGCAGAACATCATGGTGCAGCCCGACGGCAACATCAAGGTGATGGACTTCGGCATCGCGCGCGCAAAGAACAGCCACCTCACGCAGGACAACTCCGTGCTCGGCACCGCCCACTACGTCTCGCCCGAGCAGACGCAGGGCAAGGAGCTCGGCCCCACCACCGACATTTACTCGCTGGGCATCGTGATGTACGAGTCCGCCACCGGCCAGGTCCCCTTCCAGGGCGACGACGCCATCAGCGTGGCCCTCAAGCAGGTCAACGAGCAGCCCAAGCCGCCCTCACAGCTCAACCCGAGCATCGACCCGTCGCTGGAGTCGATCATCCTCAAGTGCATGCAGAAGGACCCCGCGGCCCGCTTCCAGACCGCCGACGAGCTCAACCGCGCGCTGCGCGACTACCTCGCCGGGCGCATGTCGGCCGTGGCCGGCGCCACCGCCGCCTCGACCGCCCTTATCGGCGCCGCGGTGACCAACAAGCTCGAGGCCGGACAGGGCGTCACCGCCGTGACCCCGCGCGTCCAGCGCGAGAACCGCTACCGCCAGCAGACGGCGACCGCCGAGGCCGCCGAGCAGGAGGCCGCGCGCGCCAAGAAGAGCAAGCGCCGCAAGGTCATCGCCCTCGTCGCCGTGGCGGCGCTTATCGCCGCGGCGGTCGCGGCCGCCGTCTACTTCTTCGGCTCCGAGACCAAGACCTACTCCATCCCCAACCTCTCGGGCCTGACCAAGGACGAGGCCATCGCCGCCATTCAGAAGGACGGGCACTTCACCTACGGCGGGTGCACCGAGCAGTACGACTCGACCATCGCCGCCGGCTACGTCGTTGACCAGAGCCCGAACCAGGGCCGCGAGTTCGCCGAGGGCACGTCCATCACCTTCACCGTGTCCAAGGGTCCCGAGCCCGCGGCGAGCGTGACCGTGCCCGACCTCACCAACATGACCGTTGAGGAAGCCGAGGCGGAGCTGGCAAAGTACAAGCTCACGGGCAAGAGCGGCAACTCAAAGACCAGCGATTCCGTCGAGGTCGGCAAGGTCTGCGACCAGAGCGTCAAGGCCGGCACCACGGCCAAGGCCGGCGACACCATCACGTATTACCTCTCCAGCGGCCCCGCCGAGCTCACCATCCCCGACGTGACCGGCCTGAGCGAGGCCGACGCGCGCAGCGAGCTCAAGGCCGCGGGCTTCACCAACGTGGGCGCCGTGTACAAGAACTCCGACAGCGTCGACGAGGACCACGTCATCAGCACGAGCCCGTCCTCCGGCAACAAGATCACCGCCGACACCTCCATCACGCTGACGCTCTCCAGCGGCCCCGCCGACACCCGCATCGAGGTCCCCTACGTCGTGGGCGAGAGCTACTCCGAGGCCAAGGCAGACCTGCAGAGGCAGGGCTTCAGCGTCGCGCTTGCCGACGGCTGCAGCTCCTCGGGCACCGTCACCTACCAGTCCGTGACCAACAAGGCCGAGAAGGGCACGACCATTACCCTGACGACCAAGACGAACTCGAGCGATTCCGGCAGCGGCTCGGGGTCGGGCTCCGGTTCCGGCTCGGGCAACTCCGGCAGCAGCGACGGCTCGAGCAGCGGCTCGGGGTCCGGCAACTCCGGATCCGGCTCCGGCAGCAGCAGCTCCGGCGGCTCGGGCACTTCGGGGTCCAGCGACTCGAACACCTACGGCAACGGCACCACATCCGGCACCACGCGCTAATCGCACCGCGCCCGACCTCCTACGAGGCCGGGCGCTTTTCTTTGCGCCTGCCACGGGTGACGCCCACGCAAGCGGCGACGCCTGCAAGCGTCGTGGCCCGCGCCTGCAATCGGTGACTGTTTCTACGTGCATGCGAATTTGAAGCACGACAATAATGCCGGCTCATGAAGCCGACGGGTCTAAGTCGGGACAGGTGTGCGCGTAGTGACTGTCAACGATTGCAGGCGCAGCGGGTAGGCGTGCACCTGCCACCAATGACTGTCACCCGTGGCAGGCGCTCACGGTCCGCGGCGCAAGAGAACCTGCGCCGACGTGACATGGCCCGCAGGCCCGTAGCGCCCGCCATTGGTGACTGTTTCCGCGTCGCGAGGGAAGCGGGGCTAAAGCTGAGCGGCCTTCAGGCGCGTCGGACCGTTGCAACTGAGTGAGGTGTGAGACGCGGTGACTGTTACCAATGGCGGGCGCGACCGCGGGCCGCAACACCCGTGGCCGTCTCCATAAAGATGTGAATTTACGCCCCATGCCATACCCTGGCGGCGATGGACACACCCGTGCCCCCGCGGCGCCCTTCTCGCCTAGCCATACAGAGTTTACGTAAACCGAAATTCTGTCAGATTTTGACTGGTATCTAAAACAAAGCCCATGTCAGCACAGGTGGTTCTACCTGCGCAATACCACTCGTGTACATAGAGTTCGAAATTAGCCGTTCACCAAACACAAACACCGTTGAACGGTTCACGAATTGCATCTGTGAAGAAAACTTGTAAGACTTATGGAGAGGGACTTTGCGCGCCTTCACATATCTGGCAAGGGGCGCAGCGCCCCGCATTCGCGCATCAAGGGAGGGGCCTGCGGGCCCCTAAGCAATAGAAAGGACGGAGGACTCATCATGATGAAGTATCTCCAGAAGCTCGGCAAAGCGCTGATGCTTCCCGTCGCGGCGCTTCCCGTCGCCGGCATCCTTATGGGCGTGGGCTACCTGCTCGCGCCCGCCGTCATGGGCGCGGCCGGCGATACCACCGGCGCTGCCTATACGGTCGGCTTCCTGCTCGTTAAGGCGGGCGGCGCACTGATCGACAACATGGCCTGGCTGTTCGCCATCGGCGCGGCCGTGGGCCTCTCCGACGATCACGACGGCACCGCGGGCCTCGCCGGCCTCGTCGCCTTCCTCATGATCCAGCAGCTGCTCTCCACCGCCGTGGTCGGCACCGTCAAGGGCATCGAGGACGTCGACACCTGGCTCACCACCACCGAGGGCATCGCCTTCGCCAAGATCTCCGGCAACTCCTTCATCGGCATCCTGTCTGCCATCATCGGCGCTTCTTGCTACAACAAGTTCAAGAGCACCAAGCTGCCCGACTGGCTGGCCTTCTTCTCCGGCAAGCGCTGCGTCGCCATCATGACGGCCCTCGTCTCCATCATCGTGTCCGTCATCCTGCTGTTCGTCTGGCCCGTCATCTTCGAGTTCCTCGTGTGGCTCGGCAACAGCATCGCGGCCCTGGGCGGCATCGGCGCCGGCATCTACGCCTTCCTCAACCGCCTGCTCATCCCCACCGGCCTGCACCACGCCCTCAACAACGTCTTCTGGTTCAACACCATCGGCCTCGGCGACCTGTCCCACTTCTGGGCTGGCGAGACCTCCGCTGACGTTACGTGGAGCCTCGGCATGTACATGTCCGGCTTCTTCCCCTGCATGATGTTCGGCATCCCCGGCGCTGCCCTGGCCATGGTCCAGACCGCCAAGAACAAGAAGGCCGCCATCGGCCTCGTCGTCTCCGCGGCCATCTGCGCCTTCGTCTGCGGCGTCACCGAGCCCTTCGAGTTCGGCTTCATGTTCCTGTGCTTCCCGCTCTACGTCGTGTACGCCCTGCTCTACGGCATCTTCACCGTCGTCGTTTACTACGTGAACTTCCGTGCGGGCTTCTGCTTCTCCGCCGGCGCGACCGACCTACTGTTCTCCTCCAGCCTGCCCGCTGCCCAGAACACCTGGCTCATCATCCCGCTCGGCATCGCCGCCTTCGTGGTCTTCTACCTGGTCTTCCGCTTCGCGATCACCAAGTTTGACCTCATGACCCCGGGCCGCGAGGACGAGAGCGACGACGAGGCTCCCGCCATCGCCACCGGCGACGACAAGTACGCCGCCAAGGCCGCCGCTGTTCTCGCCGCCGTTGGTGGCAAGGACAACGTGAAGGTCGTCGACTATTGCACCACCCGCCTGCGCTTCGAGCTCGCCGACGACTCCAAGGTCGACGAGGCCGCGTGCAAGGCCGCCGGTGCCATGGGCATCGTCCGCCCGGGCGTCAACGCCGTCCAGGTCGTCATCGGCACCGACGTGCAGTTCGTTTGCGACGAGCTCCAGAAGCTGGTCTAACGCAACCGCCGCGGCAACCGACCGCATGTAACGCCAAGGCGCCCGACCTCCTCGCGAGGCCAGGCGCCTTTCTTTGTGCCGCACGTTCAATCAAGCAGCGACGCCTGCAAGCGCCGTGGCCTGCGCCTGCAATCGGTGACTGTTTCTACGTGCATGCGAGTTTGAAGCACGACAACGATGCCGACTCATGAAGCCGACGAGCCGAAGTCGGGAGCGGTGTGCACGTAGTGACTGTCACCAATTGCAGGCGCCCCAACAGGCGACGTGGTCTGCGCCTGAAATTGGTGACCGTTTCCGCGTCGCGAGAATAGCCGGGTCAAAGCAACGTGGCCCATAGGTCCGTCACGCCCGAACAGTCACGTTAGATGTGAGACGCGGTGACTGTCACCAATTGCAGGCGCGGCGGGTAGGCGTGCCACCTGCCGCCAATGACTGTCACCCATGGCAGGCGGCACCCACGCAGGCAAACCTGTCACCAGCTGCTGCACGATAAACCTGTCACCAATTGCAGGGCTACTCCACGAGTTTGCCGCCGAGGTACGTGGCCTCGAGGTTCAGCCCCTCGTCCAGCACGACGAAATCCGCCTTTCGGCCCGGAAGGATCAGCCCGCACACGCCGTCGACCTTCGCCGCGCGCGCCGGCACCTCGGTCGCCATGCGCAGCGCCTGCTCGGCCGTCACCACGTCCCAATCGAAGACGTTCTTGACCACCTTGGCCATCGTCGCCGTGGAGCCGGCCAGGTTGCCGCCTTCGACCAGGTAACAAGCCCCGTCACGCATCACAACAGGCAGGCCGCCGCTCATGTAATTGCCCTCGGGCATGCCGCCCGGCCCCAGGCAGTCGGTGATGAGCGCCACGTGGTCCCAGCCCTTGGCGTTGACCATGGCCTTCACGGAACCCGGGTGCACGTGATACCCGTCGCAGATCAGCTCAGCGTACGTGTGGTGCGTGTCCATAGCGGCGCCCACGATGCCCGGCTCGCGATGGTGGTGCCCGCGCATGCCGTTATACGTGTGAACGAAGCAGGTCGCGCCGGCGTTCACCGCCATCATCGTCTTGTCGAAGCGTGCGTCGGAGTGACCGATGCACACCACGACCCCTTTGGCAGAAATGCGCGCGCAGTACTCCTCGGAGCCGTCGCGCTCCGGTGCCAGCGCCGTCTTGCGAATGCGTCCGCCCGCGGCTTCTTGCCAGCGCTCGAACAGCTCAACCGACGGATCGCACAGGTACGCAGGGTTCTGAGCGCCCACATGCTCACCGGTAAAGAACGGCCCTTCCAGATAGATGCCCTGAATGCGCGCGCCAACAAAGTCCTGGTCACGTGCCTCGTCCGCTGCGGCAATAGAAGCACATGCGGCCTCGATGCGCTCCGCGGAGTCCGTAAAGGTCGTCGGGATCCAGCTCGTCGTGCCGTGGCGGACCAGCGCCTCACTCGACGCGTTGATTCCGTCGGCGTCGCAGTCGTCCGTCGCGTGGTTGTAAAAGCCATGGATGTGCGTATCAACGAAGCCCGGGGCGACCCACTTGCCGCAGCAGTCCACCACAGGCACACCCTTGGGCGCCTCGGCCGTCCAGTGCCCGAACTTGTCGTCCACGACGGTCAGGTAGCCGCCGCGCTGAGCCGCTCCAGGAAGAAGGAATTTGCTCGCCTTAACCGCATATGTGCCCATGAGCCCTCCTCTAACTTCGATTGCATTAGCTCGAGTATGGCAGAGTATCCGCAGCTCAGGTGGGTCAAAATGCGATAACCAGCGTAGGCCTCGGCCCGGAACGCGCCTGCGGCTGGTGACTGTTTCTACGTGCATGCGTCGATGGTCGCGACGAGCCTGCGGCTGGTGACTGTTTCTACGTGCATGCGAAGGAGAGGCGCAAGTGCGCCGACGATTCATGAAGCCTGCGAGCTGGGGCGGAGGTTGATGTGCACGTAGTGACTGTCACCAGCTGCGGGCGCCCCGCAGGCGACGAGGTCGCGCGGCCCGCGGGGCGCCCGTCATTGGGAACAGTCATTGGTGGCAGGCTGCATAGCTGGCCGCTACCACGCCTGCCATTGGTGACAGTCACCAATGGCAGGCCGTCGCGTTATGTCGACTCAGCTTGCGCCTATCGCACGAGGCGGTAACGCTGTTTGGGACTCCTGCCCGGCTCGATTGGCTCGACCTTGCCCTCTTCCACCAGCTTCTTCACGTGGTTCGATACAGCAGTTCTCCCAAGCCCCGATTCCACCATGAGGTCCTTAGTGCTGGCATAGCCCGCTGACCATCCAAACTGAAGCTTCCCACCTACTTACCACTTAACTCTTCACCTACTTACCACGTGAAGAGTTAAGTGGTAAGTAGGTGAAGAGTTAAGCCGAATTACAGTCACCGATCTTTCGTGACCAGATCGACCCATGACGAATTCGAAGCCACTCGGTGCCCATGAGACGGCAATCAGAGGCAATGTAGCCCCCCTCATCGAACCAAACTCCCAAAATAGGGCGTCTTGGGTTGATTATTACCAGTAGACAATGGCGCATTGGCGCTATTTGCCCAGGTTAAATCCCGAAACTCTCTTTGGGTACCAGACAGCTTCCCTACAAGACGCCCCATTTTGGGAGTTTGCACTCAGATGGAGTGCCTTGACCGCCAATCGAGCTAAGATTGTGCCCGCAGGCTGCGCGTGGTCCGTGGGACCCCCTGTCATTGGTGACAGTCATTGGTGGCAGGCCATTTGGGACAGAGATGCCCGCCTGCCATTGGCAACAGTCACTACGCGCTCATTTCTCGCGACTTCGGCTCATCTACTTCACGATTCGGCACCATGCTCGCGGCTCTCACTCGCATGCACGCAACAACAGTCATAAATAACAGGCGCGTGGATTGAGCTAAAAAAGCAGGCCAGCGACGTGATGCCGCTGGCCTGCTGCGTTATCTGGTGCCCCCGGACGGATTCGAACCGCCGACACCGGCTTTAGGAGAGCCGTGCTCTATCCCCTGAGCTACGAAGGCATGGAAGACGATTTTAGCACGTAGGCGCGCTACTCGCCCAGACGGCTTACTTGCCCTTGGCAGCCTTCTTGGCGGCCTTGGCCTCCTCCTCGGCGATCTGCTGCTTCTTGAGCTTCTCGTTCTCGGCGTGGACGTACTCGGCGACGCGCTTGTCGTTCATGCCCTGCAGGCGCTTCTCGGCGGCCTTACGGCACTTGCGGCGCTTGCGGAAGTCGTACACGAAGGCGGCGATGATGAACGCGTACGCGAGGATCAGCGCGACGGTGGCGATGACGCCCATGCCGTCCTTGCCGTTGTTGAATACGTAGGTGAAGAGCAGCGACACGATGGTCATGGCGAAGCCGACGCCCAGCAAAATCCACCAGGTCTTGTTGGTCTTGGTGTAGTCGGGGTCGCTCCTGAGCATGTAGTCGTACGCGGTGTTGCGCTTGTCCTCGAGGCGGCGCTCCTCGGCGCGGGCGGCCTTCTTCTCTTCCTTGGTCATGGTGGCGGGATTCTTCTTGGCGCGCTCGCCCTCCATGCGCACGGAAGCGGCGGCCTCGCGGGCCGGGCGGGCGCCGGCAGCAGAGGACTTACCGCTCTTGAACGGGTCGTAGGCGGGAACGGCCTTCTCGTCCTCAGGCTTCTCGTCCTTGGACTTCTTGGCCATGGCGTCGACGGTGACCTTGGCCTCGTCGCGGGCCCCCTCGATAGTGTCGCGCAGAGACATTAGACTCCCTTGGGTTCGAACTCGGTACCGGTGATGATCTGGAAGGCCTCCTGATAGCGCTTGGAGGTACCCTCGATGACGTCCGCCGGGATGCGGGGCGGCTCGCCCTGCATGTTCCAGTTGGCGCGCAGCCAATCGCGGACGTACTGCTTGTCGTAGCTGGGCTGGACCTGGCCCTCGGCGTAGCCCTCGGCCGGCCAGAAGCGGCTGGAATCCGGGGTGAGGCACTCGTCGATGAGGGTCAGCTCGCCGTCGATGACGCCGAACTCGAACTTGGTGTCGGCGATGATGATGCCGCGGGTGGCAGCGTACTCGGCAGCGGCCTTGTAAATGGCGAGAGACGCGTCGCGGAGCTTGGCGGCCATCTCGTCGCCCACGATCTGGGCGCAGCGCTCGAAGCTGATGTTCTCGTCGTGATCGCCCAGCTCGGCCTTGGTGGACGGGGTGAAGATGGGCTCGGGCAGCTTGGAGGCCTCGGTCAGGCCCTCGGGGAGCTTGATGCCGCAGACGGTGCCGTCCTGGTCATAGGTCTTCTTGCCGGAGCCGGTGAGGTAGCCGCGGACGATGCACTCGATGGGCAGGGTCTCGGCCTTCTTGACGAGCATGGAGCGGCCGGCCAGGTAGTCGGCGTACTGCTGGTACTCGGCGGGGAAGTCGGCGACGTCGACCGAGATCATGTGGTTGGGCATGAGGTCGGCGAAGCGCTCGAACCAGAACGCGGAGATGCGGGTGAGGATCTCGCCCTTGTGGGGGATCTCGTCGGGAAGGATGAAGTCGTACGCGGAGATGCGGTCGGACGCGACCATGAGCAGGCTGTCGCCGCAGTCGTAGATGTCGCGCACCTTGCCGTGGGAATCCGGGCGCTTCTGAATCTCGGACATCGAATTACCTCGATTTCGTTGGCCGGCGACTCTGACTCGTCGCCTTGTTCCATAACGTACAGAAGTATACGTCGAGAGGGCGACGCAGGGCCTACAAACACGGGATGCCTGCAATTGGTGACAGGTTTATCGTGCAGCACCAGGGGACAGGTTTGCGACGCGGGATGGCTGGCTGCGAGGCGCCCGCAGCTGGTGACAGTCACTACGTGCACATCGGCCTCGGCCTCGCATCGTCGGCTTCATGAATCGACACCGCTCTCGCAACTCCCACGCGTATGCACGTAGAAACAGTCACCAGCTGCAGGCGTTGCTGGCTGAAGTTACGCGGAGCCTGCAATTGGTGACTGTTTCCGCTCCGTAAGAGGGAGCAGGCCGAAAGCGAGTGGGCCATCGACGTATCAGCCCCTCGCCGTCGCGGGAGATGTGAGGCGCGGTGACTGTCTCCAATTGCAGGCGGACCCTCAGGTCGTGAGCTGCATGCGACGTGCCTACACCTCCCACCAATGACTGTCACTCATGGCAGGGCGCGAGGCGCTAACCCTCCTGGATGGCCTGGGCGAGGTTGCGGCGCTTCTGGTCGCGGGGGATGTGCAGGGTGAAGGTGGTGCCGCGACCGAGCTCGGACTCCACGAGGATGGTGCCGTTGTGCTTGTCCACGATCTCCTTGGTGAGCGAGAGACCCACGCCGAGGCCACCGCTCACGCGCTCGCGGCTCACGTCGGAGCGCCAGAAGCGCGCGAACGTCTGCGGGATGTCCTCCTTGGCGATGCCGATGCCCGTGTCCTGCACGCTCATCAGCACGTCGCCGCGGTCCGTCTTGACCGAGACCTTCACGTAGCCGTCGGCGTCCGTGTAGCGCATGGCGTTGCTCATCAGGTTGACCATGGCCTCGCGGATCAGGTCGCCGTCAATATCGGCCATGAGCTCGTCGCGGCCCGTCTCGTTAATGAACCGCAGGTGAAGGCCCTTCTCGTGGAAGAGCGCGTGCTGCGAGTTCACGAGGCTGCGCAGCAAATAGATCACGTCGGTGCGCTCGGTCTTTAGCTCGTTGGAGTTGTTCTCGAGGCGGCTCAGCTTGAGCATGGCGTCCACCAGGCGAGAGAGGCGTCGCACCTCGGAAGCCACGGTCTCGAAGTGCTCGTCGTCGGCCGGCAGCACGCCGTCCTGCATTGCCTCCACGGTGGCCTGCATGGCCATGAGCGGGGTGCGCAGCTCGTGGGCCACGTCGCCGGTGAGGCGGTGCTCGAGCTTGATGTCGCGCTCGAGGGTGCTCGCCATGTCGTCGAAGGTCTCGCCGAGCTGGCCGATGTCATCGGAGCCGGAGACGCCGGTGCGCGCCGTCATGTCGCCGTTGCGCAGCTGCTTGGCCGTGTGGGTGATCTTTTGGATGGGCTCGGACATCTTGCGCGAGGTCACGTAGCCCAGCACGCACGCGAGCACCACACCGATGACCGCCGCGATGGTGATGGCCTGGAAGGAACTCAGCTTAAACGCCGAGTCCGCGGTGGTGAGAAGCGTGTCGGAACCGAAGGCCCACAGGCGCACGGTGCCCACCGTGGCGCCGGACGCGTCGCGCACGTCGGCGGTGACCACGGAGTCGCCGCTCGACGGCGCGAGCGACGCCACGCTCTGGGGATGGACCACGCCGGCCGCGTCCACGTTCGCGGACGCGCCGTCGCTCGACCACGTGTCGTCATAGAGAACCCCGCCGGCGGCGTCGACGACCTGCACGCCGATGTCGGAAGAAACGCTCGACGCGGCCCCGGCCAGGTTGAGCACGTCGGTCGTCCACTTGCCCTCGCGCTCGTAGGCGGCCGAGATCGACTCGGCCGTGGAGTCCGCGATGCCCTGCATGTTCTGGCGCGCGTACGACGAGAACTGCCCGCCCCACACCACGGCCAGCACCACCACGAAGATAAGCGCCATCATCGCCGCGATGAGAGCGAAAGCGAGGGTCATCGACGTCGAGAACGACGGCCCGTGCGCCGGGTTCTTCTTTATGGTGTTCCACGAGTTGCGCGACGAGGACTGCTTGGCGTCGTCGTTGTGCGCGTTCTTTCCGATGACGAACTTGGCCGCCACGGCTACCTCCTTGCATAAAGCGACGGGCCCGCCGTGAGCGGGCCCGCGAGCTGGTGTTTATTGCGAGCCGGCGGTTGTGAGCCGGCGTTTCTTACTTGGCCTCGCCCTTGTCCGCGGACTCGAAGCGGTAACCGACGCCGTGGACGGTGTAGAGCCAGCGCGGGTTGCGGGGGTCGTCGCCCAGCTTGGCGCGCAGGTTCTTGACATGGGAGTCGATGGTGCGCTCGTAGCCCTCGAAGTCGTAGCCGAGGACCTTCTCGACGAGCTCCATGCGCGTGTAGACGCGGCCCGGGTAGCGCGCCAGCGTGGTGAGCAGCTTGAACTCGGAGGCGGTGAGGTCGACCTCCTTGCCCTCAACGAGCACCTTGTGACCTGAGATGTCGATGACCAGGTCGCCGAAGTCCAGGACCTCGAGCGCCGGCTCGGCCTCGGTGTGGGCGCGGCGGAGCAGGGCGCGCACGCGGGCCACGAGCTCGCGCGGGCTGAACGGCTTGATGAGGTAGTCGTCGGCGCCGAGCTCCAGGCCGATGATGCGGTCCTCGACCTCGCCCTTGGCGGTCAGCATGATGATGGGCACGTTGGAGGTCTCGCGGATGGCGCGGCAGACGCGCTCGCCGGAGAGCTTGGGGAGCATGAGGTCGAGAATGACCAGGTCGAAGCTGTGCTTCTCGAACTCCTCGACGGCGGACTGGCCGTCGCCGACGCCGCGCACGATGTAGTTCTCGCGCTCGAGGTAGGCCGCGACGGCGTCGCGAATGGCCTTCTCGTCCTCTACCAGCAGAATCTTCTTCTCGTCCGAAGCCATGTGGCCTCCTTGCATAAGCTTTATTGGGTTGGGCTCGCGCCCGTTTTTGATTGGGCGCTCGGCCCGCATTGCTACCAGTTTACCCCACTCGGGGCCGCGCGGCTAAGCGTTAAGGCGGAAGGTGCGAACCGTTACGGAAGCGGGGTAGCCCGTATCGGCGTCCTTAACGGTGGCAAAGGTGACGAACAGGTCGCAATCTCCGCAGCGTGCGGGGTACTCTCCGTAGTCCACGGCGCGGTCGATTGAGACGAGCGACGAGTACTTCTGCTCCTCGGTACCCACCACCAGGTAAGAAGAGCGGCTTTTTACGACGACGAGGCCGTCGGTGCCCGCGGGGCACTCGGACGGCTCGCGGTCCACCTTGACGAAGCCGGACGAGCGGGTGCCGATGTAGGTGCCCATCTTGGAGAGAAGGCCGCCCGAGCTGTAGCTCGCCTCGATGGAGACGACGAACTTCTCGCCCACGCGCGTGGCGCGGAACGGCTTGACGCTGGCAGGCAAGACAAGCTGGTCTACCTGCGACGACAGGTTGCTCGAGATGCTGTAGGCAGTGACGCCGTAGTAGGTGCCCTCGTCGGCGCGGACGCGCGGCGTGAGAATGCAGTTGCTGCCCGAGATCGTGGGCTTGGTGGCGAAGCGGCCCGGGGACTCGACGCACTGGCGGGCATCGTCGTCGCCGGCGGCCCAGACGTAGGCGAAGGAGTGCTGGGCGGTCTTCTTGCCGGACGTGGAGGGCTGGACCTGCCAGATGACCTTGGAACCCGAGCACGCGATGGGGGCCGGATCGAAGTCGGAGGTGCCTTCCCAGAGCTTCTTGGGGTCGCCGGTGAGGGCGCCGTCGCTGAATTTGGCGGCGTAGAGCACCCAGGAGCGATCGGTGGTGTCCAGCTCGGTCCAGGCGTAGACGGAGTCCGAGCAGGCCACGTCGTAGATGACCACCGTGGTGGCCGTGCCCTGCGTTTCGGTGACGACCTCGGCGAGCGTGCCCGACTTGACGGAGAGGGCGCCGCCCTTGACCATCGGCGTGGCCGACGAGCCGGCGATAGTGGCCGGGATCCAGGTTCCTTCGCCGGGACGCAGGACGGTGCCCAAAGGCAAGGTCCAGGTGCTCTCGAGCGCGTAGCCGTACCCGTCGCTGTACTCGTAGGGCGAGTCATCGGCGGTAACGCTGACGGCGGAGTCGGAATCCACCACCACGGGGTCGGAGTCGGTGGACTCCTCCTCGTGGTTGCACGTGGAGAGAATGCCCACGGCGGCACCCGTGACGGCCACCGCGCCCGCGCCGATGAAGAGCCCGCGGCGGGTCACCTTGGGCAGCTCCGGCTTGGGCAGCGGAGGCTTGGGGATGTTCAGCTTGGGAAGCGCCATTGTCTACCTGCGGTTAATTGGCCGGGGCGTCGCTTGCGGGCACGGCGGTACCGGTGGCCTCGATGTTCTCCATGGCCTGCAGGAGCGCCGCGGAGAACTGGTCGGCGCAGGAGGTGCCACGCGGGCCGCATACGTTGCCCTTGAGGAGCTCGGCGACCTCGGCGGTCGGGCGGCCAGCGACCAGCTTGGAGATGGCGGACAGGTTGCCCTGGCAGCCGCCGTCGAAGGTGACCTGCTCGATGGTCTTGCCGTCGTCGGACAGGTCGATGTGGATCATCTGGCTGCAGACGCGGCGCGGCTTGAAGTCGATGTGCTGCATTGAAAATCCCCTCTCTTTGTTTGCACGTTCCAGTATACCCGCGGCGGGCGCGGGGCCGCAGACGGTGAACGGGATGAGCCCGAGGTGGCGCCGGGCTCGGGGTGGTGCGCGTGACACCACCTCCAGCAATTTTCTTGGCAGTTTCGAGCCACCTCTGAGAGAAAGGCCTCCAGGTGTCGCCACCTCGAGCCAAGCACCATCTCGCCATGCCATCTGCGAGCGCCACCTGGACAGGCACAAAAAGCCGCCCCGGGCTCGATTGAACTCGGAGCGGCTGGCGTGCAGGTGATTATCTGCAGCTACTTACCTCTTGCGGCGGATTCGGGAAGCGAGGACGCCGAAGACGCCGGTGCCGGCGATGGCTGCAATCGCCTCGCTGGCAAGAAGTGCGTCGCCGGTCTTCGGCGTGGCCTCCTTCTTGGTGCCCTTCTTCGTCTCCTCCTTCTTTTCTTTCTTCTTCTCTTCCTTCTTCGGCTCGGTGTAGGTGTTGTTAAAGACGCAAGAATCACCGTCGGCGTAGCTGGTGGTCGCAACCAGCTTGCCGTCCTTCTCGACGACGTCGACGGTCACCACGGAGGAGTGAGTGTCGTAGGTATAACCTGCAGGAGCAGTGCCAGTCTCAGTCACGTTGAACTTATACGCGCCTGCCTCGTAGAAGGTAACCGCGCCGAACGAGAAGGACTTGGCCTCGCCGTCCTTGGCGCCCGAAACGGAAGCGGTGTCCGCGCCCTGAGCGATGGAGACCTTGTCGCCGTAATCCTGTTGCGCCTCAAGCTTGAAGTTGAACGCGAAGGTCATGTCATGGCCGGTCAGGGTCTTCGTGCCCTTGATGGCGGTCTCGCCCTCGCACGTGACGGGCCAGGTCTTGTGGGTGTTGGTCACGGTGAGGGTACCGGAGCCGATGACGGCATCGCTGTAGGTGGTGACGTAGTCGTCAACCGCGCTCTCCACCACGGACCAGGTAAGTTGGCCGACGCCGGCGGGGACGGTGACGGTCTTGGTCCAGTTGTCGGCCGCGGTGAGCTGAAGGGGGGCGCCGTAGTTCTGGCCGTTCTTCTTCAGCTGGACGGTGACGGAGGCGGGAAGCTGGGCGTCGCCAGTGTTCTCCCATGCCTTGGTCACGGTGACGGTGTCGACGGGGACCTTGATGGTCGGCTCCTCGTAGCCAGCAGTACCGCTGTACCTGTCGACCTCATCGTTATTCTTCTTTGCGACAACGTCATAGGACAGCTTGGTGCCGTCGGCGTTGTTGGAAGGCAGCTCGGTCTCCGCTCCGACAGCCACTGCGGCGTCGTAAGCATTCTGGTTCGGCTTAACGGTAAAGGTCATCTTGTAGGTGACGCCGTCCTCGAGCGAGCCCTCGCCGGAAAGGTCCCAAGCAACGGTCTTTCCGCTCACGGTTGCCTCAGGGGCATTGGACCACTCAGCAGCTACCCCGTTCTCGACCTTCTCGTAGCGGATGCCGGACGCATCGACGAAATCAACGTAGTCAGAAAGCTGGTCGGTAATCTTCACGTTCTCGTAAGATGCGGTGTTCGTCACGAGGTTTGCGATCTTGGCGAACGCGTTCTTGAGGGTCCCCTCATCGTAGCCGTCGACCTCGTTGTTGCCCTCGTAATAGGTTCCGTTGATATCGGAAGCGAACTTCTTCATCTCGGTCGGGTCGGTCGAAACGTTCACCAGGAGCATCTGGACCGAGGAATCGATCTTCGTGGCCTCGTCTAATGCGGACCCGTAGTTACGTCCAAGCTTGTCAGAATTGCCGGTGCCGTACTTACCAGTCGAGGATGTCCAGCGGTCGTCTTTGCCATAAACCTTATCGTAGTAGTAGTGATCGTAGCTGTCCTCCCAGGGATCACCCTGGACGAAGCCATTGGCGCTGTTGCGGTACGTGGGAAGACCGTCGGAGACAAAGACGATGTACTTCTTCGCGCCATCTCGACCGTCTTCGGTAAGCTTCTTGTTGGCGGTAGCGAGGGCATCTTCCCAGTTCGTTCCCCCGTTAGCAGTAAGTTGGTCAACCGCGGCCTTGAACTTATCCGAATCGCCGCCCTTGTAGACCACATCATCCGCCTGTGCCTCGTCCGAATATGTGACCAGCGAGACCTGAACGTCGCTGTTCTCGTTTTCAATCAGCTGGTCGGACAGGGTGCCAAGGGCCTCTTTTGCAAGCTCGATCCAAGTAGCTTCATAGAAAGTCGGGTCGTTACCATAGTGCTTGCAGTCATCTATATAGTTGTATTCATAGTAATTCTTCTTGTAGCACCACGCCTCTTTGCGCTCACCATAAGGCTTGCCCCAGTAGACCTCGACTAATCTTTCGAATCCCGGGTTTCCGACCTTGCCGAAGTAGGTCTTAGTTTTGTCGAGCTGCTCAATCGCAACCTGACGCAGAGTTCCATTCATCGAGCTGGAGGTGTCCAGCACCACGACGACGTCGGCCTTCGTCGAGGTGGTGGAAGCCTCGACGGCCCCCTTGACCGTAAGGGACAGATCGTAGGTTCCGTCGCCGTTGTCGACGATCGTCTTCTCATGTTCGGGGACCTGGTCGTTGATAGCCGCGAGCGCAGTCGGCGGCGCGACAGACGCAAGGACCAAAAGCGCGCTAAGCGCTACCGTGAAGAGCGCAACCCCCCGAAGCCTCTTTCTGGCATTAGTAAACCACTTCACGCGACCACTCCTTAGCTTTGCCACACATGCGGCAACCGATTCGTCCAATAATCCGAAGTTATTTTTGCAGACGCTTGTTTTCGGAGGGGTGACAGTTTTCTAACGATTGGTCGAGAAATGCATAGGCTTGAATTTTACTGAAATAGATTACGAGAAAGCTGCGCTTCACAGGCGGTTTCTTAAGTATTTTGCTTCATATCCTTATATGCAAAGAAGCATAGGTCTTCACAGATTCTCCATTTTTAGGAAGATACCGTTAAGGGGGCCGCCAGAACCGGGTTTCCCAGGTGGTGTTTGTCTCGAGGTGGTGCACGTGGCGCCGTCTCGAGCGATTTTCTTGGCAGTTTCGCACCACCTCGGCGAGAAACGCTTCCAGGGGGCCACCTCGATGACAGCACCACCTGGATACACCGCCTCGGCGCATAAAAAGCCGCCCCGAGCTCATCGGGCTCGGGGCGGCCGCAACACGAACGGCACTTCTTGCCAGCGAATCGCCGCGCTAGAACTCGAGCTGCTCGAGGCGGTCGAAGACGACGTCGACGCGGGTGAGGAAGGCCTTCGGGTCGAAGATGGCGTCGAGCTCGGTCGCGGAGAGCTTGGAGCAGCGCGGGTCGGCCTCGAGCTTCTCGCGGAAGGTGGTGCCGGCCTCGCACTGCTGGACCTCGCGCCACGTGGCCATGGCGTTCTCCTGCACGATCTTGTAGGCGTCCTCGCGGGTGATGCCGGTATCGACCAGGTGCAGCAGCACCTTGGAGGAGAAGATCAGGCCGCGGGTCTTGTTGAGGTTGGCCATCATCTGGGCCGGATAGAGCACCAGGCCGTCCACGATGCGGATGAGGCAGGTGAACATGTGGTCCAGCGCGATGAAGCTGTCGGCCTGCGCCACGCGCTCGGCGCTGGAGTGCGAGATGTCGCGCTCGTGCCAGAGGGCAACGTTGTCGAAGGCAACCTGGGCGTTGGCCTTGACCACGCGAGAAAGGCCGCAGACCTTCTCGACGGTAATCGGGTTGCGCTTGTGCGGCATGGCCGAGCTGCCCTTCTGGCCCTTGCGGAACGGCTCCTCGGCCTCAAGGGTGTCGGTCTTCTGCAGGTTGCGGATCTCGGTGGCGATGCGCTCGCAGGTGGCAGCCGTGGTGGCAAGGACGCCGGCGAGGTAAGCGTGGTGATCGCGAGAAATGACCTGCGTGGACAGCGGGTCGTGGTTGAGGCCCAGGTGCTCGCAGACGTACTCCTCAACGCGCGGGTCGATGCTGGAATAGGTGCCCACCGCGCCGGAGATGGCGCCGAAGGCCACGTTGGCGCGGGCGTCCTTCAGGCGGTCGAGGTCGCGCTTGAGCTCCCAGGCCCAGCTACCGAACTTCATGCCGAAGGTCATCGGCTCGGCGTGGATGCCGTGGGTGCGGCCGACGCAGAGGGTGTCCTTCTCCTCGAAGGCGCGGCGCTTGCAGATCTCGCCAAGCTTCTTGCAGTCCTCAATGAGGATGTCGGTGGCCTGGACCAGCTGGTAGCAAAGCGCGGTGTCGCCCAGGTCGGAGGAGGTCATGCCGTAGTGGACCCAGCGGGACGGCTTGGGCTGGCCCTCGGGCACGTCGGCGTCGATGTAGGAGCCCATGTTGGTGAGGAAGGCGATGACGTCGTGGTTGGTGACGGCCTCGATCTCATCGACCTCCTCCTTCTTGAAGGCGGCGTGCTCGCGGATCCAGGCGGCCTCCTCCTTGGTGATGCCGCTCTCGCCCAGCTCGGCGTGGGCCTCGCAGGCCAGGACCTCGATCTCCTGCCAGACGGCGTACTTGTTCTCCAGCGAGAAGATGTGGCCCATCTCGGGACGGGTGTAGCGGTCGATCATGGGGGCTCCTTATGAGGTTGCGGGGTTCGACGTGCCCATTCTAGCAGCGACGGAGCCTGCCATTGGCAACAGTCGCCGCGCTTCACATCTCACGTCGTTGCAACGGGACAACGGGCCTACGGGCCACATTCCATCGACCATGTCTCTCTTGCAGCGCGGAAACTGTCACCAATGGCAGGCTCTACGTGGCTTCGGGCTGAGTCGCCTGCAGTTGGTGACTGTTTCTACGCGCATGCGAAGTTGATTCGCAACAACGGAACCGATTCATGAAGCCGGTGGAACAAAGCCGTGGTGGATGTGCGCGTAGTGACTGTCACCAAATGCGGGCGTGGCGCAGGTGGCAGGCGGTTGCCGTCCGCGGGAGCCTGCCATTGGTAACGATCACCGCGTTTCACATCTCACGACACAGCGAGGGCCCGCCAATCGACGGGCCCTCGCTGCTTTAGTTCAAATCCCCTGGCAACGCGGAAACTGTCACCAATCGCAGGCTCTACGTAGCTTCGGGCTGAGTCGTCTGCAGTTGGTGACTGTTTCTACGTGCATGCGAGTGCGGGTTGCGGGCAAGGTAACGGTTCATGAAGCAGACGAGTCGACATCGCAGTTGGTGTGCACGTAGTGACTGTCACCAATCGCAGGCTTGTCGTGGGTTGAACCTGCCATCAATGACTGTCACCCATGGCAGGCGTCAGCCGGCGGTCTGGCTCGTGACGAGGGCCGGGTTGACGCTCTCCCCCGCCTCGGCGTGCTCTTCCTGCGCCTCGTTGTTGTCCTTGACCTTCTTGGTGATGGTGTCCTTACGCGTGGAGTCGGTGACGTTCATCGTCATGGACTGGAAGCGGTTCTTCATGAAGTCGTCGTCGCAGTAGACGGCGAAGAAGCTCTCGACGGGCGTCGACGGCTTGAGTCCCGACGTGCGCTCGTACCAGCAGTCGAGGCTGCCCAGCGTGAGCAGGCCGTCGGCGATCATGAACACGGCGACCAGCGCGGTCAGGCCGTAGCGGAAGTCCCAAGGAATGATGTTGATCACCTTGAGCATGATGGGCAGGAAGAACTTGACCCACACAAGGCCCAGGACGCCCCAGATGATGAGGAACATCGTGGCCGTGCGGCCGCCGGTGAGAACAGCCACCGGGTCGCGCACCAGGCCGAACAGCATGTAGCTGCTGTAATCCCACGCGGTGATGCCGAACGACGCCTCCATGAAGAACGCCGTGGCCGCCTCGAACGCGCCGCCGACGAGACCCGCCACCACGAAGGTGAGCAGCAGGTTCTTGTTGTACAGACGGTTGAGGGCGAGCGTGACGAGCACGGCGCCGAAGCCGTAGATCGGCGAGAAGGGCCCGACGAGCAATCCGGCGCGGTCCTGGTAGACGCCCGGCTCGACCACGGTCATGTGCCAGATGATCTCGAGGACGAGGCCCAGGATGCAGCAGATGAAGAACATCCAGAACAGGTTGTAGAAGTCGAGGCGGATGAAGCCCTTGCCGGAAAGGTCGCGGCCGAGCATGCCCTTCTCGGCGGCGTCCATGTCCTGCGCGCGCTCGGCCTGGTGGGCCGCCTGCTTCTCGGCGGCGAGTGTCGGGTCGAGCACGATGGAGAAGATGACCAGCGCGGTGATCTTGACGAACGAATACACGAACGTCCACGAGAAACCGGACAGCATGTAGGTCGTCGCAAGGTCGAAGACCTCGACCCACATGAGGCGGCGCGACCAGACGGCGGCGTTGCGATGAACGCTCTTGCGCAGCGATTTGCCCAGCTTAAGGCTGATAACGGTGCCGACGAGCATCGAAACGAGCTGGGCCGACGAGATAACGACGGTCAACGTGCTCGGCATGATGCCCGCAAGCGCGCCCTGGAGCTTGGCCAGGTACACGTCTCCCAGGCCGTCGAAGTACAGCATGGCCGTGAGCAGGCCAAGTGCGCCGGCGAGGAACACGAGGAACACGATGTTCAGGACGCCGGAAAAGGTGAGCCACACGCCGTACCAGCGCACGCCGCGGGCAAAGGTGCCGTCGTCGTGGACGAGCACATCGTTGGCCTTGGCGGCAATGGCGTCGAGGTCGTCCAGGTCATCGGGGTTGGGGGCCGCGGCGGGAGCGGGGCTCGCGGCAGCGGTCGCGGGGGCCTCGCTCGTCTCGTCCGCAGGGTTCTTATCTATGTCGGTCAAGGCACACCTCAGGTTCCTCTGGCATGAATCGCAACTGGGCGCAGCGCGCCGCTAATAAACTATTATCGAGCACAATCGCCGCGGCTGCACGCCGCGACCCATTCAACGAATTTTGGAGAACCGCGTGAACGACCCAGTAACCACCGAGGCCGACGATACGGCCATGCGCAAGGACGCCGATAAGCCCAACGGCGCACGCCGCGCGGGCAAGCGCGCCGGCGGCAAGAAGAAGCACCCGCACCGGGCCAGAAACATCCTGATCGTCATTCTCAGCGCCTTCGCCGTGAGCTTCTTCGTGTTCGCCCTCATCGTTCAGTGGCGCCTCACGCTGGCGAGCGAGAGCCTCGTCGAGATCGGCGAGCCCACGCCCATCGAGGCCGTCGACGGAACTTCCGAGGCGACCGGCACCTTTACCGCCGACGTGACGTACTCGAGCATCGTGACCGAGGACGGCGGCGACGCGACCGAGGCCATCGAGTGGAACGACGACTGGTTCTTCGCCGACTCGAGCGAGTACAACCACAAGATCGCGCGCGCGGGCATCGTGCTTTCGGCCATGGCCAACTCGGAATCCGTGTACTACCAGACCTACTCCGACTCGCAGGACTACATGAAGCACGCGCTGGCCAAGCTCGGCTTCGACAACGTGTCCACCGCGTCGTACAAGTACCGCAGCAAGGTGATCGACCAGCTCTCCGAGGTGTTCAGCAAGCAGGGAACCGACGTGACGGCGTACACCATCGCTTCCAAGAACATCACGAATTCACAGACAGGCGAGAATAAGCTGCTGGTCATGGTGGCCATCCGCGGAAGTTACGGGACTGAGTGGTTCTCCAACCTCACCATGGGGCTGCGCATCGACAAGGGCGATTACGGCCTCAACAAAGACGACCACACGGGCTTCTCGGAGGCGGCGACGGAGCTGCAGAACCAGATCTACGAGTACCTCAAGAACCTGGGCAAACTCGACGAGCTGGGCAACGTCTCGCTGTTCTTGTGCGGGCACTCGCGCGGCGCGGCCATAGCCAACCTGACGGCGAACGTGCTGGACAAGATTGACAGCGCGGCGGTCGAGGCGGGGCCAGACTCGGGGCTGGACATGGACGCGTGGGACCAGGCCCACATCAACAAGAAGTCGATCTACGCGTACTGCTTCGCCACGCCCGAGCTCACCGCCGACACCGAGTGCCACGACGATACTTACAATAATATTTTTAACATTCTAAACCCCGCTGACATCGTGCCGCGCATGCCGTTGGCGGCTTGGGGATACGACCGCTACGGCATCGACCTATGGTTACCTGAGTACGGAAGCGACGGCTTTGACCAGCAGTTCGATGCCGTAAAGGCCAAGTTCCGCGAGCACATCCGCTGCGACACCAAGAGCAGCCCGACCGATGTGGGCGATGTGGACAAGATCGTGTCCGACATCGCGCAGATCGCGCCGACGCTGGCTGATTTCCAGACGCCGCTCGGTGTGGTCAAGTCGCTCGGCGCCATCGTCGACGGACACGACATCGTGCGCATCATCCACAGCCACGCGCCCGACCTCTACAGCGCCTGGATGGAGACGATCGAGGCCTCCGACCTGCGCACGAGCCGATAACCGCTCCACGCGAGCCGCCTGCAATTGGTGACCGTTTCCGCGTCGCAAGAGACACGCGATTAAAGCAGCGAGGGCCCGTCTATTGGCGGGCCCTCGCTATATCGTGAGATGCGACAGTCACTACGCGCACATCGGCCGCAGCTTTGACCTGCCACGGGTGACAGTCATTGGTGGCTGGCAAACCTGCCACCAATGACTGTCACCCGTGGCAGGCTGAACATGCTTACAGCGCGGCCTTGGCCTCGGCGAGCTGGGCCGCGACGGCCTCGTGACCGGTGCCGCCGTAGGTCGTGCGGGCGCGGGCGATGCCCTCGGGGTCCAGGTCGGCGGCAATGTCTTCTTCAAAGAGGTCGGACGCCGCGCGGAACTCCTCAAAGGTGAGGTCCTCGAGGCCCTTGTTGTTCTTCTCGCAGTAGAGCACGAGCTCGCCCACCACGCGGTGCGCGTCGCGGAACGGCATGCCCTTCTTGGCCAGGTAATCGGCCACGTCGGTTGCGGCGGTAAAGCCAGTCTTGGCCTGGGCGAGCATGACGTCGGCGTTGACCTTCATGGTCTCCAGCATGCCAGCGGCGATCTCCATGCAGTCGGAGAGCGTTTTGGCGGCATCCATCGGACCCTCCTTGCACTCCTGGAGGTCCTTGTTGTAGGCCAGCGGCAGCGACTTCATGGTGGTGAGAAGCGCCATCAGGTCGCCGTAGACGCGGCCGGTCTTGCCGCGGGTGAGCTCGGCGAAGTCGGGGTTCTTCTTCTGCGGCATGATGCTGGAGCCGGTGGAGTAGCTGTCGGAAAGGGTGATGAAGCCGAATTCGGTGGAGCTCCACAGCACGACCTCCTCGCACAGGCGCGAGAGGTGCATCATGCTGACGCTGCAGGCGTACTCGAGGTCGAGCAGGTAGTCGCGGTCGGACACGGCGTCCAGCGAGTTGGGGATGGCGTGGTCGAAGCCGAGAAGCTCGGTGGTGCGCTGGCGGTTCAGCGGGTACGTGGTGCCGGCGAGCGCCGCCGCGCCCAGCGGGTTGGCGTCAGCCGCGTCCAGGGCCGCGACCAGACGCTTGCGGTCGCGCGTGAACATCCAGAAGTAGGCCAGCATGTGGTGCGAGAAGAGCACCGGCTGGGCGTGCTGAAGGTGGGTGTAGCCGGGCATCACGACGCCCATGTTCTTCTCGGCAACGTCGACGAAGACGCGGCGAAGGGCGTCGTTGCCCTCGATGAGGTGCTGGCAGAGCTCCTTGGCATAAAGGCGGATGTCGGTCGCCACCTGGTCGTTGCGGGAACGGCCGGTGTGCAGGCGCGCACCCGGGGTGCCGATGTTGCGCGTAAGGGCGCCCTCGACGGCCATGTGGATGTCCTCGTCGTTGACGTCCCACTCGAACTCGCCGCGCTCGATCTGGCCGGAGATCTCGGCCAAGCCCGCGTCGATGGCCGCCTGGTCGTCCTCGGAAATGATGCCCTGCTCAGCGAGCATCTTCGCGTGCGCGCGGCTGCCAGCGATGTCCTGCTGCGCCATGGCCTTGTCCTCGTTGAGAGACGCGCCGAACTCCTGCGTAAAGGCGTCGACGCCCTTCTCGAACCTGCCACCCCAAAGAGCCATTGAGCTCCCCTTTCGTCGTAAATCGTCCCAGCTAGGTTACCGCACCTTCATACAGCTCGGACAGAGCGCTTCAAAGATGAAACTCGACCCGCCGCGACACAAACTCTCAAAATGGGGCGTCTTGCGCGGAAGCGGTCGAGTATCCGAGGGTATTTTTGAACGCTAACGTGCGGTTTTACCAACAAAAACAGCGGGTCTACTCCCCCAGGAGCGATTAAGACGCCCCATTTTGAGAGTTTGTGACCCAGTTGCCCTCAACCCGCATCAAAAAGCGGCGCGCCCGGGTCAACCCGAGCACGCCGCCGTTTACTTGAGCGAGCTCATGCGTCGCAAAACCCTAGTCGACCGGGGTGAGGCCGGACTTCGGGCCCTGAACCTTGGACCAGGTCTGGGACTCGAGGCCGTGGAGGGCGATGAAGCCGCGGGAAGCGGTGTGATCGAAGGTGTCGCCCTCGTCGTAGGTGGCCAGGCCGTAATCGTAGAGGCTGTACTCGGAGCGCATGCCGTCGACGAACAGGCCGCCCTTGCAGAGCTTGATGCGGACGTCGCCGGTCACGAACTGCGAGGTGAAGTCGTTGTAGGCGTCGATGGCCAGCTTGTCCTGGGAGAACCACAGGCCGTTGTACACGAGGTCGGCCCACTGCTCGTCGAGCTCGCGCTTGGTCTTCTGGGTGTGGACGTCGAGGCACATCTGCTCCATGGTCTCGTGGGCCTGGATGAGCAGCAGGGCGCCGGGGCACTCGTAGCACTCGCGGGACTTGATGCCAACGACGCGGTTCTCAACCATGTCGATGCGGCCGAAGCCGTTGCGGCCGGCGATCTCGTTGGCCTTGAGGATGAGGGAGAGGATGTCCATCTTCTCGCCGTTGATGGCAGAGGGGATGCCCTTCTCGAAGGAGATGACGACGGTCTCGGGCTCAGCGGGGCAGTCCTCGAGGTTGTTGGTCATCGTCCAGATGTCCGCGGGCGGCTCGTTCCAGGTGTCCTCCAGGACGCCGCACTCGATGGCACGGCCCCACAGGTTGTCGTCGATGGAGTAGGGCTTCTTCTTGGTGACGGGAATGGGCACGTCGTGAGCCTCGGCCCAGTCCATCTCGGACTCACGCGTGGTGAGGTCCCAGACGCGGACCGGGGCGATGATCTCGAGGGAGGGATCGAGCGCGCGGATCTCGGTCTCGAAGCGGACCTGGTCGTTGCCCTTGCCGGTGCAGCCGTGGGCGACGTACTTGGCGCCGGTCTCGTGGGCGATGTCCACGATGTGCTTGGAGATCAGCGGGCGGGAGAGGGCGGAGAGCAGCGGGTAGACCTTCTGGTACTTGGCGTTGGCCTTGATGGCGTGGGTCAGATACTTCTCGGCGTACTCCTGGCGCATGTCGACGGCCTTGGAGTAGACGGCGCCCATGTCGAGGGCCTTCTGCTCGACCCAGGAGAGGTCCTTCTCATCCTGGCCCACGTTGCCGCAGATGGCGACGACGTCGAGGTTCTTCTCGATCTGGAGCCACTTGACGATGACGGAGGTGTCCAGACCACCGGAGTACGCGAGGACGACCTTTTCCTTCTCAGCCATTTTGATTTCCTTTCGATTGGCTAATTGGTGCATTTAGCAGGGTTAATTACAGCAGAAAGCGACACCCGCCGATGCCGGACGCGCAAAGATTTTATCTTGGGGCATAAAAACGCCAGGACAAAAGCGCAGCGCGCGGGGCATCGCGGGCTAGATTCGTCGGTTCTGGCGTCGGTTCAGGGGAGAAGTGATGGCGATGGCCTGGTAAAGGTCCGCAAATATGGCGCCGTAGCTCCTCATTAGGCTTCTTTCGCCTCCCCTAAAGACTAGTGGCCCGCGATATGTGCGCGGGGCTGCAATCAACGAAATTGACTATAGGCCTGTTTGCGAGGGCGATGCAACCCTTGCGGGCGAGCGATTTGCAGTTGAAACAAAGAACGGGCCGGAACTGTTCCGGCCCGCGCGCATTCGGTGGTGCGCCGTCAGGGTTTCGAACCCTGGACCTTGGGATTAAAAGTCCCCTGCTCTACCAGCTGAGCTAACGGCGCGTATGCGATTTTTGATTCTAACACGAGAAGCACGCCTGCCATGGGTGACAGTCATTGCTGGCAGGTCGCGATTGAAACGACATGGCGCCTGCGATTGGTGACTGTTTCCGCGTCGCAAGGGGCGCTGGGCCGATAGCGAGAGGAGGCCCGCATTGGGGGCAGCCCTTATTGCGGGTCATGATTGAAACGACATGGCGCCTGCGATTGGTGACTGTTTCCGCGTCGCAAGGGGCG
>CAVDQW010000099.1:0-5819 GCA_963610995.1 bacterium | reverse complement strand
GATCCTCTCCTCCAACACAAAATTCTTAGGTAGTCGAGCATGAAGTCCGTGCATGCAATTTTCCCTTGTTTAGATACGGCTACGACAAGAGGGAATGGTTCTTCTCCGCGCGCAGTTCCCGCATGAGCCGGACGAGACTTAATGTCTCGTCCGTGCGAACAGGACTGTTTGAGCACGGAGAAGGCCCGTTCCCCCAAACCTTCGAATGGCAGGAGCTAGTCCTGCTCCTCCTGGATCTTCTGGAACGTGGCCATCAGCGGCGGCACCATCTGCTTCTTGCGGGAGACGACGCCCGGCAGCACGGCCATGCCGTCCTTGACCTCTGCGCCCCAGGCGCGCTTGATGACGTCCTCGGCGCCCTCGCCGAAGTAGAGCAGCTCGGTGGTGGAGGTCTTCACGTCGGTGAACATGTAGAAGACCATCGGGAGCTCCTCGTCGGCCGCGGCCTCGGCGAGGTACGGGCCCACGAGCGCCTCGGCGGCCTTGCGGGAGTTCTCGGTCATGAAGCTGCCCTGGCCTACGCCGAACTTGACGTTGCCGCGCGAGAAGACCTTGAAGTCCTGGTGGAAGACCTCGTCGGCGGTGCGACCGGTGAGGTCGGCGCCGGCCTCGAACATGGCGTCGGAGTAGGTCGGGATGTCCTCGCCGCAGATCTTGGCGAGGGCCTCGCCGGCGTTGACGTCCATCGAGGTGCAGGTGGGGGAGCGGAACGCCAGCGTGTCGGACATGATGGCCGAGAGCATGAGGCCGGCGATGTCCTTGGGAATCTCGACGCCGTTCTCCTGGAACATCTGGTAAATGATGGTGCTCGTGCAGCCCACGGGCATGTTGCGGAAGAGGGCCGGGGCCTCGGTCTCGATGGAGCCGATGCGGTGGTGGTCGATGATCTCCATGATCTCGGCCTGCTCGAGGCCCTCGACGGCCTGGCTCTTCTCGTTGTGGTCAACGAGGATGACGTGCTTCTTCTTGGCGGTGAGCAGGCTCGGGGTGCTCACGAGGCCCACGAACTTGCTGTTCTCGTCGATGACGGGGAAGAAGCGGTGGCGGGAGCTGGCGATGGTCTTCTTGGCGTCGTCGACGGCGGTGTTGATGCTGAACTTGATGGTCGACTTCTCGGAGATCATCTTGGCGCGCACCGGGGTGGACATGCAGATCAGGCGGGCGGCGGCGTAGGTGTCGTACGGGGTGGCGATGATGGCGCAGCCGCGCTCCTCGGCCGACTCCTTGACCTGGTTGGACACGGAGGCGCCGCAGCAGACGACGATGCAGCTGGCGCCGGCGCCGACGGCGAACTGCTGGGTCTCGTAGCGGTTGGTGACGAGGACCAGGTCGCCGGCCTTGATGGTGTCCTCCATCATCTCGGGGGTGGTGCCCACGCGCAGGCTGCCGGACTCGATGCGGGCCTCGGGGTCGCCGAGGACCATCTCGCCGTTGAGGGTGCTCACGATGTTGGCGAGCTTGGTCTTGGAGCTGCCGAGGACCTCGATGTCGAAGATGTCGAGGTTGGCGTTGGCGATGTCCTTGGTGGCGATGAGGCCGAGCAGGTTGTCGTCGCCGTCGGTGATGGGCAGCGTGTCGGTCTTGGTCTCGCGCATGACGTTCCAGGCCTCGAAGAGGCTGGTCTCGGCGTCGATGCCGTCCTGCTTCTGGACCTCGGTGTCCTTGATCTGCGGGGTCACGGTGGTGATCAGCGAGGGCTCGGAGAAGCCGAAGTGCTTGAGGGCGAAGGCCGTCTCGCGGTTGACGGAGCCGGCGCGGCGCGCCTCGTAGATGGTGGTGTTCTCTACCTTGTTCTTGAGGTAGGCGTAGGCGATCGCCGAGCAGATGCTGTCGGTGTCGGGGTTGAGGTGGCCAATGACGTTGACCTTGCGGATTGCCTCGGGCATTCTTCCTCCCAGTGCGCGAAAGTTGCGTAACCCCTGTATTTTGCCACGTTTTGCCTGCTCGATGAGAAACACACGGTCGCGCGGGCAAAACGCCCCAGAATTCGGGCCGGACTTTGCGTTCCCGGCTCGGCCGTCAGCGTCAAATTTTGCTAGGTGGGCCAGCAATTTTCGGTTCGCCGGGTAGGTCCTCGATGCGCAAGCGAAGAGCCGCAGGTCAATGGCCCGCGGCTCTCTACTATGGTCAACAACCGTCAAAAAGCGGGCTTACATGGCGATTCTTCGTCGCCTTGCGTCCTACAGCGCCTCCACGCGCGGCGTCTCGCGGTCATCGACCACGAACGACCCGTCGTTGATCTCGGCGAGGCGGGCGTTGAGCTTGGCCAGCAGCTCCAGCATCCGCGGCTTGTCCGCCCGCTCGCGCTCCTCGTCGAACCAGCACGCCTGGTCATGCGAGTCGAACTCGTAGTAAGAATCGAAAAGGTCCTGGATTTCGTAGTTGATTAGGCGAAGCTGCTCATCGTTGTTCATAATCTCTATGCCCGTCATTGGCTTTCCGGTCTCAACATCGCTGATCCAGATGGGGCCTTGAAGAAAATCGAGCATGAGCTTTACGGTCTGCACGGTGTGCCCCTCAAGTTTATGAATGAAGGCGACGTTAATCGCTTACGGGCGTCGACCCATCGTTTGGCTCGACAATCTCGAAGTCCTCGGGAGGATAGAGGTAATCTTCCTCGCTGTCGTCGACGATTCGGTACCAATCCTTTTCGATGGACAAAACGTCATAGGTCTTGCTGTGCGTGAGTTCCAGGAAGGACGTCTCACCCGTGTACTTCACCTTCATGGTGGTTGCTCCTTAGCCGCGAACAAAAAAGGGCCAACCCTGCGCGGGTCGGCCCCAAGTGCTAGAGGTGAAGCACGCGGTCGCGGATCTCCTCGGTGCGGCCCTGGTTCCAGAACTGCGTGCCGATGTATCCGCAGGTGCGGCGGGCGACGTTGAGCTTGGACTGGTCGCGGTTGCCGCAGCTCGGGCACTCCCACACCAGCTTGCCGTCGTCCTCGATGATCTGGATCTCGCCGTCGTAGCCGCACACCTGGCAATAATCGCTCTTGGTGTTGAGCTCCGCGTACATGATGTTGTCGTAGATGTAGCGCAGCACCGAGAGCACGGCCTCGAGGTTGTCCTGCATGTTGGGCACCTCGATGTAGGAGATGGCGCCGCCGGGGGAGAGGCGCTGGAACTCGCTCTCGAACTTGAGCTTGGTGAAGGCGTCGATCTTCTCGGTCACGTGCACGTGGTAGCTGTTGGTGATGTAGCCCTTGTCGGTGATGCCGGGCACCACGCCGAAGCGCTTCTGCAGGCACTTGGCGAACTTGTACGTGGTGGACTCGAGCGGCGTGCCGTAAAGGGAGTAGTCGATGTTCTCGGCGGCCTTCCACTCGTCGCACTTGTCGTTCATCTTCTGCATGACGGCGAGAGCGAACGGCGTGGCCTCGCGGTCGGTGTGGCTGTGGCCGGTCATGGCCTTGACGCACTCGTAGAGGCCCGCGTAGCCCAGGGAAATCGTGGAGTAGCCGCCGTAGAGCAGCGGGTCGATCGGGGTGCCCTTGGGCAGGCGGGCCAGCGCGCCGTACTGCCAAAGGATGGGCGCCGCGTCGGAGAGCGTGCCGCAGAGGCGCTCGTGGCGGGCGCGCAGGGCCTTGTGGCAGAGCTCGAGGCGCTCCTCGAAGATCTCCCAGAACTTGTCCATGTCACGGGCGGCCGAGAGGGCCACGTCGGGCAGGTTGATGGTGACGACGCCCTGGTTGAAGCGGCCGTAGTACTTGGGCTTGCCCGGCTCGTAGTTCTTGGCGCGCGCCACGTTCTCGTAGCCGTTGCCCGAGCGGTCCGGGGTGAGGAAGCTGCGGCAGCCCATGCAGGTGAAGACGTCGCCGTTGCCGGCCGTCTCGCCCTTCGAGAGCTTGTACTCGCGCATCTTCTTCTCGGAGATGTAGTCGGGCACCATGCGCTTGGCGGTGCACTTGGCAGCGAGCTTGGTGAGGTAGTAGTACTCGCCGGACTCGTCGACGTTGTCCTCCTCGAGGACGTAGATGAGCTTGGGGAACGCGGGCGTGATCCACACGCCGGCCTCGTTCTTCACGCCCTGGTGGCGTTGGCGCAGCATCTCCTCGATGCAGAGGGCGAGGTCGGCCTTCTCCTGGGCGTTGCGCGCCTCGTTGAGATACATGAAGACGGTGATGAAGGGCGCCTGGCCGTTGGTGGTCATGAGGGTGACGACCTGGTACTGGATGGTCTGGACGCCGCGGGAGACCTCCTCGCGCAGGCGCTTCTCGACGATTTGGTCGATCTTCTCCTCGCCGGGGTGGGCGTCGATGGCCTCCATCTCGGCAAAGACCTGGCGGCGGATCTTCTTGCGGGAAACGTCGACGAAGGGCGCGAGGTGCGTGAGCGAGATGGACTGGCCGCCGTACTGGCAGCTGGCCACCTGGGCGATGATCTGCGTGGCGATGTTGCAGGCGGTGGAGAAGGAGTGCGGGCGCTCGATGAGCGTGCCGGAGATCACGGTGCCGTTCTGCAGCATGTCGTCGAGGTTGATGAGGTCGCAGTTGTGCATGTGCTGCGCGAAGTAGTCGGCATCGTGGAAGTGGATGATGCCCTCCTCGTGCGCCTGCACCACGTCGGCGGGAAGAAGCTCGCGCATGGCCAGGTCCTTGGAGACCTCGCCGGCCATGTAGTCGCGCTGCACGCTGACCACGGTGGGGTTCTTGTTGGAGTTCTCCTGCTTGACTTCCTCGTTGTTGCACTCGATGAGCGACAAGATCTTGTCGTCGGTGGTGTTCTTTTGGCGCTTCTGGGCCTGCACATAGCGATAGATGATGTAGTGGCGGGCCACCTCGAAGTGGTCGAGGGCCATGAGCTGATCCTCGACGAGGTCCTGGACCTCCTCGACCGTGACGGTGTGGCCGGAGTTCATGCACTCGTCGGCCACGTTGAGGGCGGCGAACTTGATGCTGCGCTCGCTCAGGCGCTCGTCCTCGGGGACCTCGAGGTTCGCGGCGGCGATGGCGTTCTCGATCTTCCGAACGTCGAACGTGACCTCTGAACCGTTGCGCTTGATGATCTTCATGACGCCCCTTTTTCCCAAAAAATTGGCGCGTCTACCGGCGCGCCGAGTTTCTCGCTCGTTTTGTATGCGCTTTACTATGACACAACCTATTGTGTTCGGGCGCCCATGTTGGCCCAAGATATTGTTCAATTGGGGTCTTGACATTGCTAAGCCGCACGAGTCGGGAAGAGTTCGCGCAGGCAGACAAAACGGCCCCGCCATAAAAGTTGACCTAACTTTTTTGGGGCGTGCGAACAAGCGGTGGAGAGTGGGTGAACCGGGCGTTGACGGCTCGGCGGCGAGCGGTTCCGGCCGCCGGCGAACGGCTGCCGGGAGGGTTGCCGGGGGGTAGCTCGGCCGGGCGGTATAGGACGAAGGGACTGTCCCCTTGTCTTATTCGTCGCGCGGCGCGGGTGTAAAGTTAGAAGGATGTACGCACAGAGCCTCAACGATTGGAGCGGCATGGAACTTTCGAAGCGTCTCGACCTCTTCGGTGCCGAGGTGTTCGCCGCGTTGAACGAGAAGCGCCGCGCCCTCGAGGCCGCGGGCCGCACCGTCTACGACCTCTCGGTCGGCACGCCCGACTTCAAGCCGATGCCGCACCTCATGCAGGCGCTCGCCGACTCGGCCGCGAACACCGACAACTGGAAGTACTCGCTGCACGACAAGGACGAGCTGCTCGACGCCGTGGGCGCGTATTACGAGGACCGCTACGGCGTGGCGGGCATCGCGCGCGACCAGGTCATGAGCTGCCGCGGCACGCAGGAGGGCATGCTCTGGGCCCTCGAGGCGCTCGTGGACCCCGGCGACACGGTGCTCGTGCCCGACC
>CAVDQW010000098.1:0-5643 GCA_963610995.1 bacterium | reverse complement strand
GATGATCTTCCAGGACCCGATGACCTCGCTCAACCCGGTCTACACCATCGGCCGCCAGCTCGGCGAGGGCCTGCGCCTTCACCGCGGCTACACCAAGGAGCAGGCCACGCAGCGCGCAATCGAGCTCCTCGACCTCGTTGGCATCCCCAACCCCGAGCAGCGCGTCAAGGACTACCCGCACCAGTTCTCCGGCGGCATGCGCCAGCGCGTCATGATCGCCATGGCTCTGGCCTGTGACCCCGACATCCTCATCGCCGACGAGCCGACCACGGCCCTGGACGTCACCATCCAGGCCCAGATCATCGAGCTCATGAAGGAGATGCAGGAGAAGAACGGCAACGCCATCATCATGATCACCCACGACCTCGGCGTCGTGGCCGACGTGGCCGACAAGATCATGGTCATGTACGCCGGCGCCCCCGTCGAGATGGGCTCCGCCGACGAGATCTTCTACGAGCCGCACCACCCCTACACCTGGGGCCTCATGAACTCGATCCCCAAGACCGAGACCGGCGAGAAGCAGCCGCTGACCCCCATCGACGGCAACCCGCCCTCGCTGCTGCACATTCCCGAGGGCTGCTCCTTCGCCCCGCGCTGCCCGTACGCCACGGCCAAGTGCCGCAGCGAGAAGCCCGAGCGCGTCGAGGTGTCCGAGGGCCACTTCGCCCGCTGCCACTACGCCGGCGACAATGAGTTCGTCCGCGAGCACACCCCCGCGAACTCCCGCAACCAGAAGGGAGGGGAGGCCTAAATGAGCGAGACCCGCACCCCGCTGCTCTCTGTGCAGCACCTCTGCAAGGAGTTCCCCGTCGAGTCCGGCGTCTTCGGCAAGCGCTTCTCCAAGAAGAGCGTCCACGCCGTCAACGACGTGTCCTTCGACATCTACCCGGGCGAGACCTTCGGCCTCGTCGGCGAGTCCGGCTGCGGCAAGTCCACCACGGGCCGCTGCATCATGCGCCTCACCAACCCGACGAGCGGCACCGTTCTCTTCGACGGCCAGGACGTCGCGAAGATGAACAAGAAGGAGCTCAAGGAGATGCGCCGCAACATGCAGTTCATCTTCCAGGACCCCTACGCGTCGCTGAACCCCCGCATGACCATCGGCGAGATCGTCTCCGAGCCGTTGATCATCCACAACGTGATGCCCGACGCCGCCCAGCGCGAGGCCCGCGTCCGCGAGCTCCTCGACATGGTCGGCCTCAACCCGGAGCACATCAACCGCTACCCGCACGAGTTCTCCGGCGGCCAGCGCCAGCGCGTCGGCATCGCCCGCGCCTTCGCCCTGAAGCCGAAGCTGATCATCTGCGACGAGCCCGTCTCCGCCCTCGACGTGTCGATCCAGGCCCAGGTCCTCAACCTCCTGAACGACCTTCAGAAGGAGACTGGCACCGCGTACCTCTTCATCGCCCACGACCTCTCGGTCGTCCAGCACATCTCCGACAACATCGGCGTTATGTACCTGGGTCACATGATGGAGTACGCCGACTGGCAGAAGCTCTACGACGAGCCGCACCACCCCTACACCCAGTCGCTGCTCTCGGCCGTGCCTGTGCCCGACCCGGACATCCAGACCACCCGTAAGCGCATCATCCTCGCGGGCGACCCGCCCTCGCCGATCGATGCCCCGTCCGGCTGCTGCTTCCACACCCGCTGCCCGATGGCCACCGAGAAGTGCGCCGCCGAGTGCCCGGAGTTCAAGCAGGTGGCTGATGGCCACTTCTGCGCGTGCCACTACGCCGCGCCGAACCCGATCAAGGGCGACTCGATCGACCTCTAGGCGCAGGCCTTCGGACTCGGTCCAAGAACAATTTTGGGACGCAACCAAATTTTTTTGAAATTGAGGGTTGCGTCCCTCTTTCTAAGCGTGCTATATTACTTCTCGCGCGAAACAGCGCGACCTAAGTCGGAGTGGCGGAATTGGCAGACGCGCTAGCTTGAGGTGCTAGTGACTACTTAAAGGTCGTGCGGGTTCAAGTCCCGCCTCCGACACCACGCCAGCACAGAGAGGGCCTCGAAAGAGGTCCTCTCTTCTTGTATAAGTACCAACAAGGGGGACAGTCCTTTACAGGTTGAAGCCTGCAAAAGGGGCTGTCCCCTTTACAGGTTTTCCATCTGTTTGCGGATTGCGCTCAGGCAAAAGAAATTGCAAAAGACGCGCGTTTCGTTTTTTCGCCGCGACCATCGCCCTTCCTAGGATTTTGGTAAATCCTCGTGAAGGGAGCTCGCAATGATCGATCAGCTCACCGTCTGTTTGCCGGACGGCCCCGGAAAGCTCGCCCAGATGTGCCACGTCCTCGGCGAGAACGACGTGCAGATCCATGCCCTTATGGTCGCCGAGACCGTGGACTTCGGCATTATCCGCGTCATCTGCGACAAGCCGCGCGCGACGGCGGCGATGCTGCGCGACCTGGGCTACAACGCCATGTGCGCCCGCGTGGTGGCCGCAGAGGTGGACAACGTCCCCGGCGCGCTGGGGCGCCTGCTCGACCGGCTCGCCTCGAGCGCCCTGAACGTCGAATACGCCTACACTTGCTCCATGGGCGACCGCACGGTGGACGTGATCAAGGCCACGGGCGAGCCGCTGGAGATCAAGCTGCGCGAGAGCGGCCTCAACTTCCTCGAGGCCGCGGACCTCTACGTGGCCGACTAATCGGTCGCGACGGCTCGCGCGGCCCCGGACGAGGGGCGGACACGGGCATGGCAAAGACCAAGGGCGCGCTCGCGCGCCGGCACATGGAAGGAATCGGGGAGGGGAGCCTTGTGGGCACCCTCTCCCGTCTTTTGCAGCTGACGAGCGATGCGGTGCTCATCTTCGACGGCGATGGGCGGGTGCTTCTTGCCAACGAGGAGGCGGGCGAGGTGTTCGCGGGCGAGGGCGCCTCCCTTGTGGGCGAGAACGTGCGCGACCTGTTCCGCGATGACGACGAGGAGCGCGGCGAGCTGCTCTCGGCGGAGCCCGAAGGGCCCATGCCGTCGCTTCCGTTCCCGTTCGACGGCTCCTCTACGCCCGTGACGGGCCGCAACGCCGACGGGTCCCTCAGGGCGCTCACGGTGCGCTGCGAGGCGGTGCAGGCGCCGGGGGAGACCTATCTGCTCGTCGCGAGCCCCACGGACTCCGACATAGCGTCCCTACGCGACCAGGAGCGCGTCGTGGAGGACCTCAAGCGGGCGAACCGCAGGCTCTCGGGCGCGTTCAAAATCGTGCTGGACACGCTCGACGCGCGCGACGTGGGCGAGCTGTTCGGGCGCACGCTCAAGAGCCTTTATCAGACTATGGATGCCGACGGCACGCTGGTCTACCTCGCGGGCGATGACGGCTTCCACCTTCGGGGCGCCGCCGGCGATATCGACAATTCCCGTGCCCCGCGCTTCATGCACTTCGGGCAGACCGTCGAGAGCCTGGCCACGCGCGCAGGCAAAGCCGTGCGCCTGCGGGTGGTCGCCCCCACCGGCGAGGCACTGAGGCAGGGTCGCCTCACTTCTCGCGACGTGATAAACGAGGACACGCGCGAGGTCATCAAGGTGCAAACGCGCCTTCTGCCGCCCTTCACGAGCTTCGTGGCGGTGCCCGTGTGGTTCGACGGGCAGGTCATCTCCATCATCGAGGTCGGCTGGAAGCGGCAGCACCCGACCGCCAAAGAGGACGCGCGCCTTCTTGACTCCGTCGCGCGCTACCTCGCCGTGCAGCTCGCTGGCGCCTTCGCAACGTTTAGGGCCCAGCGGTCTGCCCGGCTCGATGAGATGCTCGCCGACCTGCGCGAGCGGGTGCTCGGCATGGATGAGGGCGACACGACCCACGACGTCATCGCGGGAGTCATCGCCGACGCCGCCGAGGAACTCGAGTCGAGCTTCGTGGAGCTCGACGTGCGCGAGGACGGGACGGTCCGCGCGGCGCTTCCCCTCACGGGCGACTACGAGTTCTCCTGCGACCTCGACGAGGCCTGTGACGGATACGAGGACGAGGGCGTTGCCGTGGCCCCGCTGGCGCCCGGAGGCGGCTTAAGGCAGATACTGCGCGACCTGGGCGAGCCGTGCGAGGGCGTCTTGCTGGACGGCGGCGTCATAGCCGGCAAGAGGCGCTGCTGCTTCTTGCTGAGGCCGGACGGGGCGGAGCCCTTCGACGACGTCGAGCGGGCGTTCCTGCGCCGCCTCGTGACCTGCGTGCGCGACGTGGCCCACGGCGAGCAGGCGCATCAGGAGAACCGCCATATCTCGCAGGCGCTGCAGACCGGCATGAGAAACGAGCTGCAGCACGTCGACGGCATCACGGCCCAGGGCATCTACTCCTCCGCCACGGCGTCGGCCTTCGTCGGCGGCGACTTCTACGACCTGATCCGCCTGCCCGACCGTCGCGCCTGCGTCATCATGGGCGACGTCTCGGGCAAGGGCGTCGAGGCCGCGTCGGTCTCGGCGGCGGTCAAGACGGCGCTCGGCGCCTACGCATGGGAGGGCCTGGCGCCCGCCCGCATGGTGCGGACGCTGAACGAGTTCCTCCTCGGCTTTTCTCGCGTCGAGACGTTCGCGACCCTGTTCGTGGGCATCGTGGACCTTGAGGGGGCGACCATCACGTATTGCTCGGCGGGGCACCCGCCCGCGCTGCTCGTGCGCGCCGACGCGTCCGAGATGCGCCTTCTGGACGTGCAGTCCGGTGTTGTGGGGGCCTTCCACGACATCGCCTACCAGGACGGCGTCGCGCAGCTGGAGAAGGGCGACGTGCTGCTGCTCTACACCGACGGCACGACCGAGGCGCGCGACCCCTCGGGCGCCTTCTTCGGCGAGCAGGGCCTGCGCGACATGGTCATGGCCGAGTCGGGGGAGGGCAAGACCTACGACGGCTTCCTCGACCGCCTGCTCGAGCACGTCGAGGACTTCACCGGCCACGAGCTGAACGACGACGTCGCCATGGTCTCCCTGCGTTTCGACGAGCTCGGGTAGACGCTCGGGTTTCGCGGCGCTCACGGACGCGCCGGCGGCTTCGGTCGTCGGCGCGTGGCGCGCTGACGCAACGGTGGGCTTTGGGCCGCCGCCGCGTTGCGCGTCCCGGCGATGGCCGGCGTGCCCATTTGCCCCCAATGTGTAGAAACGGTGATTAGACCGTCGCCGAGACGGGCATGCTAAACCCATGCTTAACCACGCGAACATAGCCCAGGTATGCGTTGACGGCGACCTCGACGTGAGGTCGGTGCCCGGGGTCCGCCGCACGCTCGACGGGCTCATCGATTCCGGCTGCCGGCGCGTGGTCCTCAACATGGCAAATGCCGATTACGCCGATTCCGCGGGCATGGGCCTCATCCTCTCGGAGCTTCGGCGGATGCGCGAGGTGGGCGGGCTTTTGTCGCTCACCAACGTCTCGTCGCGGGTCTACCAGGCGATGTGCCTCATGCGCATGACGGACTTTGTGCCCATCGCGCGCGACGGTGCGGCCAACGAGGTGCCCGACCTTCCCGCGAACGCCCTGCCGAGGCGCAGGACGACCTTTCGCGTCGACGCCGACGAGCTCGGGCGGGCGCGCCGGCGCCTGGAGCAGCTGATCTCGGCGCTGCCGCTCTCCGAGGACGGCGCCTTCGACATCGGCTTGGCCTCCGGCGAGGCGGTCGGCAACGCCGTGGACCACACGGACGCCGACGGCGTGCTGGTCACGGT
>CAVDQW010000097.1:0-3472 GCA_963610995.1 bacterium | reverse complement strand
ACCTCGGGCGCGCGGAAGAACGCGGTGATGAACTTGGCGGAGCCGTCGGGCTCGTCGCCGCCGCTGAAGCCGCCGGGGATCATGACGATCTGGCTCTCGCGGATGCGGCGCGCGAGCTCGTGGGTGCTCTCGGCCACGGCCGCGGGCGTGAGGTTGTTGATGACGAGCACGCTTGGGTCGGCGCCGGCGCGGCGGAACGCGCGGGCGGTGTCGTACTCGCAGTTGGTGCCGGGGAAGACGGGGATCACGACGCGCGGGCGGGCGACCTTCATGGCCGGCGCCGGGCGAGAAACGCCCTGCTCAGCGGCGCGGAAGCTCACGGCGTCGACCTTCTCGCCCTCGCCGCGGTACGGGAAGACGGACTCGATGGCGCTCTCCCAGGCCTCCTGCAGCTCGGCCAGGTCGAGGGTCTCGCCGCCAGCCACGAGCTCGTAGGCCTCGGTGGTGGTGCCCAGCACGTAGCCGGTCACGCCGTCGTGCAGCGCCGGGATCTGCGCGTCGTCGGCGAGCTCCACGACGAAGCTGCCGTACGCCGGGCAGAAGAGCGCCTCGGCCTCGAAGGCCGGGTCGCAGGCGAGGCCGATCTGGTTGCCGACGCACATCTTGAAGAGCGCCTCGGCCGCGCAGCCGTAGCCTAGCGTGGAGACGGCCAGCGCGCTGCCGTTGCCGATAAGCTCCTCGACGATGTCGTAAAGGGCGAGCTCGGAGGTGGCGAGCGGCGTCATGCCGTCGCCGTCGTAGTTGGGGTTGAGCATGATGACCTTGTGGCCCGCGCCCTTGAACTCGGGGGAGGTCACGCGATCGACCTTGCCGAGGCCGGTGGCGAAGGAGACCAGCGTGGGCGGCACGTCGAGGTCCTCGAAGCTGCCGGACATGGAGTCCTTGCCGCCGATGGAGCCGATGCCCAGGTCGACCTGCGCCATGAGAGCGCCGAGGACGGCGGCCATCGGCTTGCCCCAGCGCTCGGGCTCGTCGCGGAGCTTCTCGAAGTACTCCTGGAACGTGAGGTAGAAGCCCTTGTGCTCGAAGCCGGCGGCCACGAGGCGGCTCACCGACTCGACTACGGAGAGATACGCGCCGGTGAACTGGTCGGCCTCCATGAGGTAGGGGTTGAAACCCCAGGCCATGCCGGAGCAGGTGGTCGTCTCGCCGTCGACGGGGAGCTTGGCGGCCATGGCCATAGCGGGCGTGAGCTGCGTCTTTCCGCCGAAGGGCATGAGGACGGTGGCGGCGCCGATGGTGGAGTCGAAGCGCTCGGAGAGGCCCTTGTTGGACGCCACGTTGAGGTCGGTGACCAGGCTGTGGAACTTCTCGGCGAGGGTGTCGCCCGCCCAATCGTGCTCGTACTCCTTGGGCATGGCCACGTGGACCTCCTGGTCCTTGGGCGCGCCGTTGGAGTTGAGGAACTCGCGGCTCACGTCGACGATGGTCTTGCCGTTCCAGTCCATGGTGAGGCGGGGCTCGGCGGTGACGGTGGCCACGGGCGTGGCCTCGAGGTTCTCCTCGCGGGCATAGGCGAGGAACTCCTCGACGTCCTCAGGCGCCAGGGCCACAGCCATGCGCTCCTGGGACTCGGAGATGGCCAGCTCGGTGCCGTCGAGGCCCTCGTACTTCTTGGGCACGGCGTTGAGGTCGATGTGCAGGCCGTCGGCCAGCTCGCCGATGGCCACGGAGACGCCGCCCGCGCCGAAGTCGTTGCAGCGCTTGATCAGGCGGCAGGCGTCCTCGCGGCGGAAGAGGCGCTGGAGCTTACGCTCGATGGGCGCGTTGCCTTTCTGGACCTCGGCGCCGTCCTTCTCGATGGACTCGACGTTGTGGGCCTTGGAGGAGCCGGTGGCGCCGCCGATGCCGTCGCGGCCGGTGCGGCCGCCGAGAAGCACGATGACGTCGTCGGGGGCGGGGCACTCTCGGCGGACGTGATTGGCCGGGGTGGCGGCCACGACGGCGCCGATCTCCATGCGCTTGGCCACGTAGCCGGGGTGGTAGAGCTCGCTGACCTGGCCGGTCGCGAGGCCGATCTGGTTGCCGTAGCTGGAGTAGCCGGCGGCCGCGGTGGTCACGAGCTTGCGCTGGGGGAGCTTGCCCTCGAGCGTCTCGGACACGGGGACGGTCGGGTCCGCCGCGCCGGTCACGCGCATGGCCTGGTAGACGTAGCTGCGGCCCGAGAGCGGGTCGCGGATGGCGCCGCCGATGCAGGTCGCCGCGCCGCCGAACGGCTCGATCTCGGTGGGGTGGTTGTGGGTCTCGTTCTTAAAGAGGTAGAGCCAGTCCTGCTCCTCGCCGTCCACGTCGACCTTGCACTTGACGGTGCAGGCGTTGATCTCCTCGGACTCGTCGAGGTTCTTGAGGATGCCCTTGGCCTTGAGGTACTTGGCGCCGATGGTGCCCATGTCCATGAGGCAGATGGGCTTCTCGTCGCGGCCGAGCTCGTGGCGCATGGACTGATAGCGGGTGAAGGCGTCCTTGACGCGCGGGTCGCCGGTGAGGATGTGGTGCAGGCGCGTGCCGAAGGTGGTGTGGCGGCAGTGGTCGGACCAGTAGGTGTCGATCATCTTGATCTCGGTGATCGTGGGAACGCGGCTCTCGCCGGCGAAGTACTCCTGGCAGAACTTGATGTCGGCGAGGTCCATGGCCAGGCCGCGCTCATCGATGAAGGCCTTGAGCTGGTCCTCGTTGAGCTCGAGGAAGCCGTCGAGGACCTCGACCGGCTCGGGCTCGGGGACCTTGGCGGTGAGGGTCTCGCGGGTCTCGAGGCTGGCCTCGCGGGCCTCGACCGGGTTGATCACGTAGTGCTTGACGGCGGCGACGTCCTCGGCCGAGAGCTCGCCCTCGAGCACGTAGACCTTGGCGGAGCGGACCGTGGGGCGCTCGCCCTGGGAGATGAGCTGGATGCACTCGGCGGCGGAGTCGGCGCGCTGGTCGAACTGGCCGGGGAGGAACTCGACCGCGAAGACGGTCGCGCCGTCGGCCGCGGCGGGCATCTGCTCGGTCGCGGTGTCGGTCTGCGGCTCCGAGAAGACGGTGGGGACGCAGGAGGCGAAGAGCTCCTCGTCGATACCCTCGACGTCGTAGCGGTTAATGATGCGCAGGTTGGCGATGCCGTCGATGCCGAGCAGCTGGCGCAGCTCGCGCTCGAGGGACTTGGCTTCGCCGTCGAATCCGGGCTTCTTCTCGACGTAGACGCGAGAGACCATAGAGTGACCTCCTGGACGAGGGTGTGCTTACAACTCGTCCATTCTACGGCAAAAGCACTACCGTTCACCGATAAAACAGCAGCTCACGGGCCTCACTTTTTGTATGGCGGCCTGCCTTAGGGGCGGGGTCTGCGCCGGGTGTCGCGCGGGCGGCGGGCGCGGACACGCAGAGCACATGCCGCCTGCGCTTCGCGGCTCGCCGTTCGCCGTCCCGCGCCCGATGGGCCGCGGCAGGCCGACGCCGCGTCGCTTCTCCCCAAAAAACGAGCAATACCACG
>CAVDQW010000096.1:0-10704 GCA_963610995.1 bacterium | reverse complement strand
CCCAGGATTCGCGAAGCGGCTACTCGACGAACCGAATTTTAAAGTGGAAAATCGGCCGGCTCCGCGATGGGAGCCGGCCGCAATGATACGAAGGGGCCGCTCCTTCGTATCATTTACGCTTCGGCGCGCTCGGCCTTGCGCTTGACGTGGTTGCGCCAGGCGGTGAAGCAGACCAGGCCGATGCCCACGACGCCGACGACGTTGATGGCGATCTGGACCTTGTTCACCATCGTCAGCCCGAACTTCAGCACGCTGCCGTGCATCGCGCCGTTCATGGCGTGGCTATTGGCAGTGAGGTACAGCAGATGGTGCAGCGCCTCGCGAGCGTAGTGGTAGTCGCCCGTGTTGGTCTTATCGAAGCTCCACATGCCCATCGTGGACGCCTGGTCCGCATAGGTGAGCTTGGTGTCGCCGCCGGCGCGGATCATCTGCGCGGCGTCCATGAACACGCCCGTGTTCGCGTTGTCGGTGATGATCCAGCCGTCGAAACCCCACTCGTTGCGCACGATGCCCGTCAGCAGGTTGTAGCTGCCGCCCGTCCACGTGGCGCCGATGCGGTTGAAGCCGGTCATGATGGCCTGGCAGGCGTTGATGGCAGTCGTCGCGTTCTCGTAGGTGCCGTCGGAGTTCTGCTTGACGTAGTTGAGCTCGACCTCGCCCGCCTTCATGCACATCTCGAACGGCTTGAGGTAGATCTCGCGCGCGGCCTGCTCGCCCACCCACGTGGCTATGGAGTACTGGCCCTCGCGGTCGCCGCGGTGGTTCTCCTGGTCGTTGAACGCGAAGTGCTTGATGGTGGCGTACAGGCCCTTCTGCGCCGCGCCGTAGATCTGCAAGGAGGCAACCTGGCCGGAGAGGAACCCGTCCTCCGAGTAGTACTCGCCGTTGCGGCCGGAGAAGGGCGTGCGGTGGATGTTCATCGAGGGCGCGTACCAGTTGGTGGCGCCGCCGAGCAGGGACTCGTTGCCGATCATCTGGCCGTACTCGAGCGCGAGGTCCTTGTTGAAGGTCTGCGCGAGCATCAGCGGTCCGCAGAAGGTGTAGCCGGTGCCGCCGTAGATCAGGCCGGAGGCGGTGTCGGCGTCCACGTTGAACGGCTTGCCGACGCTGTCGAGCTGCGCGGTGCCGTAGCCGCCGCGGGCGATGGAGACGTCGTAGTCCTCGGGCGTCAGCTCGTCGAGAAGGTCGCTCCACTTCTCGTCGTCGTAGTCCAGGCCGCGCATGTCGGCGAGGGTGAGGCCGTTGTCGGCGCCGTAGACGGGCTCCTCGGTGAGCGTGGAGTCGTCCGTCGGGTTGCCGGAGTCGGTGGAGTCGAGCTTGGCGAGGAGCTCCGACGAGGCCACCTTGCCCCAGGTGTAGCTCACGCCGTCGGAGCCGTTGATCTCGTTGCCCCAGGTGGAGACCTGCGCGGTGGGCTCGCCGTCGTGCGTGGGGAACGTGCCCGTCCAGTCGGCGCGGGTGAGCATGGTGTCCTCGGGCGCGGCGTCGGAAAGCTCGTTGGTGATGGCCTCGCCGGTCTCGGAGTCGGTGGCGTACGTGGTGGTGTCGACCTCGGTGTTGGCGGGCACATAGGTCGCGGCAAGCGCGGCGTTGCCGTCAACCGTGGCGCCCTTGGCGGCCAGCACGTTGTTCACGGCGGCGTGGGCGTCGGTGGCGGCGGTCACGTAGTAGGTGCCGGCATCGAGGATGTAAGTGCCGGCGCCGTTGGAGTCGTACGCCTTGAGCTCGGACTCGTCGAAGGTCATGGCCACGGTCTGGGACTCGCCGGGCTCGAGCTGCTTGGTCTTCTCGTAGCCCACAAGCTGCACGGATGCTTTCTCGACGCCATTGGTCTTGTCGTAGTCGGTGTAGGGGCTCTGCGCGTAGAGCTCCACGACCTCCTTGCCGGCAACACTGCCCGTGTTGGTCACGGTCACGGTCGCCGTGCAGGTCTTGCCGTCCCAGCTGGTGGAGAAGCCCGACCACTCGAACGTCGTGTAACTCAGGCCGTAGCCGAATGGGTAGACGACCTCGGTGTCGTAGTCGTAGTCGCCGGCGTTGCCCTGGTTCAGAACCACGTCCTCGTAGCGGGTCTCGTAGTACTTGTAGCCTACGTAGATGCCCTCTTCGTAGCTGACGTAGTTGTACTTGGTCAGGTTGCCGTCCTCGTCGAGGTACTGGTAGTCGCCAAAGTTCTGCGCAGCCGGCGAGCTCAACGCGTCGGAGGCAAAGGTGTCGACGGTGCGGCCGGACGGGTTCACGTCGCCGGCGAGAATGCCCGCGAGCGAGTCCATGCCGTCGGTGCCGGTGGAGGGCACGAGCAGCACGGCCTTGATGTTGGGGAACTGCTCCAGCCAGCCGAGCTCGACCACGACGGCGGAGTTCACGATCACGATGCCGTTGTCGAAGTTGTCGTTGATGTACCGCAGGATCTCGAGCTCGGTGGAGTCGGGCTCAAGGTAGTTCTTGGCCTGGTCCTCAGCGTTGTCCGCGTGGTTGTACATGGAGCGCGGGGCGTCACGGCCCTCGCCGGCGACGCGCTTCATCACAAAGACAGGCGTGGTGCCGGCGGTGGAGTCCAGCACGCCGGCCTCCTGCATGACGGACAGCGGGCACTCGTTGATGCGGAAGTCCTCGGCGTCGCCGTAGCTCTGGGAGCCGGTGCCCTGCACGTAGTCCTTGCCGGCGCCGGTGGAGTAGAACTCTTGGAGCGTGGTGTTGGCGGAGAGACCGTGCGCCTCGAGCGCACTGTTCAGGTTCTCGGAGCTGTTGCCGCTGCCGGTGTAGGCGGACACCATGCTCTGCGCGGAGCCGAGGCTGCGCGAGTTGATGCTGAAGAAGCTGAGCGTGGTGCCCTCGGCCAGCGGCAGCGCGCCGCCGTCGTTCTGCGCGAGGACGACGCCCTCGGCGGCCAGCTGCTGGTCCAGGGCCTTCTCGGCGTCGCCGATGGTCTCGGTGGTGTAGTCGGCCTTGTTGTACTCGAGATCCAGGCCGTCCGTGGACGCGTTGGAGTTGTCCCAGTTCTGGTCGAAGCCGTTCAGCATCGAGTTGACCATGCGGTCGTAGCTGGGCAGCACAAGGTTGCCTGCGGCCATGAGAACCACGAGCACAAGCACAAGCGCGACCTTGAGGATGCTCTTGATCACCCTCCCCACTTTGCGAGCGGTGCTTATCTGTTTTGTCATTTCTCCCCTTCCTTGGGCGTTATACCGTTGCGCTCAGCATAGGTTCAGGCCGCGCGTGGTAGGGTTGCGTGACAGGATCGGTCAACGAGCCTGACGCGATCGGGCAGCACGGGTCGCGGACGCAACGGGTGGGAACAAAAGGAGAGAAGCGCATGTACCGGATCTTGATCGTGGAGGACGTCCCGGCCGAGGCCGACCTGCTGCGTGCCCTTCTCGCCCGCTACGGCAACGAGAAAGGTGTGGACTTCTCCGTGACGGTACTGCCGTCCGCTTTGGAGTTCGTGAACTCTCGCCACGCCGCCGACCTGGTGTTCATGGACATCGACATGCCTGGCATCAACGGCATGGAGGCGGCCGAGATCTTCCGCGGCTACGACACCGAGACGCCGCTCATCTTTGTGACCAACCTCGCGCAATACGCCGTGCGCGGCTACTCCGTGGACGCGCTGGACTTTGTGGTCAAGCCCGTCGAGTACGCCGACCTGGCAATGCGCCTTGACCGGGCGTTGCGGCTGATGGCGAGAAACGCCGGTGCCTCCATGGCGCTCCCCACCGACGACGGCATGCGCGTGGTTGCCCTTCGCGACATCCTCTACGTGGACATGCTTCGCCACAACGTGCAGTATCACCTGGCGGACGGCGAGGTTTTGGCCGAGCGCGGCAGCCTTCGCGCTACAGAGGCCTCGCTTGAGACCGGCGCTTTCCTGCGCATCTCCAGCGGCTGCCTGGTCAACATGGCGCAGGTGGCGAGAATCGCTCAGGGCAGCGTTGTGATGTCCGACGGCGCCGAGCTCTTCTTCAGCCGCTCGCAGCGCAAGCGCGCGCTTGAGACGCTGGCCAACTACGTGGGCCGGAGCCTGTGATGGAGACGTTCGCCAGCGGCTTTCTGGACGGACGGCTGCCCACGCTCGCGCTCACGATAGCGCAGATCGCGGTTGCCGTCGGCTTGTTCGCGTGCAGACTGGAACGCCGGGAGCGCCTTGCCGCGCGCCTTGCCGCGGTCATCGCTATCCCGATAGTCGCCACGCTATTGTTCTGGACCGGATACATCACGGTGATCGCCGCCGTAAGTCTCTCGGAGACGGGGCTCTTCTGGGTCAGCATCTTCGCGCAGATGTTCTTCTTTGCCCTCATCATCGGCTACTTTACCTGGGCCGTCTGCTTTCTCTTTGAGGCTCGGGTCTGGACGGCGCTGTTCTGCTGCACGGCCGGCTACGCGGTGCAGAACTTCGCCTCCGGCCTGCTGGAGCTGCTTTGGACGGCAAGGTTCGGCACCGGCATAGAGCTCACGGCCGAGATGGACGTGGGGCGCATGCTGCCCAACGCGCTGTGCAGCCTGGTCGTCTACGCGCTGTTCTACCTGCTGGTCGTTAGGCATGCGAGCCGTCGCGGCCTGGAGGAGATCCACGAGCCGCTGCTCATCGGCATCATGGTCGTGGTGATGTTCGGCATCATCGGCTTCGACGTCGTGATCAAGCAGCTGACCCGCGAGGTCGGCGTCGCGTTCAGCATCGCGCTGGCGCTCAGATGCGTCCACGGCATCATGTGCGCGCTGACCTACGCGCTGGAGTACGAGCTGCTGGTCAGCCGCCACCTGGCGATGGAGGCCGCGGCCACCGAGCGCGTGCTCGCCGAGCGCGAGCGCCAGTACGAGCAAAGCCGCGCCAACATCGAGGCCATCAACGTCAAGTGCCATGACCTGCGGCATCAGATCCGCCACCTAGGCGAGGCCGGCGGAGCGGGTGCGGCCGCCGTGGACCCCGCCGCATTGGCCGACATCGCCCGCGAGGTCGACGTCTACGACAGCACCGTCCGCACGGGCAACGACGCGCTGGACACGATCCTCACCGAGAAGCGCCTGCTGTGCACCCGCGAGGGTGTCAGCCTTTCCGTCGTTGCCGACGGCAGCGCGCTGGCCATGATGAGCGCGGCCGACATCTACTCCTTCTTCGGAAACGCCCTGGACAACGCCATCGAAGCCACCGAGAAGATCGACGACCCAGCCGCGCGCTCCATCAGCGTAGTGGTTCGCCAGGCAGCCGGCGTGGCGAGCATCCACGTGGAGAATCGCTTTGCTATGAGCAATGCACCGCAGGTCAGAGCCGACGGGCTTCTCGCCACCAGCAAGTCGGACACCGCGGCGCACGGCTTTGGCGTGCGCAGCATGCGCCTCACCGTGGAGCGCTACGGCGGCACCCTGGCGACCCTCGTGCAGGGCGACACCTTCCACGTGAACGCGATTTTGCCACTGCAGTAGCAGTAGGCTCGACTTTTCCCAGAGGCAGCAAAAAGGCGTCCGGGAGCAGACCCGGACGCCCCTAAAGTGCTCACTTAATGCAGGAGCGGCAGATAAGACCGCGCTAGTAGCGCAGGCCGCGCTTCTTGGGCTTCTTACGGACGACCTGCCAGAGGGTACGCGTGCCAAAGCTCAGGTGGAAGAGCTTGACCCAGACCCACATGAACAGAACCAGTAGCACGGTGATCGCAATCCTCAGCAGCTGCCAGGTGGGGATGGCCTTAGCCACGATCTTGGACGTGGCGCTCATGCCGTTGACCACGTTGCTGTTAGCATAGGCGTACAGGATGCGGTGCGCGGCGGTGCGCACGCGCGCCATCGTGGTGGCAGACAGGCTCTCAACGTCGACATTGTTCATGAGGTCGGCCGCGTTGAGCCACATGTCAGTGCCCGCCTCAAGCCCCTCGTAGATGTCGCAGTAGTTGAAGCTGGGGAATGTGGCCTGGTCGGTGGTGGCAAAGCCCTCAAAGCCCCACTCGTCACGCAACGTGGAGGTCATCAGCGCATGGCTTCCACCGGTCCAGGTGGCACCAATGCGGTTCATCGAGACCATGACGCCCTGCGGGTCGGATTCGCGCACGCAAATCTCAAAGGGACGCAGGTAGAGCTCGCGCAGGCTCTGCTCATTGGCAAACATGCAGCCGCCGATTCGGTTAGTCTCCTGATCGTTGACGGCATAGTGCTTGATGGTGACGATGCAGCCCTTCTCGCGAGCGCCCGTCACGGTTGCGGCACCCATCTTGCCGCTCAGCAGCGAGTCCTCGGAGTAGTACTCAAAGTTGCGGCCGGAGATCGCGGCGCGGTGGATGTCCATCGAGGGCGCGTACCAAACGGCAACGCCAGAAGCGATGGAGTCCTCGCCCACCATGCGGCCCATCTCCTGGGCCAGCTCGACGTTCCAGGTAGAGGCAATGACCATCTCGGTGGGGTACGACATGCAGCTCACACCGCCGCCGGTCAGCGTGGCGGAGATGCCAGCCGGGCCGTCCTTCAGCGTGACCTGCGGCAAGGAGATGCTCGCGATGTCAGCGCTAATGTAGCCGCTCTTGCGCACCAGGTCCCAAATCTCCTGTTTGCTCATCTGCGAGAACAAAGACTCCCAGCGCGGGTCGTCGTAGTCGGCGCCAGCGAGAGAGGCAAGCGTCAGCTCGCCATAGGTGCTGTCCGTCGTGGAGAAGGTCGGCATCGTGGCGGATGCGTCCTCGCTGGCGGTAGGCTCGAACGCGGCGAGAAGGTCGGCCGGCGCCTCCCAGCTGCCGTTGGCGTAGGTGGTGGGCCAGGTACCCGTCCAGTCGGAGCGCGAGAGATACGTGAAGTCGGAGTCCCACGTGCGCAGGTCAACATCGTCAAACTGGTTGGTGATGGTGGCGCCCGTGGCGGCGGAGGTGGCGTAGGTGGTGGCGTCAAGCTCGCCCGCGACCTCGTAGGACCAGGCCATCGCGGCGTTTCCATCGGCCGTCATGCCGTCAGCCACGGTCTTGCCCTTAAGCGATAAAACGTTATTAACGGCTTCGTGCGCGTCGGCGGCGGCAGTCAGGTAGTACGCTCCAGGCTCCAGCACGTAGGTGCCAGCGCCGGCGGAGTCGTAAGTGCGCAGCTCCTCCTTGCTCACCGTGACGGTAACCACTTGGGACTCGCCGGCGGCAAGCAGCTTGGTCTTGCTAAACGCGGAAAGCTGCACGGAGCTCTTCTCGATGCCGTTTGCCTGGTCATAGGCGGTATAGGGCTGCTGCAGGTAGATGCCCACGGTCTCCTTGCCAGAAACCTTTCCGGTGTTGGTCACGCGAACGCTGACCTCAAACTCGTCGTCCTTCTCGGTGACGGTGTAGTCGGACCACTCAAAGGTGGTGTAGGAGAGGCCGTGGCCAAACGGATAGAGCACCTCGGTGGCGTAGTCGTAGTCGCCAGCGTTGCCCTGGCCCAAAACGGCATCCTCGTAGCGCGTCTCGTAGTAGCGATAGCCAACGTAGATGCCCTCGGAGTACGAGATGTACTTGTTACCGTTCGTGACCTCGCTGTTGGTGATGGTGTAGTCGCCGAGGTTCTCCATGGAGGGCGCGGACTCGTTGTCGGTGGCATAGGTGTCAACCAGCGCGCCGGACGGGTTCACAAGGCCCGCCAGCACGTCGCCCACGGCGTCGATGCCGGCCTGGCCGGGCGAGCCCACCCACAGAACAGCGTCCACCTGCGAGGCAACGTCGCCCAGCTCAACGGTGTTGGAGGTATTCAGCACCAAGATGACTCGCGAGAAGCTCGCGCAGGCCATGGAGATCTCGGACTTCTCCTCCGTCGTGAGCTCCAGGTAGCTGGCGTCAAGATCCACCGACTCGCTGCCGGAGCGGCCGATGACCACGATGGCGGCGTCATTGTAGTCAGAGAAGCTGGCGCGAACCTCGTCGGTGTAGGCGGACTGCGGCACCTCGTTGACGGCAAATCCGCCGGAGCCCGTCACGCTGGGAACAACCTTGCGGTACTGCTTGGCATCGCCCGTCTCGTAGAAGTCCCAAAGCGTGGGGTTGACGACAAGACCGGCCTGCTCGCAGGCCTCGCGCAGGGTGTGCGCGGAGCTGGCGTCAACCGAGCCGGAGCCGGAGCCGCCGTAGACAAAGTCCACGGAGTCCTGGCCGATCAGCGAGATCTTTGAGCCCGCCGCCAGCGGCAACGCGGAGTTGTTGTTGGCGAGAAGCACGATGCCCTCGGCCTCGATGTCGCGCGCGGTCTGCGCAGCGGCGGTGTGCAGGTCCTCGGTTGAGTCGTAGTCCGAGGTGTAGGTGTTGGTGTCCGAGGCGTCGCTCACCGTGTAGTCCTTGGCCCCGATGAACATGGTGATGGGCTGCGAGAACATGCCGACGGCAACGTTGCCCACCACCAAGCCCATGACGCACACGACAACCATCACGGCGCACAGGACGCCGGCGATGGCTCGCATGACCTTTCCGAACGTTTTCATCTCTCCCCTTTCCTTGCGGCGCGCGGCGGATGTGGGCCGCGAGAAGGGCGCAATGGCACACGACCTCGCTGGTCAACATTCGCCGACCTACATGCCTTGTTCAGGGAAAATATCCTCCGCCGGCGCCGGCAGTGGGCAAGATATGACGTAAACTGCACCGGCGTTGCCGAAAACTGCCGTATGCCGGAATCGCCAAAGGGGAGGTGGCAGCTTGTATCGCATTCTCATCGTCGAGGACACGCCGAGCGAGGCGGACGTGCTGCGCGCCCACCTCTCGCGCTATGCCGCCGAGCGCGGCCTGACGTTTCAGGTGAAGGTGCTTGACTCGGCACTTGAGTTCATCAATTCTCGCCACGCCCCTGACCTCGTGTTCATGGACATCGACATGCCTGGCATCAACGGCATGGAAGCGGCGCAAATCATGCGCGGCTACGACCCGGCCACGCCGCTGGTGTTTGTCACCAACTTGGCCCAGTACGCCATCCGCGGCTACCAGGTAGACGCGCTGGACTTCATGCTGAAGCCCGTGCGCTACGGCGACTTTGCGATCCGCATGGATCGCGCCATGAACGTGGTGGCGCGGCAGGCGGCGCGCACCATGGCACTGCCCACGGAAGACGGCGTGCGCGTGGTGCCGCTGGGCGATATCACCCATATTGACCTGCGAGGACATGACGTTCAGTATCACCTTGCAAGCGGCCAGACCCTTTGCGAGCGCGGCACGCTCAAAGCCGTTGCCGAGAAGTTCGATGCCTGCGACTTTGTGCGCATCTCGTCCGGGTGCCTGGTCAACATGGGGCGCGCGGCGTCGGTGAGCTCCGCGGGCGTAGTACTGGACGACGGCACGGAGCTGTTCTTCAGCCGCGGGCAGCGCAAGCAGGCGCTCGAAACGCTTGCAAACTTTATGGGACGGAGCATCTAGTGCACCTGAGTGCGTGGATTGTCGAGCTGGCACTTTCCGTCTTGATGATGGAAGTTGCCACGATGCTGTTCGCTTCTCGCCTGCCACGTCGCGAGGGGTTTGGCTGGCGGATTTGCGGCGTCACGGCTGGCGCTGTCCTAGGCGGCACACTGATCTGGACGGGGGCGGAGTGGCTCATCTCTGGCGGTGAGCAGATGGACAACCCCATGAACTTTGCCGTGCAGCTTGCGCTTTTCTCAGCGATGCTTGTTCTGCTGACGCTGTCCGTCACGCGCTGCTTTGACGTTGGAGTCTGGAGCGCGCTGTTCTGCTCAACCGCGGGATACACGCTTCAGAACTTTATGTCTGGCCTGGCGGAGCTGATCATCGGCCTGATTTCCAAGCCCGGCATTGCCGCGACGGACGCAGACCTAACGTCGGTGACCTTTGTGTTCCTTCTCGCCGCGGCACTTACGTATTTGCCATTCTACCTGCTGGTTATTCGCAATATAGACAGTCGCGCGCTGGCCGAGGTCGACGATCGCGGCCTTCTGGGCATCATGGCAGTCGTGGTGTTTGGCGTCATCAACTTTGACCTGCTCATCAGGCTTGCGGTAAGCGTGGCAGACACGGCAACGCTGGTGGTCGGCTTTCGCGTGACGCACGGGCTGATTTGTTGCATAACCTATGCGCTAGAGTACGAGCTGCTGGTCAACCGCCGCCTTCGCCACGAGCGCCTTGAGACGCAGCAGCTTCTTGCCGAAAACGCGCGCCAGTACGAGCGCAGCCGCAAGAACGTCGAGGCCATCAACGTGAAGTGCCACGACATCCGCCATCAGATCCGGCGCCTGGCAGATGGCCCCGCGGCCGTGGATCCCGAGGTTCTCGCCGACATCGCGCGCGAGGTCGCCATCTACGACAGCTCGGCTCGCACGGGCAACGAGGCCCTGGACACGATACTCACCGAGAAGCACCTGGAGTGCCGGCGCGCCGGCATCACGATGACCGTGACTGCCGACGGCTCGGCGCTGGACTTCATGAGCGCGGCCGACATCTACGCGCTGTTTGGCAACGCCTTGGACAACGCCATCCGCGCCGTTCGCGAGCTGGACGACCCCGAGCGCAGCAGCATTTCCGTGGTGGTCAGACAAGCCATGGGCAACGCGGTCATTCACGTGGACAACTACTTTGACGGCCGCGCTCCGGAGCTTGATGGCGAGGGGTTGCCGCGCAGCAAGCAGGTCGGAGAAGGCCACGGCTTCGGCGTGCGCAGCATGCGCCTCACCGTGGAGCGCTACGGCGGCACCCTGGCGACCCTCGTTCAGGGCGACACCTTCCACGTGAACGCGATTTTGCCGCTGCAGTAGCGCCTGCCCCGACTTTTCCCGCTTTA
>CAVDQW010000095.1:0-11694 GCA_963610995.1 bacterium | reverse complement strand
GTGGCAGGTGGGCAACCTGTCCCATGGGCTGCACGATAAACCTGTCATCAGGTGCAGGTGGGAAGCGAGGTTGGCGTGGACTGGACGGCGCTGTTCTGGTGGAGCTGCGTGGCGGGCGTTGTGCTCATGGCCATCGTGGCGGCGCTGCCGTGGCTGCTGCGGAAGCGCGGGGTCGAGATGTGCCGCACCATGTTCGGCCTCACGCTGATCTTCGACTCCGAGGCCGAGGACGGCACGGCGGTGCGCCTCATCAACGTGAACGGGACGTTCCAGTCGGTGAGCTACGTGGAGGAGGGGCTGCGCTTCGAGCTCGCGTGCGAGTATCACCGCGAGATGGCGCGGGAGATCGAGAAGCGCGCGGCCGCGGCGGCCCGCGAGGGGCGCAGGCTGCGGGTGCTCATGATGGGCGGCGGGGGCTTCTCGCTGCCCAAATACCTGGCGGCGCACGTGCCGGCGGCCGACGTGGACGTGGTGGAGATAGACCCCGAGATGGTGCGGATCGCGCGCGAGCAGTTCTTCCTGGACGAGTGCCTGGAGCAGACCGGGGCCGAGCGCGACGGGCGGATGCGGATCATCGTGGGCGACGCGTGGGACCAGGTGCGCGGGGCGAGCGAGCCGTACGACGTCATCGTGAACGAGGCGTTCAGCGGCAAGCGTCCGCTCGGGCCGATGGCGACGGGCGAGGGCGCGCGCGTGATCCGCGAGCACCTGCGCGACGGCGGCGCGTACATCGCCGACGTGCGGTGCCCGCTCGAGGGCCGCGGGGCCGCGCCGCTGCGCGAGGTCGAGGCGGCGTTCGGCGAGGTCTTCTCGGCGCAGAAGGTCGTGCCCGAGTGGGACGACGAGCCGAAGAAGGCCGGCAACAACGTGTTCATTGCCTGGTAGCGGGCATAGGGACTGTCCCTTTGCCCAGGCGCGCAACGTGTCCTAACAGGCCGGAGCGCCTGCAGCTGGTGACTGTTTCTACGTGCATGCGTCGCGGAGCCGCGGGCACAGAGGCGATTCGTGAAGCCGATGAGGCAAGATCGCGGGCGGCGTGCACGTAGTGACTGTCACCAGATGCGGGCGCGCCGCGGGCGAATGGCAATAGGCAACCTGTCCCATGGTGCTGCACGATAAACCTGTCACCAGGTGCGGGCGCGCGGACGGCGCGGCGTCGGCCGCAGCACCTGCCACCAATGACTGTCACCTGTGGCAGGCGGGCAACCTGTCCCACGGCGCAGCAAAATAAACCTGTCACCAGATGCTGCTGCTGGTGACAGGTTTATCGTGCTGCAGTATGGGACAGGTTAGCGGCTACTTGCGGTCGGCGGTGACCCAGAGCATGCTGGCGAAGGGGACGATGGCCACGACGGCGAGAAGCACGTAGGCCATGCGCGAGCCGCTCATCGTGGCGGCGGCCATGCCGTCGGCGGCCACCCCGAGCTGCGCGGCGTTGACGATGGCCGAGCTCACCGAGGTGCCGATGGCGCCGGCGAGCTGCTGCAGCGTGTTGATCACCGCGTTGCCGTCGGCCTTGGTCTCGGCGGGAAGGAAGCCGAGCGAGGTGGTCATCGAGTTGCCCACCATGAGGCTCTGTCCGAAAGCGAAGCAGATGTAGATGCAGATGGCGGGCAGCGTGGGCAGGTTCTCGCTCATCACGGCGAAGAGCAGGGTGCCGAAAAACGCGCACGCGGCGCCGGCGAGGATCGGGCGGCGCGGCCCCATGCGGTCGAGGATTCGTCCGGAGAGCGGGGCCATGATCGCGCCCACGATGCAGCCGGGAAGCAGGATGGAGCCGGCCTCGGTGGCGCCCGTGCCCATCACGAGCTGCGAGTAATTGGGCAGCAGGAAAGAAAGGCCGAGCACAACGAACTGCAGGCAGATGATGGCGACGGCGCCCATGACGAAACGGCGCTCGGCGAAGATGGCGAGGTGGATGAGCGGCTGGTCGCAGCGGCGCTCGCGGGCGACGAACAGGACGAGGAACACGACGAACGCGGCGAAGAGGCCGATGGTCTTGGGGCTCGTCCAGCCGAAGCCGGAACCGAGGTCGACGGCGAAGACGAGGCACGCGAAGCTCACGGCGATGGCGGCCCAGCCGGGGACGTCGAACTTCTCGTTCGTGACCTCGTGGCTCTGGCGGATGGAGAAGACGCCGAGGACGAAGCTCACGGCGAGGATGGGAAGCAGCGCGGCGAAGATCATGCGCCAGCCGAAGTTCTCGGCGAGCCAGCCGCCGACGGACGGGCCGACGGCGGGCGCCATGGCCGTGACCAGGGTGCCGATGCCCATCATGGTGCCCATGCAGCTCTGCGGCGCCTGCTCGGTGATGATGTTGAACATGAGCGGCAGGGCGATGCCGGTGCCCATGCCCTCGAGGATGCGGCCGACGATGAGCATCGGGAAGCTCTGCGCGGTAAAGCCGCAGACGATGCCGGCGATGTAGAACACCATGGCCGCGATAAAGACGTGCTTGGTGCGGAAACGGCGGTTGAGATAGGACGATGTCGGGACAATCGCGGCAAGAACGAGCAGGTAGGCTGTGGTGAGCCACTGGACCGTGGACGTGCCGATGCCGAACTCGGACATGAGCGTGGGGAAGGTGACGTTCATGGCCGTCTCGACGCAGACGCCCGAGAACGACATGATGCCCGCCGCGACGACGGACAGGATGAGACGGGCGTCGAGGACGCGTTCGAACGGGGCGGACTTATCGGGGTTGAGCTGGGGTTTGTTTTGCATGAGTGCCTCCAATTTGTGTGACGGAGGAACTATAGCAAGCTGAAGACGCGAATGTTTTCAGTTTCGGATGGAGAATCATTCAGCTTTCGGGCGCGCGGCAGGCGGCCTGCCATTGGTGACAGTCATTGGTGGCAGGGGCACCCGCCCGGAGGCAGCGAAGCGACTGCAAGTGGTGACTGTTTCCGCGTTGCAAGAGAGGCCGGGCCGAAGCGACGTGGCCCGCGGGGCCGTCGCGACGTCAACGGGCGCGTGCGATGTGAAACGCGGTGACTGTCACCAATTGCTGGCGCCGCGCAGGTTGGGCGGTCTCGCCACCTATGGCACACCCGCACCCGTGGCAGGAGGGCAACGTGTCCCATGGTGCTGCACGATAAACCTGTCACCAGGTGCAGGCGCGCGGCGGCGGTTTGTGTTCAAATGGGTTCTGTTCGCTTCTCGCATCGAAGAAGGAAAGCGTTTTGAAGAAAGTCCTTGGATTTGCCTGGCCCATCATGCTGAGCTACGTGCCCATCGGGCTGGCGTGCGGCGTGCTGGGCGCCAAGTGCGGTCTCGGCCCGGCGCAGGGGTTCCTGCTCAGCGTGACCGTCATCTCGGGCGGGGCGCAGTTCATGATCAACAACCTGTGGCTCGCGGGGATGCCCGCGGCGACCATCGTGGCCAGCGTGAGCGCCATCAGCCTGCGGTTCGCGCTCTACTCGGCGTCGCTCGCCCCTCACCTGCAAAAAGCCCGCAAGCGCACGGCGCTCGCCATGGCGCTCACCCTCATCGAGGAGGCGTACGGCGTCACGCTCGGCAAGCTGACGGAGAACGACGGCAGCTGGACCTTCCGCGACGCGCTCACGCTGAACGGCCTCACCATCGCCGCGTGGGCGCTGAGCGTCGCGGCCGGCAGCGCGCTCGGCGGCGTCGTGGACATCCCGACGTCGGTGGCGAGCTTCACCATGACGGCGCTCTTCGCGTACCTGCTGTGGGGGCAGCTCACGGGGGCGGGCGCCGGGCGCGGAAACCTCGTGGCAGCGGCAGCGGCCATCGCGGCCGTGGTGGCGCTCAAAGCCGTGGGCGCGACGGCTATCGCGGTGCCGGCGGCGGCGGTTATCGGCGTCGCGGCGGCGCTGGTTGCGAGCCGCGGGCGCGGCGGCGCGGGTGCCGGCGCGGACGGCGCGCCGGACGCCGTGGCCGAGAAAGGGGGCGAGGCCGCATGAACGCGATGACCCTTACCGATTTTCTCGTCATTTGGCTGCCCATCTTCGCGGTGGTGCTCCTCTGCCGCGTGGCGCCGATCTTCCTGCTTCGCGGCCGGTCGCTGCCCCCGCGGGTGGTCGAAGCGCTGGGCTACATCCCGCCCGCGGCCTTCGCGGCGCTGGTGGCCAACGATCTCTTCTCCCCCACCGCGCTGTCCGCAGGGCCGTGGGTTCTCGTCATGCCGCTGCTGGCCACGGCGGTCGTGGTCGTGGTGGCGTGGCGCACGAACTCGATGCTCGGCTGCTGCGTCGCCGGCGTCCTCGCCTACCTCGCCCTCTCTCTGCTGTAGTTCACCTGCAATAAATGGACAAGGGGACTGTCCCCTTGTCCACAAGAAAGGCCCGGCCGGCTGGTGCCGGTCGGGCCTGGGGTTACCTGCAAAAGGGACTGTCCTCTTTGTGGGTGTTACGCGGTGAGAAGGGCGGTGAGCTCCTCGGCGTTAGAGAACTCGGTATCCGTATTGCTGTTCTGCGGGTCGATGCGGACGACCTTGCCCTTCCACTCGGGCTGTTTCTCGCCCTTGGCCTTCACGGCGGCCTTGTATTTCTCCGTCTGGAAGACGAGCTTGCACTCGAAGTCGTCCTTCTCGGGCATGTCCTCGTTGGAGAAGTCGTACTCGAGGTTCTGGAGGATGGACTCCATCGTGCCCGACGCGGCCGGCCGCGTCGGGCACGGAGACCACGCCGCGCTCGGAGTTGAACAGGGCGGCAGGCGAGACATAGATGGTGCGAATCTGCTCCTGGCGCTTGTTCTCGGCGTGGATGATGCCGGCAACGATGAGGGCGTCGGCGGCCCACCACAGGATCGAGATCGCGAGGTCCAGCGGGTTATCCACCTTGCTGAAGCGGCACCGTCGACAAGGACGTCGCGCTGCAGTACGCCAACTACCCCGGGGCCCTCGAGCGTCGCCTCAAGCAGGGCTAAGAGCAACGCAACACGCAAAACCGCACGTCAAAAGGCCGCCGGCACCCGCCGACGGCCTTTTTCGTGGCGCACGGCCCGCAGCGGCCTGCCGTTGGTGACTGTTTCCGCGTCGCAAGGGAAACTGAGCCGACGCCATGTGGTCCACACGATCGTCGCCTAGTCGCCGCGCCGTGAGATGTGAGACGCGGTGACTGTCACCAATGGCAGGCCGCCACCGCAAGCGATACCCACCAGCAACTCGCCTGCACTTTCGCAACAATCACTACGTGCACAACTGCCTTCACTTTGGTTCATCGGCTTCATGATTCGTCGCCGGAGCCTCATCCCAACCTCGCATGCACGTAGAAACAGTCACCAACTGCAGGCGTTCCGCGCACGAAAAAACCGCCGGCGTTTCCGCCGACGGCCTTCAAATCAATGGTCGGGTTGACTGGATTCGAACCAGCGACCCCCGCGTCCCGAACGCGGTGCTCTACCAAACTGAGCCACAACCCGATGCAAGGGAAGATATTAGCAGATTTCTTCGCGCGTTCCAACCGTCAATGTGGCAAAAGACCACCAATCCTGCTCGATTTTTGCCCGCTCGGCCACGGCATGCGCATCGTCAAGGCTCTTGCAAATCGCAAACACGCAGCTACCGGACCCAGAAACAATCGCGTGTCCCACCTCAGGCTGCGCGGCGAGCCAGTTTTCCGCCTCCGCGCTCCCCGGCTGCAACGCCTTCGCCGCAGGCGCCAGGTTGTTGTACAAACCTTCGGCAACCGCCTCGGCATCGCCCGCCCGCAAAGCCGCGCACATCGGCTCAGCGCTCAAAGGCTCGCTCGGGTCGCGATCGAACTCCTGATACGCCGCCCGCGCAGAGACCCCGGCCCCAGCGGGCTTGACCAGCACAATGGGCATCGGCAACGCCGAGAACGACTCGGCAAGAAGATCCCCCGCCCCTAGGAAAAGCGACGGCTGCGGATTCAGGAAGAAAGCCACGTCGGCACCCACGCGGCGGGCGACGCCCACGACGCGCGAGTCGTGCGGATCGAGGCCCCAGCGCACAGCCAGCGCGCGCAGGACGGCGCCGGCATCCGCCGAAGACCCACCGAGACCGGCCGCCTCGGGAATGCTCACCTTGATGTCCACGCGCAGGTTGAGGTCGGAGTGCAGCTCTTCGGCGAGCATCTTCGCGGCCTTCCACACGGTCGTCTTATCGGGCGGCACCTCGAGCGACGGCGTGTGCCTGACCGAAAAGTACGGGGCGTCGTCGATAATGATCTCGTCGAACAGGCCGACGGGCATCATCACCGACTCGGCATAGTGATAGCCGCGTTCGTCCACCATCGGGCGAATACCCAAATGCAGGTTTACCTTGCATGGAGCATAAACGACCTGGCGACCGACCACGGCTCTCACCTCGTTGTTATTTGTGAATTACTGCTGCTCTTCCTCGGGGGCGTAATCAAAAATCTTCTCACCGGAATCGGCGTCGAACAGCTCGACGGTGCCGGTAAGGATGTCGACGTACTGGTAGGACTGGCGCGCGGTGCGGCCGCGGCGCTCCTCGACCTCAACGATGAAGAGCGACGGGTGAGCGCCCACGAGGGTGCCGGCGCGCTCGACGATGCGGGAACGGCCCATGTTGGCCTTGACCTTGATGCGCTGGCCCTTGAGCTCGTTCAGACGCTCGCGAATGTCGTCAACGCGGTTGACGGAAGGAATCTCGTTTTCCATATCAGCCTCCAGCACCCGTGGGTGCAAAAATCTAGTCATACAGTTCTCTATTGTACCCACTGGGCGCCTGCCTGCGATAATCAAGCAATAATTGACATATCAACAACATGCGTCAGGAAACAACGGGCACCCTGCGTCCTGGCACTCCCCTCAAAACGGCGGATGTGCGGAAATCATCCGAGCCCCGTGCCGCACTTCTCCGGTTTTGAGGGGTATTTCCCCGCGATTTGGCAGATGTGCGGCACAGCACCGATCCGAGCGCCGCACATCCGCCGTTTTGAGGGGCAATTACAGCCCGCAAGGCCTCCGCCGCGCCAAATACCCTTCCTGACTAAGCACGTCCCTGCCGCCGGGCGTACACTGACAAGAGTTGAAAGGAGCTAACAATGAACACCGACCGCCTTTCCCGCGTGCGCGCCAACCTGCGCGCCCTCGGCCTCTCGCAGATGCTGCTCGTGGACCCGCTCTCCATTTGGTGGCTGTGCGGCTACTACACAGAGCCCTACGAGCGGTTCCTCGGCCTGTACGTGAGCTGCGACGAGGCCCGCGAGCCCGTCATGTTCTGCAACCGCCTCTTCCCCGAGGTGGGCGACGCATGCTCCGACGTGCGGGTCTTTGACGACACCGAGGACCCCATGCCGCTCGTGGCCGAGGTCTGCGACCACGCGGCGCCGCTCGGCGTCGACAAGGAGCTCGCCGCCCGTTGGCTCGTGCCCCTCATGGAGGCGGGCGCCGCGGCCGGCTTCCGCCTCGCGTCCGGCGCGGTGGACGACGCGCGCTCAATTAAGGACGCTCGCGAACAGGAGCTCATGCGCGCCGCGTCGGCGACGAACGACCTCGCCATGGAGTGGCTCGTGGCGCAGCTTCGCCCCGGCGTGACCGAGGCGCAGATCGCCGACGGGCTTCTGGGCGAGTATCGCCGCCTGGGCGCCTCAGACCACTCGTTCTCCCCCATCGTTAGCTTCGGCGACCACGGCGCAGACCCTCACCACGAGCCTGACAACACCCCCTTTGAGCTGGGCGATGTTGTCCTGTTCGACGTCGGCTGCAAGCAGGATTGGTACTGCTCGGACATGACGCGCACGTTCTTTACCGCCGAGCCCGACGAGCACCAGCGGCGCGTGTACGACACGGTGCGGCGCGCGAACGAGGCCGCCGAGGCCATCGTGCGCCCCGGCGTCGAGTTCGCCGAGATCGACCTAACCGCGCGCCGAATTATCGAGGACGCGGGCTGGGGTCCGTACTTCACGCACCGCCTGGGGCACCAGATCGGCCTCGTGGACCACGAGCCCGGCGACGTGTCGAGCACGCACCACGAGGGCGTGCGGCCGGGGCAGTGCTTCTCCATCGAGCCGGGCATCTACCTGCCGGGCGACATCGGCGTGCGCGTAGAGGACCTGCTCATCGTGACCGAGGACGGCTGCGAGATCCTCAACCACTATCCCAAGGACCTCACCGTCCTGCGCCTCTAGCCGCGACCGCTCGCATTGGGGGCAGTCCCTTTTGCAGGTCGACCCGCGACAGTCTGCGATCGGCGGCTGTTTCCGCGCCGCCGTCGAGCTGCGTGAGCCTGCAATCGGCGACTGTTTCCGCGTCGCCGTCGACCCGAGACAGCCTGCGATCGGTGACTGTTTCCGCGTCGCCAGGGCGGCTGAGCCAAAGCGAGATTGCCCGCCGAACCGTCATGACCGCGCAGCAACGTGCGATGTGAGACGCGGTGACTGTCACCAATTGCAGGCGCCCCACATGTCCGTCCCACGCTGCAGCAAAGTAAACCTGTCACCAGCTGCAGCACGACAAACCTGTCACCAGCCGCAGGCACCGCGGCCGACGCCGACTGCCACCAATGACTGTCACCCATGGCAGGCAGCAAGAACGCCCGGCACCGTGGGGGATTGGTGCCGGGCGACTGCATAAAGAAGGGCAGCTCAGACCCTTCTTTGTAGCTCGATTTACGCCTCGGGGCAAAGCGAGAGCGCGGCCTCGTCGGCCACGACCACGCAGTTGGTGTGCAGCTGCAGGATGGAGGCCGGGCAGCTCGGGGTCACGGGGCCGAAGCACATGTCGCGCACAGCTTGGGCCTTCTTCTCGCCGCTAGCAGCGATAACGATCATGCGCGCGTACATGATGGTCTGCACGCCCATGGTGTACGCCTGGCGCGGCACGTCGTCGATGTTGTCGAACAGGCGCGAGTTGGCCTCGATGGTGCTCTCGGTGAGGTCGACGCAGTGGGTGCCGGCGCTGAAGTGATCGTCAGGCTCGTTGAAGCCAATGTGGCCGTTGTTGCCGATGCCAAGAAGCTGCAGGTCGGGGTAGCCGGCAGCAGCCACCATGCGGTCGTACTCGGCGCACGCAGCCTCGGCGTCGTCGTTGGAGCCGTCGGGCACGTGGGTGCGGGACAGGTCGATGTTGATGTGATCGAAGAAGTTGTCGCGCATGAAGTAGTGGTAGCTCTGCGGGTCGTCGTGCGAAAGGCCGCGATACTCGTCCAGGTTGTACGTGCTGACCTGCGAGAAGTCGACGTCGCCCTTCTCGTACCACTTGATGAGCTGCTGGTAGGCACCGATGGGCGTGGAGCCCGTGGCGAGGCCCAGAATGCAGTCGGGCTTGAGGATGACCTGCGCGGAGATGATGTTTGCGGCCTTGCGGCTCATATCCGCGTAATCCTTGGCGTGAATGATCTTCATGGCGACTCCCTTTCGGTTTGGCGGACGCCAGGGCGCGGCCGCGTCTATGCGAAGAGAAGCACGCCGCGTCGAGGCCCCTGCCCGTCCGTGGCTATCCCTTATTCTGCGCGAAAAAGCGACGCCCAACTGGCACTTTATTCTGTAACCAGCTGAACGGCGCCCGCCCGTCACGGCCTGCAATCGGCGACTGTTTCCGCGTCGCCGGGGAAACTGCGCCGATGCAACGTGGTCCGCAGGCTCGTCGTGTCGTTGCCGCTGCGTCCGATGTGAGACGCGGCGACTGTCACCAATTGCAGGCGCCCGACAGGTAGACCCGCCTGCCACCAATGACCGTCACCCATGGCAGGCGTCGTCCGCCACAGCCCGCAATCGGTGACTGTTTCCGCGTCGCCAGGGAAACCAGGCCAAGGCGAGATGGCCCGCCGGCCCGTCGTGACCGTGCGGCGACGTGGGATGTGAGACGCGGTGACTGTCACCAATTGCAGGCGCCCCGCAAGTCCGTCCCACGCTGCAGCAGCAGAACAAACCTGTCACCCGCCGCAGGCGCGCCGCCGCTAGCCGAGCTGCGAGGCCAGATCCTCCAGCGCATGAAAGCGGTGAGAAATCGCGTTCTTCTCCTCGAGCTCCAGCTCGGCCATGGTGCGGCCGGGGGTCTCCGCCGGCCAGAAGAGCGGGTCGTAGCCGAAGCCGTTGTTGCCGCGAGGCTCGTGGCCGATGGTGCCGGGGCAGTCGCCGTTGCCCACGAGGACCTCGTCGCCGCGCACGAGCACGACGCTGGAGTGGAAGTGGGCGCCGCGGTCGGCATCGGCCACGTCGGCGAGCTCGGTCAGCAGCTTCTGGTTATTGGCGGCGTCGTTGCCGTGCTCGCCCGCCCAGCGCGCCGAGAAGATGCCGGGGGCGCCGTCGAGCGCGTCGACGCAGAGGCCGGAATCGTCGGCCACTGCAAGCTTGCAACCGGTCTGCTCCTGCGCGGCACGCGCCTTTATCAGCGCGTTCGCGGCAAAGTCGTCGCCGTCCTCCACGGGATCGGGAAAGTCGCCGAGCTCGCCCAGCGCAACGAAGCACACGCCCGGCATCACGCGCGAGAGGATTGCCTCGATCTCGACGACCTTGTGCGCGTTGCCCGTGGCCACCACCACCGTGTTCTCGTCCACCATCTTCGTTCCTTTCTGTAAATTCCCAACCTGCAATAGCCTGCAATCGGTGACTGTTTCCGCGTCGCCAGGGAAACCGCGCCGATACGATGTGGCCCGCAGGCTCGTCGCGCCGTTGCCGCTGCGTGCGATGTGAGACGCGGTGACTGTCACCAATGGCAGGCGCCCAGCATGTAGACTCACCTGCCACCAATGACTGTCACCCATGGCAGGAGGGCGCCCATCTACGCGCGGAAGCCGGTGACGTCGTTCTGCAGCTTGACCAGGCGCTCGATGCCGGCCTGGCCGAGGTCGAGCAGCTGGTCGAGCTCGGCGCGCGAGAGCGTCGAGTGCTCGCCCGTGCCCTGCACCTCCACGATACCGCCCGCGTCCGTCCCCACGAGATTCAGGTCCACGTCCGCGTGGCTGTCCTCGGGGTAGTCGAGGTCGAGCAGAGCGCGCCCGTCCACGATACCCGCAGAAATGGCCGCGACCTGCCCCGTCAGCGGCAGGCGGTTCAGCTTGTTGGCGCGCACGAGCCCCATGAGGGCATCGTGCAGCGCGACCCAGGCACCGGTGATGGACGCCGTGCGCGTGCCGCCGTCGGCCTGGATCACGTCGCAGTCCAGCGTCACCGTGATCTCGCCCATCTTCTCCATGCGCACGACGCTGCGAAGGCTACGGCCGATGAGGCGCTCGATCTCCATGTTGCGGCCCTTACGGCCGTTGCACTCGCGCTTTGACCTGCGGTTCGTTGACGCAGGAAGCATGGCGTACTCGGCGGTGACCCAGCCGCAGCCGTGGCTTGCACGGCGCCATTTGGGCACGCCCTCCTCCACCGTCGCCGTGCACAGCACGCGCGTGTCGCCGAACTCGACGAGGCACGAGCCGCCCGCGTTCTTCATCACGTTGGGCGTGAGCTGCACGGGGCGCATCTCGTCGAACGAGCGGCCGAAGCTGCGCTCGCGCTCGGCGCCACCTGCCTTGGAATCTGCCATTATGCCCTCCTACCAAGAAGCCCCTAGCCGCGAAACCGCAGGCCAGGGGCCGAATTTATCTGGTGGGCGATGAGAGGTTCGAACTCCCGGCCTTGTGCGTGTAAAGCACCTGCGCTAGCCGCTGCGCCAATCGCCCATTCGCTGGCCAGTTTACCATACGCGAGCGACGCGCCCGCACCTGGCAACAGGTTCGCCTGTCATGGGTGACAGTCATTGGTGGCAGGTGACGGCCGCTGGCAAGGCCGCCTGCCATGGGTGACAGTCACC
>CAVDQW010000094.1:0-5210 GCA_963610995.1 bacterium | reverse complement strand
GCCATGGATCTGTCCTGGTCCCATCACTTCTGCTCACTTAACACGAAGGGCCCGCAAGCCGACGAGCAAGACGCTGCGCGGCGTCAGACCCCCCGGCACCCGCCCGTCACCTCATAGGGGGTACTTTCGGCGGCGAATTCCGCCCGTTTGCCAAAAGAGGCCGTCTTCATTACCTGACAGATTCCTGAATACAGTACCTTTTGTATCAACATCTGAATCATGCGCAAGGACATCGCCATGCAATTCGCAGCGGAATTCGAGCTATATCGATCACAAGGCGGACAAGGTTACACCGCAGAGCCCCTTGAGTTAAAGGCCGTGCCCGCGCATGGGGCGAGCCGCTCGGAGGCCATGCAGGCGGCGCACATACTGCTCGCCCGGATCGTCGACGACGCCATCCTGCGCAACAAGCACCTGCCCGAGCCCACGTTCTGCTCGGCCCCGCGGCACGGCGGAAAAATCATCTATCTGAGCGTCGAGCGGGAGCTGAGCGGCGTGAGCGCGATAAGCGCGTCGCGCGCAGCCGAGTGGCTCGGGATCTCCAGGTCGCGCGTGGGGCAGCTCTGCGCCTCCGGCGCGCTCGAGTCCTGGCGAGAGGGGCCGCACCGCATGGTCTCCGTGAGGTCGGTCCTCGAGCGAGCGGCCTCGCAGGGCATACGCCTCGAATTGCCGGGCAATAACGCCGAGGCCGACCCCTTTGAATTGGTCGCCCGCGCACGAATCGACAAATCGCCTGCCGCATGACCGCGCGGAGGGCGGCGCAGCATGCGGCAGGCGTTCGAGCAAGAGATGCAAGGAGGCACGCGGCGCGGCCTACTCCCCCGCCGGTAGGTTGCCGGTGGTAAGGATGGCGTCGAGGGCGGCCTCGTCGAGCACCGTCACGCCGAGGCTCTGGGCCTTGGTGAGCTTGGAGCCCGCAGCGGCGCCCGCGATGACGTAGCTCGTCTTCTTGGAGACGGAGCCGGAGACCTTGGCGCCCAGGGCCTTGAGCTGGTTGCCGGCATCGGTGCGGTTGTACTTCTCGAGGGTGCCCGTGAGCACGAAGGTGAGGCCCGCAAGCGTCTGCGGGCGCTCGGGCTCGGCCTGCTCTTCTTCCAAGACCACGCCCGCCTCGCGCAGTCGCTCCACCACGGCGACGTTCTTCTCGATGGAGAGGAACTCGCGAACGGACTCGGCGATCTTGGGTCCCACGCCGTCGATGGCGGCGATGTCCTCTTCCGTGGCCGCCATGAGGGCCTGCATGCTGCCGAAGTGCTTGGCAAGAAGGCCTGCCACGTTGGCGCCCACGTGACGGATGCCCAGGCCGAAGAGCACGCGGGAAAGGCCGCGGCCCTTGGACTCCTCGACCTGCGCCATGACCTTCTTGGCGATGACCTTGCCCACCACGATGTCGTCGCCGTCCACGGACTGGCGGCCGGTCGAGACCTCGGAGAAGGCCTTCTCGGTCAAGCGGTCGTAGAAATCCGCGACGTCGGTAAGAAGGCCCTGCTCGACCATGCGGCCCACAAGCTCGTCGCCCAGCCCGTCGATGTCCATGGCGTTGCGGCTGCCCCAGTGGATGAGGCGCTCGGTAGCCTGCGCCGGGCAGTCGATGGAGACGCAGCGGTAGGCCACCTCTCCCTCCTCGCGGATGACGGGGCTTCCGCACGAGGGGCAGGTCGCGGGCATGTGGAACTCGGCTGCGCCTTCCGGACGCAGCTCCATCACGGGCCCGACGACCTCGGGGATGACGTCGCCCGCCTTGTGGACCACGATGGTGTCGCCCACGCGGACGTTCTTGCGGCGGATCTCGTCGATGTTGTGCAGCGTGGCGCGCGCGATGGTGGAGCCGGCCACGAGCACCGGGTCGAACTCCGCGACAGGCGTCAGCACGCCCGTGCGGCCCACCTGGATGCGGATCTCGCGCAGGACGGTGCGCTTCTCCTCGGGCGGGAACTTGAAGGCGATGGCCCAGCGCGGGGCGCGCGCCGTGAAGCCGAGCGCCGCCTGGGAGGCGAAGGAGTCAACCTTCACCACCACGCCGTCGATGTCGTAGTCGAGGTCGTCGCGGTGCGCGAGGGCGTCGGCGCAGAAGTCGTGCACCTCGGCCGCGCTCGTGCAGCGGGCGGCATTGGGGTTCACGTTGAAGCCGCAGTCGCGCAGCCACTGCAGGAACTGCCACTGAGTGTTGACGTCGAGCGGCGCCTCGTCGGCCACCGAATAGATGAACGTCTCCAGGTCGCGATGCGCCGTGACCTTGGGGTCCTTCTGGCGAAGGCTGCCGGCTGCGGCGTTTCTGGGGTTGGCGAAGGGCTCGCGGCCGGCGGCGTCGGCGTCCTCGTTCAGGCGAACGAAACTGTGCTTGGGCATGTAGACCTCGCCGCGGACCTCCACGGTCTGCCCCAGGCCTGCGCCCTCCACGCGGGCGAGGCCATCGGCTGCCAGCGCGTGCGGGATGTCCTTGATGGTCAAGACGTTAGCCGTGACGTTCTCGCCTGTGGTGCCGTCGCCGCGCGTGGCCGCGCGGACGAACTGGGCGTCGGTGTAGGTCAGTGCCACGCCCAGGCCGTCGATCTTGAGCTCGCAGGTGTAGGCAACGGGGTGCTCCGGCGTGGAGCCCAGAGCCTCGTCCGTGCGGGCGAGCCACTCGTCCAGCTCCTCGAGGTTCATGGCGTCGTCGATGGAGTACATGCGTTGAGCGTGGCGCACGGGCTCGAACTGCTCGGAGACGTAGCCGCCGACGCGCTGGGTGTAGGAGTCGGGCGTGACGAGCTCGGGGTGCTCTGCCTCGATGGCCTTGAGCTCGTGGACCCAACGGTCGAACTCGGCGTCAGGGACCTCGGGCTTATCGAGCGCGTAGTACTTGTACGCGTTGGTCTTGAGCAAGCGGTTGAGCTCCGCGGCGCGAGCGCGGGGGTTCGCGAGAGGCGCCAGGCGCAGGGTCTTCTTAGCCACCTTGCCGGGCTCGGGCTCCGCATCGAAGAGCGAGGTCTGGGCGCCGGTTTCCTCGTTGATCATCATGTCTCCTATTCCCTGCCGGAGCTTGCCGGCTATACTGCGAGTGCTACAATCAGCAGCGGATGGCTCCCGCCGCTAACGGATAAGCCGTTCTCCACTTTTCCTAAAGTTTGAAGTGGTAGAGAGTGGCCGTTCCTAAGTTTTGGGGGCGGCTATTTTCTTCTGCGCATGTTCATGCCCAGTTGAATCGCCGCGATTACGAGTATTGCCAGTTGGATTGCGTCTGAAATGCTCATAAGCCTATCTCCTCAATGTGCGTGGAGAATCGGCCCCATCCGCCCCTGATTGTGGCACTAATCCAATGAATCGTTCTTCTTGCGGCGAGCCGTCGCCAATTTCGTGGCCAGCTCGAGCTCCGCGACCATGCGGTCGTAGTCCCTCATGGTGAGAAGTGCATAGCGCCCCTTGCCGTTCTTGGTGAGAAAGACGGGCGAGCCGTCGCTTACCTCGGAGAGCACCTCCCCGTAATTCCGCAGGTCAGATACCGGCTTGATCTTTGGCATTCGACTACTCCTTCGATGGTTCCTTCGAAAGATTTTACAGCAAATTGCCCGGCCGCCGAATGACGACCGGGCAATGTTTTGTTCGTGTGAGAGGTACGCGGCTAAGCCATCTGGCACTCGTAGTCGGCGGCGCGGACGGCGGCGAGAAGGGCCTCGTCGGCCACGTCGTCGCCGCAGGTCACGGTCGCGGTGCCGGCCTCGAGGCTCACCTCGACGGACTCAACGCCGGCCACGCCCTGCAGGGCCTCGCTCACGTGCTTCACGCAGTGCTTGCACATCATGCCCTCAACCTTGAGCGTCTTTGTCATCATGTTCTCCTTACCTTCGTTTGCCGAACAGCCGTTGGCTGGAACCTCGATATTTTTGCGAACGGACACCTCGGTGCTCACCGTCGAATCCTCCGCAGCTCGAGCAGCAATCTTGCTGGGTTTCCACGTGCGCAGGCGCAGCGCGTTGCCCACCACGAAGACCGACGAGAAGCCCATGGCCGCGGCGCCGATCATCGGATTCAGCGTAACACCCGCCCACACGAGGGCGCCCGCCGCCACGGGGATGCAGATGGCGTTGTAGAACAGCGCCCAGAAGAGGTTCTGCTTGATGTTTCTCATCGTGGCGCGCGAGAGCTCGATGGCGCGGGCCACGTCGGCGGGGTCGGAGCGCATGAGCACCACGTCGGCCGATCCGATGGCCACGTCCGTGCCGGCGCCGATGGCAATGCCCACGTCCGCACGGGCAAGCGCCGGCGCGTCGTTGATGCCGTCACCGACCATGGCAACGCGGTGTCCCGCCTCCTGGAGCCCGCGGACGCGGGCCTCCTTTTGACCCGGCAGCACGCCGGCGACCACGTCGTCCACGCCGACCTGACGCGCCACGGCCTCGGCCGTGAGCTGCGCGTCGCCGGTGAGCAGCATCGTCTTGACGCCCATCTCGCGCAGGCGCGCGATGGCGGCGGCGCTCGTGGGCTTCACGGGGTCGGCCACGGCGACGAGCCCCAGTGCACGACCATCGGCGGCAAAGAACAGGGCCGTCTTGCCCTCGGCGGCCAGCGCGTCGGCGCGCTCGGCAAGCGCTCCCAGCGCCACGTGCTTCTCACCCATCAGGCGCGCATTGCCGGCGATCACGGCGCATCCGTCCACAGTGCCGAGAAGCCCCCCGCCCGCGACCTGCGAGAAGGCCTCCACCACGGCTCCCGCATCGACGCCAGGCAGCGCTGTGTCCGCGTACGAGCAGATAGCCTCCGCCAGCGGGTGCTCGCTCTTGCGCTCGAGGGCCGCAGCCACGCGCACAAGGTCGCGCTCCCCCACTCCGGCCACGAGCTCAACATCGGTCACCTGCGGCTTTCCCGCCGTCACGGTTCCGGTCTTGTCGAGAACCGCGTAGTCCACCCCACAGGCCGTCTCGAGCGACTCGGCCGACTTGATGAGAATGCCGTTGGCGGCACCCCGGCCAGTGCCCACCATGATGGCCGTGGGCGTGGCCAGCCCCAGCGCGCACGGGCAGCTGATGACCAGCACGCTGATGCAGTGGTTGAGCGCTGTTGCAAAGTCGCCCGCCACGGCCATCCAGACCACGAAGGTCACGGTCGCGATGCCCATGACAACCGGCACGAAGACGCCGGCGATCCTGTCGGCCATGCGCTCGATGGGCGCCTTGGAGCTCGTGGCCTCGTCCACCAGGCGGATGATGCCCGCAAGCGTGGTGTCGTCACCC
>CAVDQW010000093.1:0-2093 GCA_963610995.1 bacterium | reverse complement strand
CCTCGCACAACGTCCGCAGCATCCACATCGATAAGTGGGTCGACAACCCCGACGAGAACGGCCTCGAGAAGCTCGTCAACGTCTACGGCACGCTCGCCGACGAGAACTGCAACGTGGCGCTCATCTTCCACAGGACGGCCGACTCCGTCGACGTCAGCATCGCCGTCGCCGACCTGAACAACGCCGGAAGCAGCGTCGAGGCCGACAACCTCTGTGCCAGGCTCGAGTCGTCCCTGCGCGGCAACTTCCCCGGCTCCAGCTGGGGCCCGGTGGGCACCGTTCCCAAATGCCTCGACAACGCCGCCGTCTACTCCGTGGCGAGCGCAACGAACATCCCGACCGAGAAGTCGGAGAAGTTCGTGAGTCAGACCATCGAGAAACTGCTCGACGGCATCGTGCCCGACAGCAAGAGGACCGAGTACACGCTGATCTTACTCGCCACGCCCATCTGGGACGTAGAGGAGCGCAAGGCCAGGCTCGCCGAACTCTACTCCGCGCTGACCCCCTACTCCACCTGGCAGACTAACTACCAAGTCAGCGAGAACACCTCGCTCGGCTCCACCGCCACAGTGAGCGTGAACGTCGGCGCCAGCGCCGGTATCCAGGTCGGCATTAACGATTCGATTGCGAAAGCCTCGAGTAAGAGCGACTCCTCTAGCCAGGCCGCGAGCAGGCAAACCTCCCAAACAAATTCAGACACCGCGAGCGAAGCAAACACCGATACCGACAGCATCAACGCGGGGGTCGATGCGGGCGGAAGCATTGTGAGGGCTCACGTCGATACGAGCCACTCGACATCGACGACCAAGTCGCTATCCAAGACGCTCTCGGAGACCGTCGGCAAAAGCGTTACCGACACCCTCGGCAAGGCGGTCACAAAGGGCTTCACCAGCACCACGGGCCAGTCCAAGAGCAACAGTTTCGGTGTCAACGCCGGCATGAGCTTCGCGCGCTCCTCGAGCTCCACCGCCACGATCGGCAGGAACGAGGGCATCACTCAGAACTTCGGCAACTACGCCATCAAGCATGCACTGGAGATCCTCGAGCAGCAGACCAAGCGCTACGAGCAGTCGACGGCGCTCGGCCTCTGGGATTTCGCGGCCTACGTACTCTCCGAGGACGTGAACACCGCCCGTAACGTGGCCCACACTTACCTTGCGCTCACCCAGGGCCCCGACTCGAACCTCTCGACCGCGGCGGTCAACGTCTGGCGCGGCGACGGCGGCCCGCAGATGGGCGCCGCTGCCAGCATCTGCGGCTACCTTCGCGAGCTCAGGCACCCGCTGTTCGGCCTAGACCCCGCCATCCTCGAGAGCGAGGACGAGGAGACCAAGGCCTACTGCGTCTACCCCGCCACCGTCACCGCCACGACGGCGCTTTCCGGCAAGGAGCTCGCCTACTCGCTGAACTTCCCCAAGAAGTCCGTACCCGGTCTGCCCGTCATCGAGTGCGCAGCCTTCGGGCGCAACGTCTCCACCTTCGACGGCACGCAACCGACCACCGGACTCACACTCGGCAAGGTCTTCCACATGCACCGCGAGGAGCCTGTCAAGGTCCTGTTGCAGAAAGACTCGCTGGCCAGCCACGTCTTCGTCACCGGCTCCACGGGCGCCGGCAAGACCAACACCGTCTGCCGCATCCTAGACCAGGCGCTTGAGAAAGACGTGAAGTTCCTTGTCGTGGAGCCCGCCAAGGGAGAGTACAAGTCGGTCTACGGCGGCGTCGAGGGCGTACGCGTCTTCGGCACCAACCCCGCTGCGGCGCCCCTGCTGCGCATCAACCCGTTCAGCTTCCCCGAGGGCGTCCATGTGCTGGAGCACCTCGACCGTCTGGTGGAGATCTTCAACGTCTGCTGGCCCATGTACGCGGCCATGCCGGCCGTCCTCAAGGACGCCGTCTCGCGCTCCTACGCCGACTGCGGCTGGGACCTGGCCACCTCGGAGAACCCCTTTGGCCCCGGGCTCTGGCCGACCTTCGCCGACGTGGCCCGCAACGTGCGCGAGATCCTGGACGAGAGCGAGTACGACGCCGAGAACAAAGGCGCCTACAAGGGGTCGCTGCTCACCCGCCTGCAGTCGCTCACCAACGGCCTC
>CAVDQW010000092.1:0-3222 GCA_963610995.1 bacterium | reverse complement strand
GCAGGAAGTCCTTGAGCGAGCTTCCCGGCCGCCTGCTCGCACCGACCATGAGCTCGAAGACCGTCGCCGAGGCCCGCGGGCCCCTGGGCCTGCGCTGGCGCGACCGCGTCCGCGGCGACGATGAGAAGCTCGATCTCGAGTCCGTCGTGCGCACCTTCGCTCAGGGGCTCGTCCCTGAGGCCGGGTCCGAGGGCGTAAGGGAGGCCGGCGACGAGGAGGAGCGCGGCGACCAGGAGTCGGCCGAGCGCGTCGCCCGCGAGGCCCTCGACCTGCTCTCGATGCTCGGGGGTCTGGACGGCGAGGAAGAGGGGCACAGCGCATCCGGCCCCCTGCCGGCGGACAAGTCCGACTCCGGCGGCTCTCGTGGCGATAATGGCGGCGACGACGGCCCCTTCTGGGCGGGCGGGCTTTTCTCCGACAACTGATCGCGCGGGTCTTCTTGCTGTGATAGGATAGAACGACCGTTCTAATACTGTTTGGCTAAGAGGTGCGCACATGGTCATTCTCGGCGTGGATCCGGGTCTTGCCCACACGGGCTGGGGCGTCGTCGAGACGCGCGGTTCCGTGTGCCGCGCTCGGGCCTACGGCTGCGTGGCCACGAAGGCGCATGAGGCCATCGATTCTCGCCTGGGGCGCATATACGACGAGCTCAGGGCCGTTATCGAGAAATTCGGCCCAACGGAGCTCGCCATCGAGAACGTCTACTTCGGCGAGAACGTGAAGAGCGCCGTCGCCACCGCGCAGGCGCGCGGGGTCGCCATCGTGGCATGCGCAAAGGCGGGACTCACGGTGGGCGAGTACACGCCCATGCAGATCAAGCAGGCGGTCGTCGGCACCGGAGCCGCCGATAAGCGCCAGGTCATGTACATGGTCAAGAGCATCCTCGCCCTCGACCACGAGCCGCATCCCGACCACGCCGCCGACGCCCTCGCCGCCGCCGTCTGCCACGCCAATCTCAGGCGCACCGTCGCGCTCACCGACTCCAGGAGGACACTGCAATGATCGTCCAGCTCACGGGCACTCTCATCGAGGTGCTGCCCAGCCATATCGTCCTCGACGTCCACGGCGTCGGCTACGAGCTCGGCTGCTCGTCCACCACGGCCGCGGCGCTGCCGCCGGCGGGGGAGGCGGGCGTCACCGTGCTCACGCGCCTCATCGTCCGTGAGGACGCCCAGGAGCTCTACGGCTTCGCCACGCGCGAGGAGCGGGCGCTCTTCGACCAGCTCCGCGCCATCAGCGGCGTGGGGCCCAAGCTCGCGCTCGCGGTGCTCTCGACCTTCACGGCGGCGCAGCTCGCAACGGTCGTGGCCACCGAGGACGCCGCCCGTATGGCTCAGGTTCCGGGAGTCGGCAAGAAGAAGGCCTCGCGCCTGCTCGTGGAGCTCTCCGACGTGTTCTCGAAGAACGCCGAGCTGAGGGGCCTTGTCGGCCTGTCCGCCACGGCTCCGGGCGCGCTTAAGCTCGACGGCTCCGCTAAGGCGTCCCCGAGCGTCGACGCCGAGGCGACCGAGGCGCTCCTCTCCATGGGCTTCACGCCGCAGGAGTGCGAGCTCGCCCTCGAGGGCCATGAGGCGGCGGGCGCCGTGACCATCGAGAAGACGCTCGCCTATGCGCTCAAGCGCCTGGGGAGTGGTCGCTGATGTGGGAGGCGAGCGATAAGGACCTGTTCGGCGCCCCCGCAACGAGCGTGCCCACGCAGCGGGCCGTCACGGGCGAGCTCACGGGGGAGGACCTGGAGCAGGACCGGAGCCTGCGCCCCCGCACGCTCGACGAGTACTGCGGCCAGGAGCGCGTGCGCGCCAACCTCAAGGTGCTCATAGAGGCCGCCAAGAGCCGAAACGAGCCGCTCGACCACGTCATCTTCTCGGGCCCCCCGGGCCTCGGCAAGACGACGCTCGCGGGCATCGTCGCCAACGAGATGGGCGCCAAGCTCCACACCACCTCCGGCCCCGCCATCGAGCGCGCGGGCGACCTAGCGGCCATCCTCACGAACCTCGAGGAGGGCGATGTCCTCTTCGTCGACGAGATCCACCGCCTGAACCATCAGATCGAGGAGATCCTCTATCCGGCGATGGAGGACTTCTTCCTCGACATCGTCATCGGCAAGGGGCCGGCCGCACGCTCCATACGCATCGACGTGCCGCGCTTCACCCTCGTGGGCGCGACGACCAGGACGGGCCTGCTCACCGGCCCCCTGCGCGACCGCTTCGGCATCAGCTACCGACTCGACTACTACTCGCCCGAGGAGCTTGCCGTCATCGTCACGCGTTCCGCCACGATCCTCGGCGTCATGATCGACAAACAGGGCGCGCTCGAGATCGCGTCGCGCTCGCGCGGCACGCCCCGCTTGGCCAACCGCCTGCTCAAGCGCGTGCGCGACTACGCCTGCGTCAAGGCTTCGGGAGACATCACCTGGGAGGTTGCGGCCGAGGCGCTCGAGTTCTTCGAGATTGACGCCCTCGGCCTCGACTGGATGGACGTGAAGATCCTGCGCGCCCTGTGCGAGACGTTCCGCGGCCGGCCCGTCGGCCTCACCACCGTCGCCTCCGCCGTGGCTGAGGACCCGAGCACCCTCGAGGACGTCTACGAGCCCTACCTGCTGCAGCGCGGCCTCATCGTTCGCACCCCGCAGGGCCGTCAGGCCACCGTCGCCGCCTTCGATCACTTGGGGCTCGAGTTCCCGGGGGACTGACGCGGCTTTTGAGGGTCGTGGTCATTCGGCGGGCCCTCGTCGCTGGGGTATACAATCGCAGATGGACAACACGCATTCGCCGAAAGGAAGCAAGATGCTCCAGCGCGACTACATTCTCGAGCTCATCTCTCAGTTCGCCGATGCGGTGAAGCAGTCGCTGCACCGCGCCAAGAAGGATCTCGATCCCGAGGCCTGCCAGGACGTCGAGCGCAGCATCGGAGAGCTGCTCGAGCTCGACTACACCACCGCGCTCTCGCTCTCGCCGGACTCGCTCGTCACGATGATGGTGCTTTCCGGCATCGGCGACTCCGTGGCTTCCTACGTCTGCTATTCGCTCATGCAGCTGGCCGAGGTGTATAAGGCCCGCGGCGACGAGGACCTGGCGCAGATCCGCATCGCCCAGGCAAAGGCCGTCTCCGAGTCGTTCAACTGCGACATCAACGTCGTTCCTGAGGAGTTCGCCGACGAGGCCTAAGTTTTCCGGCGCAGTTATCTTCTCGTGAGGCCTCGCTTTTGGCGAAGGCAAACTG
>CAVDQW010000091.1:0-15885 GCA_963610995.1 bacterium | reverse complement strand
ACGGAGAATTATGTGCGAATCGCGCAGCGATTCGCGACTGTATTCCCTCCCTTGTAAGAGAGACCGGTCGATTCTCCCCGTAAACAAAGGTCGCCCCCGCCCTTCTTCCTAAAGCGATTTCGCGCAGCGAGCGAACGAAGTGAGCGCTGAGCTTTAGGAAGAAGGGCGGGGGCGACCGTCAGTAGGCAAATTCAGCCAGGTTAACCCGACTACTCCGCCATCTGCGCCTGAACCGCAGTGATGGCGACGACGCCCACGATATCGTCAGCCGAGCAGCCGCGCGACAGATCGTTGACCGGCTTGGCGATGCCCTGGAGAATCGGGCCGTACGCCTCGGCCCCGCCGAAGCGCTGCACCAGCTTGTAGCCGATGTTGCCGGCCTCGAGGTCCGGGAAGACCAGGATGTTGGCGTTGCCGGCCACGGTAGAGCCGGGGGCCTTCAGGTCGGCGACGGACTGGACGAGGGCGGCGTCGAGCTGCAGGTCGCCGTCGAGGGCGAGCTCGGGGGCCTTCTCGTTGGCGAGCTTGACGGCCTCCTGGACCTTGGTGGGCACGTCGCCCTTGGCGGAGCCCATGGTGGAGAAGGAGAGCATGGCGACCTTCGGGTCGGTGCCGGGCATGAAGGCCTTCCAGGACTCGGCGGAAGCGATGGCGATCTCGGAGAGCTCGTCGGCGTTCGGGTTGATGTTCAGGCCGCAGTCGGCGAACAGCAGCGTGCCGTCGGCGCCGTACTCGGCGGTCTTGGTGCACATGATGAAGAACGCGGAGACGAGCTTGGTGCCCGGGGCGGTCTTCAGGATCTGCAGCGCGGGGCGCAGGGTGTTGGCGGTGGAGTGGCAGGCGCCGGAGACCAGGCCGTCGGCATCGCCCATCTTGACCATCATGGTGCCGAAATAGGTGGCGTCGTTCATCTGCTCCATGGCCTCGGGGAGGGTCACGCCCTTCTTGGCGCGAAGCTCGGCGAACTTGGCGGCGTAGGCGTCCTTCTTCTCGGCGTGGCGCGGATCGATGACGGTGGCGCCGGGGACGTCGATGTCGGCGGGGTCGCCGAGGATGACCAGGTTGGCGAGGTCCTCCTCGATGATCTTCTTCGCCGCCTCGATGGTGCGCGGGTCCTCGCCCTCAGGCAGGACGATGGTCTTCTTGTCGGCCTTGGCAGCCGACTTCATGCGGGCGAGAAAATCGCTCATGTGTACAACCTCCACAAAATCTGCTTTGCAATACGTCGCTTGACCCCGCATTTTGTGCCCGTTGACGGGTGACGAGGCCCAAGCGGGACCCATTATAGATATGTGGTGCTAGAATCTTTCGGACATTACGGCGAGAGGTGAACGTTTTTCTTGTCGTCGGCCCTCGGGCCTCATCTGTAACCATCCTGAGAGGAACCATATGAACATCCAGAGCGGTCTGGGCGCGGGCTTCAACCCCGAATCCTACGATGTACTCGTCGTCGGCTGCGGTTACGCCGGCTGCGTTTGCGCCCGTCGCCTCGCCGAGGCCTGCGGCTGCAAGGTCGCCATCCTCGAGCGCCGCGACCACATCGCGGGCAACGCCTACGACTACGAGGACGAGGCCGGGATCCTTATCCACAAGTACGGCCCGCACATCTACCACACCACCAACGAGCGCGTTAACTCGTTCCTCTCCCGCTTCACCGAGTGGACCGACTACCAGCACAAGGTTCTCGCAAACATCCACGGTACCCTCATGCCCGTGCCGTTCAACCACAAGTCCCTCAAGCTCGCGTTCGGCGAGGAGAAGGGCGAGCGCCTCTACCAGAAGCTCGTGGCGACCTTCGGCGAGAACAAGAAGGTCCCCATCATGGAGCTCCGCGAGAAGAACGACCCCGAGCTCGTCGAGGTCGCCGACTACGTCTTCGAGAACGTCTTCCTCCACTACACCATGAAGCAGTGGGGCCAGACTCCCGACCAGATCGATCCCTCCATCACCGGTCGCGTCCCGGTCTTCGTGGGCGACGACGAGCGCTACTTCCCGGGCGCCCCGTTCCAGGGCATGCCGGCCGAGGGCTACACCAAGCTCTTCGAGCACATGCTCGACCACGACCTGATCTCCGTCTTCACCGGCGTCGACGCGCGCGACATCCTCAAGGTCGCCTCCGGCGCCGTCATGGTGGGCGACAAGCCCTATGCCGGCGAGGTCATCTACACCGGCCCGCTCGACGAGCTCTTCGGCCTCGATTTGGGCGCCCTGCCGTACCGCACGCTCGACATGGTCTTCGAGACCCTCGACCAGGACCAGTTCCAGCCCGTGGGCACCGTCAACTACACCACGAGCGAGGATTTCACCCGCATCACCGAGTTCAAGAACATGACGGGCCAGGTCGTCCCCGGCAAGACCACCATCATGAAGGAGTTCTCCAAGGCCTATACCCCCGGCTCCGGCGAGACCCCTTACTACGCGATCCTCGAGGACCAGAACCTCGAGCTGTACAAGAAGTACCGCGAGCGCGTCTCCGGCGCCCTCAACTTCCACTGCGTCGGCCGTCTCGCCGAGTACCGCTACTACGACATGGACGGCGTCGTGGCGAGCGCCCTCGACCTCTCCGACGAGCTCATCGCCCAGCGCAACTAGTTTCCAGCACGTTTGTGGGCGGGCCGCTTGATGGTGGCCCGCCCTTTTTCGATAAGGACGAACATCTATGAGCAGCACAAAGAAGACCATCACGTTCGGCATCCCGTGCTACAACTCCGCCGAGTACATGGACAAGTGCATCCTGTCCATTCTCGAGGGCTCCGATTACGCCGATGACGTGCAGATCGTCATCGTGGACGACGGAAGCACCAAGGACGAGACGCCTGCCAAGGCCGATGAGTGGCAGGCGCGCTACCCCAACAACATCAAGGCCGTCCACCAGGAGAACGGCGGCCACGGCGTGGCCGTCATGAAGGCCGTCGCCAACGCCGACGGCGCCTACTTCAAGAACATCGACTCCGACGACTGGGCGGACGGCGACGCGCTCAAGGCCCTCCTCGATAAGCTGCGCCGCTTCATCGAGATGGATGAGAAGGTCGATCTGGTGCTCACCAACTACGTCTACGAGCACGTCGAGGACAATACCCGCAACGTCGTTGATTACCGCAAGGTGCTCCCTGTGGGCAAGGTCTTCACGTGGGCGGACATGGGCCACTTCAAGATGAGCCAGTACCTGCTCATGCACGCGCTGACCTATCGCACCGAGACCCTGCGCGCGGCGAACCTCCAGATGCCGCCCCACACCTTCTATGTGGACAACATCTACGCCTACGTGCCGTTCCCCAAGTGCCACAGCCTGTATTACCTCGACGTCGACCTCTACCGTTACTACATCGGCCGCGAGGACCAGTCCGTCAACGAGAAGGTGCTGACGAGCCGCGTCGACCACTATTGGCGCGTCGCGCGCATCATGATGCAGGCTTACCACGTCTACGACGACATCGACTGCATTCAGCTGCGCGGATACATGATGAACTATTTCACCATCATCATGGCCATCTGCTCGGTCTTCTCCAAGATGAGCGACCGCGAGGACGCCATGGACGAGCTGCAGAAGCTCTGGGACGAGCTCAAGGCCTACGACACCCGCATGTACCGCCGCGCCAAGCACGGCGTCGTCGGTGTGGCCACGAACCTGCCCGGCGCTCTCGGCAAGAAGATCACCATCGGCGGTTACAAGGTCGCTCAGAAGGTCGTCAAGTTCAACTAACTGCCGACGGCCCTGTCGCGAAAGGCCCCTCCCAACCTGCCCGTCTGCTCAGCGCTCGCTTCGCTCGCTCGCTGGCGCGAAATCGCAGACGAACAGGTCGGGAGGGGCCTTTCGCTGGCTTCGGCGTGCTTATGCGCCGCTCTTCGAGGTTGCTTAAACCCGCGGTTTACTTTTGGCGGGGAGGGTAGGATGGACGACGACTAGTGCTTTCGTCTTTCAAGGGATTAGGAGAATGCGATGAAGTTGAAGGATTGCGTGTATTCGGGGGACAGGAAGTTCAAGATCTCGGATTACCCGACGTCGGCCAAGGTCGATAAGAGCAAGAAGGCCAAGTACGTCGAGCTCACCGAGAAGAATACGGCCAAGATGGCTGAGCTGCAGGACAAGCTCTATGCCGAGGCGAAGGAGGGCGTCGTTATCCTTATCCAGGCCATGGACGCCGCGGGCAAGGACTCGACCATCAAGCACGTCATGAGCGGCGTGAACCCGCAGGGCTGCGTCGTCCACAGCTTCAAACAGCCCTCCCACGAGGAGCTCGGTCACAGCTTCCTGTGGCGCGCGATGATGCACATGCCCCAGCGCGGCTACCTCGGCGTCTTCAACCGTTCTTACTACGAGGACGTCCTCGTCGTGCGCGTCCACGATATGCAGAAGGGCTACTCCATGCCCTCGCGCTGCATCGGCATGGACTCCAAGGAGTTCTTCGCCAAGCGCTACGAGCAGATCTCCAACTTCGAGGAGTATCTCTGGGACAACGGCTACCGCGTCGTCAAGATCTTCCTCAACGAGGGCAAGGACGAGCAGGCCAAGCGCTTCCTTGCGCGCATAGACGACGAGTCCAAGAACTGGAAGTTCTCCGAGGCCGACATGAAGGAGCGCGCCCTTTGGGACGACTACCAGAAGGCCTATGAGAAGGCCATCGACGGGACCGCCTCCAAGCACGCCCCCTGGTATGTGATCCCCGCCGATCAGAAGTGGTTCGCGCGCTACCTCGTTTCCGAGGCCATCGTCTCCGTCCTCGAGGACATCGACCCCCAGTACCCCGAGATGCCCGCCGAGCAGAAGGCCAACCTCGCAAGCTGCAAGGCCCAGCTCGAGGCGGGGGCGTAAGGTTCCCATGCCCGTCCGGGCGCGTGGAGAAACTCTCCACCTCTGCTCAGCGCTCGCTACGCTCGCTCGCTGTCGCGAAATCGCAGAGATGAAGAGTTTCTCCACGCGCCCTGCCTATACAAGATCCTGAGACCTGCTGGCTCGGCTCATGACCTGGAGCCTTTCTCTAAGGGCGATTTCGCGCAGCGAGCGAACGAAGTGAGCGCTGAGCCCGTGAGAAAGGCGTAGGGTCATGAGCCGAGGCAGCCCGGCGATGGGCAGGGGATTTATGTCCCTACGGTGAACCGGGTTGGGAGTGTGGTAATCTAGCTGAGGTTTGTTGGTACCCCTCACCTGGTGGCTTGTCCGACCACCGGCGGCCGACCCGGTTTGGGGCGAATTCACAGAAAGGTGGATCAAGTATGATCACCAAGGAGCAGAAGGCTGAGCTCGTCAAGCAGTACGGCAAGAACGAGACCGACACCGGTTCCGCCGAGGTCCAGGTCGCTATTCTCACCGCCCGCATCAAGGAGCTCACCGAGCACATGAAGTCCCACCAGAAGGACTTCCACACCCGTCGCGGCCTGCTGATGCTCGTCGGTAAGCGTCGTCGTCTTCTCTCTTACATCAAGAAGAACGACATCGAGAACTACCGTAGCCTCATCAAGAGCCTCGGCATCCGCGACAACATCCAGTAAGTCGCGCACTTTCGCAAAATGGGGGCCGCCTGCGGGCGGCCCTTGTTGTGTTTCTCGGGATGGGCCCGGGGAACACCGCGGGGAAGGGCCCCGCAAGATGGCCCGCCTGCAATGGGGCAGGCGGAGATAAGGGAACAGAAAATGGCAAAAGTTACCCACGAGTTCGACCTCTACGGCAAGCACTACGTCCTCGAGAGCGGCGAGCTCGCCAAGCAGGCCACCGGCGCCTGCCTGGTGAAGAGCGGCGAGTCCACCGTGCTTCTCACCGCCGTGGTGTCCAAGGAGCGCAAGGACTACGACTTCTTCCCGCTGACGGTCGACTTCATCGAGAAGATGTACGCCGTGGGCCGCATCCCCGGCGGCTACCTTAAGCGCGAGGCCCGTCCTTCCGAGAAGGCTACCCTCACCGCCCGCATGATCGACCGCCCGCTGCGCCCGTCCTTCCCGGCCGGCTTCCGCAACGAGGTGCAGGTCGTCGCCACCACGCTCGTGGCCGACCAGGTGAACCCGGTCGACACCATCTGCATCATGGCCGCCTCCGCCGCCCTCACCGTCGGCGGCGTGCCCTTCGAGGGCCCGCTGGCCTGCGTGCGCATCGGCCGCGACCGCGACACCCACGAGTTCATCGTGAACCCCACCTACGAGGAGCGCGACAACTCCGACCTCGACCTCGAGCTCGGCGGCTCCGCCGACTTCATCTCCATGCTCGAGGCGGGCGCCGAGGAGATCTCCGAGGAGGACATGCTCGCCGCTATGGCCTTCGGCCAGGAGGCCATCGCCGCCTTCTGCGAGGAGCAGAAGAAGTTCTTCGCCAAGTACGAGGAGGTCAACGGCCCCATCCAGCAGCGCGAGTACATCCTCGACGAGCCCACGCCCGAGGTCCACGAGCGCGTCTTCGCCCACTTCGACGAGATGGACGCCGCTCTCAAGGACGCCGACAAGCTCTCCCGCATCGCCAAGGTCGAAGCCCTCAAGGCCTCCATCAAGGCCGAGTTCACCGAGGAGGAGCAGGCCAAGTACAGCCGCGAGATCCCCGTGGAGCTCAAGGCCCTCGAGAAGCACGCCATGCGCCTCATGGTCGTCGAGACCGGCGAGCGCGTCGACGGCCGCGCCGCCGATGAGGTCCGCCCGCTCATGATCAAGCCCGACTACCTGCCCCGCGTCCACGGCTCCGGCCTCTTCCAGCGCGGCCAGACCCAGGTTCTCTCCATCTGCACCCTGGGCATGCTCAACGAGTGGCAGCGCCTCGACACCATCGAGCCGGTCGACGGCAAGCGCTACATCCACCACTACAACTTCCCGCCGTACTGCACCGGCGAGACCGGCCGCATGGGCTCCCCGAAGCGCCGCGAGATCGGCCACGGCAACCTCGCCGAGCGCGCCCTTCTCCCCGTGATTCCGTCTGAGGACGAGTTCCCCTACACCATCCGCGTGGTCTCCGAGGTCATGGAGTCCAACGGTTCTTCCTCCATGGGTTCCACCTGCGGCTCCACGCTCGCCCTCATGGACGCCGGCGTGCCCCTGAAGCGCCCGGTCTCCGGTGTCGCCATGGGCCTCATCCAGGAGAACGGCAAGACCGTCGTCCTCACCGATATCCAGGGCCTCGAGGACTTCCTCGGCGACATGGACTTCAAGGTGACCGGCACCACCAAGGGCATCACCGCCATGCAGATGGACAACAAGGCCACCGGCCTCACGCCCGAGATCCTGCGCTCCGCCCTTATGCAGGCGCACGAGGGCCGCATGTTCATCCTCGATGCCATGCTCGAGCAGATCTCCGCTCCGCGCGAGTCCCCGAAGGAGTGCGCGCCGCAGATCATCAGCCTGCAGATCCCGACCGACAAGATCCGCGAGGTCATCGGCTCCGGCGGCAAGGTCATCCGCGGCATCCAGGAGGATACCGGCGCCACCATCGACATCCAGGAGGACGGCACCGTCTTCATCGCCGGCACCAACGGCGCTGGCGATGCAGCTGCCGAGCGCATCAAGGCGATCGTCAAGGTCCCCGAGGTGGGCGAGGAGTACACCGGCCGCGTCGTCGGCATCCAGCCCTTCGGCGCCTTCGTCGAGCTGCTGCCCGGCAAGGACGGCCTACTGCACATCTCCCGCGTCGCCCAGGGCCGCGTCGACAAGGTCGAGGACGTCCTGAACATCGGCGACGAGGTCAAGGTCCGCGTCCTCGAGGTCGACGAGAAGGGCAAGATCAGCCTCGACCGCATCGACAAGCCCGAGGCTCCCGCCGGCTCCGGCAAGCCTTCCGGCGAGGGTCACGGCCGTCGCCACTCGGATGGCGAGCACCGCGGTGCCCGTCGCCGCCCCGGCGACAACGGCGGCGAGAAGCGCCAGCCGCGCCGTCACCACGACGCGTAGTCCCGAGCAACCTGTTCGGCCAATAGAGGTCCCGCTTCGGCGGGGCCTCTTTTTATGTAAGTCGGGGCTCAGGGCGGAATCTTGGTTACAATTAATCAGCTTGCGCATTCGGCGCACGGTTTGGATTGTTCGGCTGGCGGTAGTCCGCAGCCGTTTCATAGCAGTGAAAACCCGCCCGTGGTATGCGGGCACCATCGAAAGGATTTGTTCCAGGAATGCCCAAGAAAGACATCGCCCTCAAGATCATCCCCCTGGGTGGTCTGGACGGCATCGGCAAGAACATGACCGCCTTCGAGTACGGAGACGACATGGTCTTGGTCGATGCTGGCCTCATGTTCCCCGACGACAACATGCCCGGTATCGACCTCATCCTGCCGGACTACACCTATGTGCTCGAGAATGAGCACAAGCTCCGCGGCATCGTGATCACCCACGGCCACGAGGACCACACCGGCGCTCTGCCGTACCTGCTCATGGACCTCACCAAGAAGGTCCCCATCTACTCGAGCAAGCTCACCTTGGGCTTCATCGAGGGCAAGCTCGCCGAGCACAAGATCAAGAGCCCGAAGTTCCGCGAGGTCACCGACGGCTCCAACGTGAACCTCGGTCTTATCAACCTCACGTTCTTCTCCATGACGCACTCCATCCCGGGCGCGCTGGGTGTCTATATGCAGACGCCCGCCGGCACCGTCATGCACACGGGCGACTTCAAGCTCGACAACACGCCCATCGACGGTGTGCGACCCAATTACCAGGCCATCAACAAGTTCGGCGGCAACGGCATCGATCTTCTGCTCTCCGACTCCACGAACGCCACGCGCCCCGGCTACACGCCCTCCGAGGCCGCCGTTGGCCCGAACCTGCGCCACATCATCAAGAACGCTCCCGGCCGCGTCTTCGTCGCGAGCTTCTCTTCCCACATCCACCGACTCCAGCAGGTCTGCGACGCCGCCACGGCGGTGGGCCGCAAGGTCGTGGTTACGGGTCGCTCCATGGTGACGAACACCAAGGTCGCTCGTCAGCTCGGTTACCTCAAAATCGCCGAGGACGACATCGTCGACGCCTTCGACATCGATAAGCTCGACACCGATAAGGTGGTCGTTCTCTGCACCGGCAGCCAGGGCGAGCCCCTCTCGGCGCTCGCCCGCATGGCCAACGGCGAGCACAAGTCGCTCTCGATCAACGCCTCGGACACCGTGATCATCTCCGCTACGCCCGTCCCCGGCAACGAGAAGAGCGTCCAGAACATCATCAACTCTCTCTCCAAGATCGGGTGCTCCATCTACGACAAGAGCAAGACGCTCGTTCACGTCTCGGGCCACGGCTCGCAGGAGGAGCTCAAGCTCATGCTCTCCATGGCTAAGCCGCGCTACTTCATGCCCGTGCACGGCGAGGCCCAGCACCTGCGCGCCCACGCGCAGCTCGCCCTCGACCTCGGTATGAGCGAGAAGAACATCTTCGTGCTCGACAACGGGGACTCCGTCGAGCTCGTCAACCATCGCGTTCGCCGCGGCCGCGCGGTCGAGTCGGGCGTCGTCTACGTCGACGGCGGCACTGTGACCGAGGCCGACCCCGTCGTCATCCGCGACCGGCAGAAGCTCGCCGACGAGGGCGTCGTGACCTGCACCGTCGCGCTCACCGGGCGCAAGGGAACCGTCAAGGCCATCGAGGTCAACGCCCGCGGCGTCTCGTTCGCGAGCGACCCGAGGATCGTCGAGGAGGCCCAGGCGCTCGTTCGCCAGCAGGTGGAGAAGCTCACCAACGCCGAGGGCGTGAACATCGACGCCGTCCGCCGCGCCGTCCGCAATCAGGTCTCCAACCTCCTGTGGAGCAAGACCCACTCGCGCCCGATGGTCATTCCGGTCGTGCTGGAGGTCTAGCACATGCCGTCCAACCGCACCAAACACGCAGCCAAGACACCCGCCAAGGGCCGTTCGGGCAAGTCCTCGCAGGCAAAGGGCGTAGGAATCGTTCTCACCGACGTCGAGCGCGATATCCTGGGCGTCGTCCTCGCCGCCGTGGCAGTCGCCATGTTCGTCTCGGTCGTCATGCCCTCCGGCGCGGTCGTGACGAGCGCGGTCGGCCATGCGCTCAAGGTCTCCTTCGGCGCCGGCGCCGTGCTCGTGCCCGTGGCCCTGTTCCTTTTCTCCACGACGTTCTTCATGGGGGAGGACGGGCCCTTCTCCGGGCATGTGGCCGCCGGCCTCGCGCTCGTCGTTCTTGCCGTCCTCGCCATGCTCTCGCTGAACCAGCCGGGCATCGGCGATGCCCCTGAGCTCGCCATGTCCGCAGGCACCGTCGAGGACGCCGGCGGCTACGTCGGCGGTTTCGTCGCGCTGTGGATGGCCAAGCTCGTGGGAGTCGTCGTTGGCAACGTGCTTCTTGTTGGCGTTATCGCTGCGGGCGTCGTTATCTGCGGCTTCTCGATTTCCGATGCCGTCTCTCGCATCAGCGAGGGCGTGAGCTTTGCGCGCGAGGATGTGGCGGCCCGCCGCCAGGAGCGAATCGCCGAGCGCGCGGAGAGCCGTCAGCTCGCCGCCGCCCAGCGTGAATCCAAGACTGCGGCCAGGGCAGCCGCTCGTGCCGCCCAGCCGTCGCAGCCCTCTTTGTTCGACGAGACGGGGGAGGGGCAGACCACCTTCCTCGGAGACCGTAAGACCACCGTGCTCAAGCGCGGCTCGTCCCGCAAGGCCGCTGCCTCTTCTCCCTCCGCCTCGATCGCGGACGAGTTCGCCCAGGCAGAGGACTTCTCGGACGTCGATCAGGCGGCCGAGAACCTGCTCGAGCCCCGTACGCGCAAGATGTCCAAGCGCGCCTCCAAGGCCAAGTCTAAGACCAAGGTGATGGATGCCGTCGAGCCGAAGGGCGACGACGTCGCTTCCGCGAGCGTCGCCGTGCCCGACTTCCTCGCGACGGCCGCCAAGCAGGCCGGCGCCGATCAGGCTTCCTCCGGTTCCGCCAGCGCCGCCGCGCCCGAGCGCCCCACCGAGATCAGCCGTCCCGGTGACGGCAACGAGTCCTATGAGCTGCCGCCGCTTTCCATCCTTAAGGAGAATACCGCTTTCTCCGGCAGCTTTGGCGACGACTCCGACCTCGCCGGCACCGCCCAGAAGCTTCAGGGCACGCTCGAGGAGTTCGGGCTCAGCTCCCGCGTCGAGGGTTGGATCGCCGGCCCGTCCGTCACCACCTTCAAGATCTCCATGGGCGAGGGCGAGCGCGTCAACAAGATCGTGAACCTCGAGGACGACATCGCGCTCTCCTTGGCCGCCAAGTCCGTCCGAATCTTCGCCCCCATTCCCGGCACCTCGCTCGTCGGCATCGAGATTCCCAACGACAAGCCGCAGCCGGTCTTTCTCTCGGACGTTCTCCCTTACGCGAAGGGCGGCCCCCTTGAGTGCGCCTTCGGCCGCGACTCCGAGGGCAAGCCCATCGTCGTCGACCTTTCCGGCCTGCCGCACCTTCTCGTCGCCGGTACCACCGGTTCGGGCAAGTCCGTGCTGCTCAACGCCATCGTCATGAGCATGCTCATGCGCGCCACGCCCGAGCAGGTCCGTCTCATCATGGTCGACCCTAAGCGCGTCGAGTTCACGGGGTATGCGGGCCTTCCGCACCTCTATGTGCCCGTCGTTACCGAGCCCCGACAGGCGGCGAGCGCCCTTCAGTGGGGCGTTACCGAGATGGAGCGCCGCCTCAAGGTCTTCGAGCACTACAAGGTGCGCGATATCAAGACCTATAACGGCAACGTGGACGGCGACAAGTACGCCGACATGGAGAACCCCCCGAAGCACATGCCGTACTTCGTCATCGTGATCGACGAGTTGGCCGACCTCATGATGGTCGCGGGCAAGGACGTGGAGAGCTCCATCGTCCGCATCGCCCAGCTGGGCCGCGCCGCCGGCATCCACCTGATCGTCGCCACTCAGCGACCGTCCGCCGACGTCGTCACCGGACTTATCCGCGCGAACATCGACAACCGCGTCGCGCTCTCGGTCGACAACTCGCTGAACTCCCGCATCATCCTCGACCAGAAGGGCGCCGAGCAGCTTCTTGGCAAGGGCGACATGCTCGTCAAGCTCCGCGGCAAGAAGCCGAACCGCGCCCAGGGATGCTGGGTCTCCGACTCCGAGATCGAGGAGACGGTCAAGTTCATCAAGGAACAGGTCACCGCCGACTATCACGAGGACATTCTCACCGCCGTCGTTCCCAACGCGCCCGGCGGGGCCAGTCCCGCCGATGCCCCCAAGGACGACGACCCGCTCGTCTGGGAGGCCGCCAGAATCGTCGTGGATTCTCAGCTCGGCAGCACTTCCAGCCTGCAACGCGCCCTTTCCGTTGGGTATGCTAGGGCGGGCAGGATCATGGACATGCTCGAGGCCAAGGGCGTCGTGGGCCCCGCAAACGGCTCTAAGCCGCGCGAGGTGCTTCTCGACAAGGAGGGCCTTGAGGATCTCAAGTTGGCAGACGCGCAGTACAAGGAGGTCTAGCAGATCATGCGGCGCCCGCGTTTCAGCGAGATGCTCCTCAACCGTAGGCGGCAGCTCGGCCTCACCACCTCGCAGGCCTCGAAGATCTTGAGGCTGCGCGAGGATGTGCTCATCGCCTTCGAGGAAGGCGACTTCGAGAAGATGCCCCAAAGCGGTTATGCGCAGGGCATGCTCTCGTCGTATGCACGTTACCTGGGTCTCAATTCCCGTCAGGTCACCGACCTGTTCCAGGAAGAGCTTTACGAGTACGTCAACGGCTCGAGCTCGCACGAGCTTCGCCGCCGCTCGCGCGACGGGCAAACGGGCAGGGGCGTCGTCGACTACGGCGCGGCGAGCGAGCAGAGCTCCCGCCCCAAGGCCTATGTGGAGTACCACGGTCTTCTTCCGACCGCGGGCGGCCCCGCCGGTGATATGGGCGCGTTCGCCACGACGACCAGCGCGCGCCCGAGGCGCTCTATGCCGCTCGCCGGCAGCGGCCCCTCTGCCGCCGAGTCCTACGACTCTCAGTCCTATCAAGAGGCGGACCGCGGGTATCGCCAGCGCAGGCCGTACAACGGAAGCTCCGGCAGGGGCGATAGCGGCCAGACTCAGCGCGGCTCGCAGGCCGATCGTCAGCGTCGTCGCAACATGCAGCAGCGCCGCGGACGCGACGGTTACGGCGCCGCGGACAGGCTCATGACCGACGATATGCGCACCTCGGACTATTCCTATGACGGCCGTGGCGGCCTGTATCGTCGCGACGAGGTCAGCATGCGCAACATCGTTCCGCGCGAGTACACCGACGACATGCGCTTCGACGAGCAGGCGAGGCCATATGAGCGCGCCAGCACCATCTCCGGAAGGCGGTCTTCTCGCAACATCGCGAACATGGAGCGTCCTAACGTCCGCAGGAGAGACGCCGGCGCGCGCAACGGCGCTCGCGGCAGGGGCTCCTCGGGCTCCCGTGGGCGCAACGACAAGGGAGGCAACGGCTTCTCTCGGTTCTTCTCCGATCCGCAGAGGGCCATCTTCGGAATCGTGCTCATCCTTGCCGTCGTCCTCACTGCGATTCTCGTCTTCTCGGTGAGCTCGTGCGTCAACGGCAAGAACACGACGTCCTCGCCTAAGTCGGTCTCGGTGAGCAGCGCCGATCAGAGCTCCGGCTCGACGACTGCGACCACCAATACGTCGACGCCCACTTCGAGCAAGTCGACTTCGAGCTCGTCGTCCTCGTCGAGCTCCTCCCAGAAATCGACGACTGAATCGTCGGCCTCCACCTACACCCCGACGGTAGTCAAAGTGAGTGTCGAGTCGGGCGCCTACACCTGGCTCGAGATCACGAGCGACGGCGTGAGCGACGTCGCCGAGTCGGTCACGGGCCCCTGGGAGCGCGAGTACACCGTAACCGACAGCATCTCTGTGCAGGCCGGCGACCCGAGCTCGGTCTCCGTCACCAAGAACGGCGAGTCCGTCTCGTTCACCTCGAAGGCCTCGGGGCTGGGCTCGCTTTCCGTCAAGGGGACCAAGGCGCCGGAGACCACCACCGAGGATTCCTCCTCTTCGGGTCAGGCTGATTCGCAGTCCGCCGAGGAGAGCTCTTCTAATCAATAGTCCGCGAATCGACGGTTTTGCGCGAGGGCGCGCCGTTTATGAGAGGGGGCCTTTATGGCCAAGGAATGCAGTTTCGACGTCGTTTCCACCGTCGACATGCAGGAGGTCGACAACGCGTATCAGCAGGCCGCTCGCGAGCTTTCGCAGCGCTACGACCTCAAAGGAACCGGCGCGACCCTCGAGCTTTCAAAGAAGGACGGGTCCTTTAAGCTCGAGGCGCCGTCGGAGTTCGTGGCCGGACAGGTCCGCGACGTCCTCGGGTCCAAGCTCACCAAGCGGGGCATCGATCTTTCAGCCGTGCGCTGGGACAAGGTCGAGGCGGCGAGCGGCATGACCGTGCGCCAGTCCGGACGAATCATCCAGGGCATCGACCAGGACACCGCCAAGAGGATCGCCAAGGATATCCGCGACCTCAAGCTCAAGTGCAAGCCGACGGTCGAGGGCGACAAGCTTCGCGTGTCCTCCGCCTCGCGCGATGTGCTCCAGCAGGTCATCGCTCAGCTCAAGCAGGCCGATTATGGCCAGCCGCTCCAGTACACGAACTATCGATAGGTCCTCAGACAATGCCTCAGAACAGCAACTCCCTAAAGGTCCTCTACATCACGCTCGGCTGCGCCAAGAACGAGGTCGATACCGACCGCATGCGCGCGCATCTCAACGGGGCCGGCTTCTCCGAGACGCTCGAGGTCGAGGACGCCGATGTCGCGATCGTGAACACCTGCTCGTTTCTCGCCTCTGCCACCGAGGAATCGGTAGAGGCCACGCTTGAGCTCGCGGAGGGCCGCGCCGAGGGCGTGCGCGAGCTGCCCATCGTCATGTGCGGATGCGTGCCGTCTCGATACGGAGACGACCTCCCCGAGCAGCTTCCCGAGGTCGCGGCCTTCGTTAAGGCCGAGGACGAGGACGGAATCGTCGGCGTCGTTTCCTCGGTGCTCGGGGTCGAGGCCGCCGCGACGGCTCCCTCATCCGCCCTTCGCACGGTCGAGGGCGCGTCCGCGTTCGTCAAGATCTCCGAGGGGTGCGACCGTTTCTGCACGTTCTGCGCGATTCCCTACATTCGCGGGCGCTATTACAGCCGCCCCGCCGACGAGATCTGTTCCGAGGTCGCTGCCCTTCTCGAGGGGGGCGTCCGAGAGATCGTGCTCATCGGGCAGGACACCGGCATCTGGGGCTCTGACTTCGAGGGCGACGAGACCCTGGCCAAGCTGCTCGTTCGCGTGGCTGAGGTCGTGAGGCCCTACGACGGCTGGGTCCGCGTCCTCTACCTGCAGCCCGAGGGCATGACCGACGAGCTTATCTCAGCCATCCGCGACACTCCCGAGGTGCTGCCCTACATCGACATTCCGATCCAGCACTGCTCCGAACGCATTCTCAAGAAGATGAACCGCTCCGGCGACCCCAAGCAGCTCCATGAGCTGTTCGACCGTCTTCGCTCCGAGATTCCCGGTATGGTCCTTCGCACCACCGGCATGGCAGGCTTCCCCGGCGAGACCGACGAAGAGGCCGACGAGCTCTACGACTTCATCGAGGCCGAGGAGTTCGACTACACCTCCGTGTTCGCGTATTCGCAGGAGGACGGAACCGCCGCCGCGGCTATGGATGACCAGGTCGATGAGGATGTGAAGCTCGAGCGCACCCAGCGCCTGGTCGACTTGGTCGAGGAGCTCGGTTTCTCTGCGACCGCCAAGCACGTCGGAGAGCGCGTCAAGGTCATCATCGACGGCGTGGAGGAGGGCGACGACGGGGTTGAGCTCATCGGCCATGCGTGGTTCCAGGCCCCCGACTGCGACGGCGCGGTCCACATCCAGAGCGGCGAGGCGGCCGTCGGCGACGTGGTCACGGTGGATCTCGTCGACTCCTTCTGCTACGAGATGGTCGGCCGGATCGTGCCCGAAGGTGAGGAGTAAGGATGTCTAAGCCTAAGGGTATCTGGACGCCCGCGAATATCGTG
>CAVDQW010000090.1:0-7079 GCA_963610995.1 bacterium | reverse complement strand
AGCTTGCGCGATGCATCGTCGGACCTCTTCTTGCCGAGCAGGAGCACGGTCGGGTGAACGCGGGTCGGGCCGAGCGCGTCGACGGCGACGGCGCAGGCGAGCATGGATGCGAGGCTGCCGTCCACGACGATGGACGCATCGGTGGCCCCGAGAGAGGCGACGATGCCCGCAAGGCCCTCGCACAGCGCGCTCCACGCCATAATAGCGGGGTCGAACACAGGCTCTGCCAGCGGGTTCTTGAGCGGTCCCTCGGAGGACGGGTCGATATCGACCGTCATGAGCGCCTCATCGAACGCGGGCGCCATGGCAGCGACCTCTCCCCAGGGCGTCACGGCGAAGCTCGAGCCGCAATAGACCTCCGAGCCGCAGAGCCCGACGCCGCCCGCGCCGACGAGCCAGGCGCCCATGTCCTCGGCGTCGTCCATGAAATGCCCCTCGGAAAGCGACGCCCCGAGAGAGGACGAGGCGTCGTCCAGCCCGAAGCCGGAGCTCGTGCAGAACAGCACGGCGTCGACCGGGTACTCGTAGGAGACGTAGTCCTCCAGCTCCTCGTAGGTGAGGGCCACGCCGAACTTGACGCCGCCGATGCCGATGAGCGGCTGGTTGAGCGCCGGGTGCAGGCCCTGCGCGTCGGCGGCCTCTCCCGAGCGGCCCGACGCCATGGAGCGCATGCTGCTCATGAGGCGCAAAGGGACGACCTTGCCGTCCTTGAGCAGCATAACCTCCGCGAGGGGCTCGTCGGCCATCGTAAGATGCACGGGCAGGATCGCGGGGCACGCCACCTCGGAGGCCAGGTTTCTCACGAGCGCGGCCTCGTCGGAAAGAAAGCCCTCGCAGTCGCCGCCGCAGAGCGGCTCGGGCGAAAGGATCGTCGTCGAGGGGAAGACGATCAGCTCGGCGCCGGCGCGGGCCGCGTCCGACGAGAGGGCGACGATGCGCTCATGGGCGCCCGCCAGGTCGCCCATGCAGGAGCGAATCTGTGCGACGGCGATCTTCATATGCTTCTCCTCAACAAACGAACAGCAGGTAGATACGTTGATTCAAGGCTTCTGCCATGGGCAGCCGCCGGCTCGCGGGCACATCCGCGCCTAAGCCACGAGCACCTTGCCCGCGCGCCCCACGGCATCGGACACCTCGGCCATGAGCACCATGTTGCGCGCGTCGACGGTCGTGGGCAGCTCCATGCGCATGACGTCGCCGGACGCCGACTCCACGCGCACCTCGACGTGGTCGAGACCCGGGTAGGCCGCGAGGATCCGCCCCAGGTCGTCCATGCGCGAGCGCGTGAGGCTGCTCGCGGGGATGTTGATCTCGAGCACCTTCGGGCGGTTCGTGCGGTCGTTCAGGACCAGCGGCTCGACCTCCATGCAGATGACCTGGTTGCCGCGGTCGCTTCTCTCCAGCTTGCCTGAGACCTTGACGAAGACGTCGCCAGCGGCCTCGCCGGTCTCGGGGTCGACCTCGCCGGCCAGCGTGGCCGCGCACTTCTTGAAGAGCTTGGGGAAGATGACGAGCGTGACCTCGCCTTCCATGTCCTCGAGCGTGACGATGGCCATGGGGTCGCCGTTCTTGGTGGTCTTCTTCTGCACGGCCGAGACCATGCCGGCGAAGCGCAGCACCTTGCCCTCGGGCACCTTGAACTGCTCGTGGACGCCGCCGGCCGAGTCGGTGACCTCGTCGGAGACCTCGATATCGGCCAGGCTGTAGTCGCGCGCCTTGGCCAGGGCATAGGCGTACGGGCGCAGCGGGTGGTCCGAAACGTAGAGGCCGAGCACGTCGTGCTCGCGGGCGAGCTTGACCGAGCGGTCCCACTCGACGCCGTCGGGCTCGGGGTTGTCCTCGGTGAAGCCCGCCCCCTCCACGTCGGCGAACATGTCGAACATCGAGACCTGGCCCGTGGCGCGCACCTTCTGCTTGCGGGTGGCCGCGTCGATGATGTTCTCGGGGTTGTTCTTGTCGACGAGGCGCATGAGCTGCATGCGGGTATAGCCCGTGGAGTCGAAGGCGCCCGAGCAGATAAGGGCCTCGACCACGCGACGGTTCGCGGAGCCCGAGTCCATGCGGTTCACGAAGTCGAAGATGTCGCGGAAGTCGCCGTTGTTCTCGCGCTCCTCCATGATGGCCTCGCCCACCGACTCGCCCACGCCGCGGATGCCGGCGAAGCCGAAGCGGACGCCCTCGGAGGTCGCCGTGAAGTCGCGGCCGCTCTCGTTGATGTCCGGCGGAAGGATGGCCACGCCCTCGCGGCGGTAGGCCGTGACGTAGTGGACGATCTTCTCGGTCTTGCCCATGTAGGAGGTGAGGACCGAGGCCATGTACTCCTTGGGGAAGTAGGCCTTGAGCCAGGCCGTCTGCATGACGAGGATGGCGTATCCGGCCGAATGCGACTTGTTGAAGGCGTAGGACGCGAACTCCAGGACGTCGTCCCAGATGCGCTGCGCGACCTCCTTCTTGTAGCCGTTGTCCACGGCGCCGTTCATCCAGTGGTCGTAGATGGTCTCGTCGGCGCCGTTGCCCTCCCAGTGGAAGATCTGGTCGGTCAGCATCTTGATCTTCTTCTTGGCCACGGGCTTACGGATGCGCGAGTCCGACTCGCCCGGGGTGAAGTTCGACATCTTCATCGAGATCTGCATGACCTGCTCCTGGTAGACCATGGTGCCGTAGGTCTCGTCCAGGATGTCGGAGAGGCGGTCGTCGTAGAAGGCGACGGGCTCCTTGCCATTCATTCGGTTGATGTAGCTCGTGACCATGCCGGCGCCCAGCGGGCCCGGGCGGTACAGGGCGATGAGAGCGACGACCTGACGGTACTCCTTAGGCTGCATGCCCTTGATCGTGGCCGTCATGCCGGCGGACTCGATCTGGAAGACGCCGGCCGTGTGGCCCTTGCCCATGAGCTCGAAGATCTTGGGGTCGTCGAAGGGAATCTTGTCGACGTTGATGTCCACGCAAGTGGCGCCGGGCTTGATGGTCTGTTTGACGACGTCGGGCATGGCATCGATGTCGGATGCGTTCGGGTAGGCGCGGCGGATGTTCGCCAGCGCCTTCGAGATGACGGTGAGCGTGCGCAGGCCCAGGAAGTCCATCTTGAGCAGGCCCATGTCGGCGACCGAGTGGCCCTCGTACTGGGTGATCTCGACGCCGCCCTTGGTGTCCACCTTGGTGGGCACGTGGTCGTTGACCGGCGTCGGGGCGATGAGGACGGCGCAGGCGTGGACGCCCTCGCCTCGGTGCAGGCCCTCGATGGAGAGCGCGGCGTCGATGATGCGGCGGGCGTCGTTGTCCTTCTTGTAGGCCTCCTCGAAGTCGGGCGAGTACATGTCCTCCTTGCCCTCGGTCTTGTTGAGGACGAACTTGAGCTTGGCCTTGGGGTCGCCGGAGATCATCTTGGAGAGCTTCTGGCCCTGCCACACGGGAAAGCCGAGAACGCGCGCGGCGTCGTTGATGGCCTGCTTGGCCTTGATGGTCGAGTAGGTGATGACGTGGCAGACACGGTCGGCGCCGTAGAGCTCGCGCACGTGCTGCACGACCTCCAGGCGGCGCTCATCGTCGAAGTCCATATCGATATCGGGCATCTCGGAGCGCTGCGGCGAGAGGAATCGCTCGAACATGAGGCCGTTGGAGAGCGGGTCGAAGGTGGTGATGTCCATGGCGTAGGCGACGAGGGCGCCTGCGGCCGAGCCACGGCCGGGACCGACGCCGATGCCGTTCTTCTTTGCCCACTGGACGTACTCCTGCACGATGAGGAAGTAGTCGGCGAAGCCCTTGGTGCAGATGATGTTGTACTCGTGGTTCAGGCGGTCGAGGACGTTCCAGCCGCCGATCTCCACGTTCTTCCAGTCCTCGCCGTAGCGGACGGCCAGGCCCTTCTCGCACTCCTCGCGGAAGCGCTGCTCGGAGGTCTCGCCCTCGCGAAGGCCAGGGAACTTGGGCAGGTACATGCTGGACCAGTCGAGCTCGTAGTTGCACTTGGACGCGACCTCGAGCGTGTTGTCGATGACCTCGGGCGCCCACGAGAAGAGCTGGCGCATCTCGTCCTCGCTCTTGATGTAGAACTCGGTGCCCGTCATGCGCTTGCGGTTGACGTCGTCGACCTGCGAGGCGGTGCCGATGCACGAGAGTATGTCCTGCGTGGGCGCGTCCTCGCGGGTGAGGTAGTGGTTGTCGTTGGTGGCGATGACCTTGATGCCGAGCTCGTGGCCGAGCTTCAGGATCTGCTCGGAGAGGGTGCGGTCGTTGAAGCCGCCCCACGAGGGGTCCTCGAGGCCGTGGTCCTGGACCTCGAGATAGAAGTCGTCGCCGAAGATCTCGCGGAAGGTGAGCGCCCACTCCTTGGCCTTCTCGGGCTGGCCGGAGAAGTACATGCGCGGGATGATGCCCGAGACGCACGCCGAGCTGCAGATGATGCCCTCGTGGTAACGGCGCAGCATGTCGAGCGTGGTGCGCGGGTAGTAGTAGAACATGTCGCCGGAGCCCGCCTCGCTCATCATCTTCATGAGGTTGACGTAGCCGGTCTCGTCCTTGGCGAGCAGCAGCAGGTGGTAACGGTGCTGCTTGGTGCCCTTCTCGATGCAGTCATCGGTGATGAAGTAGGCCTCGCAGCCGAAGATCGGCTTGATGAGGAGCTCCGGGCGGTTGGCGCGCACGGCCTCGATGTCGTGGCCCGAGGACTCCCAGACGGCCACGTCGGAGGCCCACTGGGCGTGGACGCGGTCGTGGACGTCGGCGTCGGGGGCGTCCGGCTCGGGCTCCTCGAGCTCCCACTCCTTGGCGAAGCACTCGACGTCGTGCTTCCACTGCTTCATGTCCTTCTGGCCGTCGTTGTACTTGCGGCACTCGAGGTCGAAGTCGGGCACGCCGAACATGTAGCCGTGGTCGGTGAGCGCGATAGCGGGCATCTTGAGGTCGACCGCGCGCTTGACCATGTCGGGGATGCGCGTGGCGGCGTCGAGGATGCTGAAGTCGGAGTGGTTGTGCAGATGAACGAAGGCCATGGTATCGGCGCCCTTTTCTCGTCGGCGAAAAAGCGCCGGCGCTTAAGCTCGAGGATCGGATTTCGCGATTCTTTAGTGTAACGCAGACAGGCCGCGGTTCACGGAGGCCCCAGAGAAGAACCCGCCCGCGGGAAGGATCCGGGAGGCAATTTGGCCCTCGCACGTTAACCGGGGCGATAAGTGCCGAATCGCGCGATTCCGCGGCCTTTCGAGCAACGGAATCGCGATTGTGCGCGGACGCGCGACCGGCTGGGAGCCGAAAGAAGACCCCGACGGTGCACTCTGGAGAAACCAAAGCGTTCGGTCGGGGCGTTTCCTCAGCTGGCGAAAAGAGGACCAAGCATCAAAGGCTTAACAATACACGCACTATCTCGATTCCGTTGCGCGAGGACACCCTTAAGAGGCCGATTTGACGGCGTCGACGATGGCGCGGGCCATGACGTCTGCCGCAAGGGTGCCGGCGACGTTGACGTCGGCCGCCACCTTGCAGGTGGAAGCGGCGTAGATGGTGTCGCCGTCGGCCAGGGTTCCCACCGGATTGATGCAGCGCGCATAGGCGTTGCGGGCCATGGATGCGATCTTGCTCATCTCCGCCTTGGAGAAGTCACCGTTGGTCACGACGGCGCCGATGGTCGTGTTGCCGGTGAACATGTCGGTGCGCGAGGCGATTTTGTACAGCTCGGAGCGCGTGTCGACAAAACCGGCGCCGTCGGCGCTTTTGAGGCCCGCGAGCACCTCGCCCGTCTCGGGGTCGCGCACGTCGCCGAGGGCGTTCACGGCCACCACGGCCGCCATCTTGAGCTCCCCTACCTGCGCCGCGAACATGCCGAGGCCGGAGTTCGAGCATCGCTCCATGCCGCAGATCTTGCCCACGGTGGCGCCGCAGCCGGCTCCGTAGTCGCCGCTTATCGGCTCATTGGCCTCGGCGTCCACGCAAGCGGCGTAGCCCATGGCGGCATCGGGCCGCACGTCGGCGCTGCCGTAGGCGAGGTCATAGAGGCACGACCCCATCACGAGAGGCACGCGGGCGAAGCCGGTGTCGTAGCCCATGCCATGTTCCTCGAGGTAGCGCATGACGCCGTCGGCCGCGGCCAGGCCGAAGGCGGAGCCTCCCGCGAGCATGACGGCGTTCACGGGGTTGTCGGCCGTCGTGGGGTCGGCGAGGTGCGTCTCGCGCGCCGCGGGCCCTCCGCCCGAGACGTCGATGCCTACCTTCGCGCCCCCGTCGAATACGAGCACCGTCACGCCCGTCTTGGCGCTCGCGTCCTGTGCGCAGCCGATGCGGAGCCCCTCGATGTCGGTTATGGGAATCACGTTGAAGAGGGCCTGGTCTGCCATGCTGTTCCTTCCTTCTCGTAAGGCCCGCCGCTACTCGCCGAAACGATAGCGGGCAACGAACGGCTGGGTCGGATCGATCTCGCTGGTGCGCTCGACGCAGACGAAGGCGCACTCGACTTGTGCAAAGCCTTGGTGCAAGAGCACGTCGGCGTAGAGCTCCGCCTGCATGGCGTGATGCTCGCGGATCTCGTCCTCGCTCAAGTCGCGATCGCCCGTCTTATAGTCGATGACCAGCGCTTTGTTTGAGCCGTCATCGGTGCAGAGAAGATCGATCGCGCCTTCAAGGTACTCGCCGTACTCGCACTCGCGCTTGACGAAGAAGGGCTGCTCGGGAAGGAGACGGCCATGCGAGAGCGCCTCGGAGCGAATATCGCTTCCGCGCCACAGGTCGAGCGCCGCCTCCAGTCGCCCGCACTGTCGAGCCGAGAGGTGCCACGCCGTCTCGACGGCCCGGAGGCGCTCATCGCAGACATCCCCGCCGCAGAGCACCATGGCCTGCGCGAGCTGGTGGAACGCCGAGCCCAAGTGGGTGGCGCGGTCGGGGTCCGCGCAGTCGGGCGCCGCATCGGACTCGTCCTCGTCCAACACGCTGGCGGGAACGGAGATGTCCGGGGCGAGAAGGTCCGCCATACCGGGGTTCTCGACGCACGGGCGCCCCTCCCCTGCCGAGCGCTCCGCCCTCGAGCGTGCAGAACGCTCCCGCGCCTCGGCGTCCACGGCGCGTTTGGCCGAGGTGTAGCTGTAGGTTCC
>CAVDQW010000089.1:0-6176 GCA_963610995.1 bacterium | reverse complement strand
CCGGTGAACACACTCATGTGCATTCGCACAATCGCGCGCGTATTATTGTTTGCGTTCGCTTGGCCCGGGCGCCTCCGTATTCGTTTCGGCGCGTATGCCGCCGCGAACCCGGGGATGTGCGGCGCCGACGATCGCACGGCGCCGCACATCCCCAGGAATTGAGGGGAATTTCGCCTCGAATGGGCGGATGTGCGGCACCGCGGCTCATCAAGCGCCGCACATCCCCGGATTCGGGGCGTCCTGCTTGTCCGGCGGCGGGTTTATCATTGGTCGCGACGATCAAAGAGGGGGATACATGAAGCTGAGGACTGTTCTGAACGAGCTCGCCTGCACGGATTGGCGCGTGGGCAAAGAGGAGCTTCTCGACGAAGACGTCCTGCTCACCCCCGAATACGATACGAACGTCCCGCCCGAGGCGCGCCTGTTGCGCATGGCGAGGCTCTCCGATTTCCAGGAGGGCAACGCGAGGCCCGCCGAGCGCCACATCATGCTCGTGCTGGCCGGCAAAGAGATCCCCGAGGGGCTGCGCGTCGGCGGCAACTTCGTGGTGGTGGCGGCGCGGCAGAGCTACGAGGATTTTCGCGCGGCGTTCCTCGATTTGCCCGCGAAGGCGGCGGTGCTCGAGCTGAGGCGCGACCGCATGTTCCAGGCGTTCCTTTCGAGCTACGACCTCGTTCAGTTCGCGAAGCGCTCGTCTGCGGTGCTCGGCAACCCGGTCATCATCACCAACGCCGATATGCGCCTGCTGGCAACGGCGGGCGATTTTCCCGAGGACGCGAAGGACGTCCAGCAGGTTCTCTCGCAGGGTTATCTCTCCGAGGAGGTCAACTCGTCCCTTGAGGGCGACGGGACCTTGGGCGAGGTCCGTCATGCCCACCACGCCATCATTTCGAGCGTCGAGCGTTACGGGCGGCATTGGGTAACTTCAATTATTTATTATCACCACTTGGAGATGGGCCGTTACGACGTCCTCGAGAAGGACCGTCCGGTCACCGGCTTCGACCTGGAGCTCGTTGACTACGCCAGCCGTCTGGCCGGCGTGATGATCGACCGCCTCGGCGCCGCCGGTGAGCGCGTGGGAGCCGGTTCCTCGGTGCTGCACGACCTCGTGGAGGGCAGCTTCGTCAACGAACAGACCATGCGCGCCCAGCTCCTCATGACCCACCTGCCGGTCGACGTGTCCTACGTGCTTCTCGTTGTGACGGGGCAGCGCAACGCCGATAAGGATTACCACGCGCGCATCGGCACCATGGCCGCCCGCTCGCTGCGCAACTGCCTGTGGTGCGCCCGCGAGAACTGCCTCGTGGTCCTCACGTCCATCGGGCGAAACGAGGCGGCGGGCTACGACGACTACGCGCGCGCCCAGCGAAGGCTCTCGGTCAACAAGGCCTTCATGAGCATGCTCGAGAACAACGAGCTCTCCGCCTTCGTCAGCGAGCCCTTCGACGACCTCACGAAGTGCCCGAGCCGCTTCCAGGAGGCCCGGGACCTTTCCGGCGCCATCCGCGACCCCGAGGCCGGCCGCGCCTATTTCTACTGGGAGCACCGCTTCGCCGCCCTCGCGTCCGCGTCCCCCTCGCCCGACAAGCTTGAGATGCTGCTCGACAAGCGCGTCGTGGCCATGGCCGATTACGACCGCGAGCACGGCACCGCCTACCTGCAGACGGCCATCATGAGCGTGCGCTACCCCGGCAGCCCGGCCGACGCCGCGCAGGCGCTGAACGTCCACCGCAACACGTACTTTTACCGCATCAACAAGGTGCGCGAGCTCTTCTTGATCGACCTCAAGGACGGCGACGACCGCCTGGCGCTCAGCTTCTCCGCGAGCATCATGGAGGGCATCGGCCGCTAGAGGGAGAGGCACGCCCCCCGACTCGGCGCAGGCCGCGGGTGTTCGTGGCCCGACGGCTCCTCGCGCTTCCAGGTATCAAGAGCGCGTTGTCCAGCAGCGTCTCGGACAACGCTGAGCTTCTGAAGTGCGCCGTCTGGCAATAAAGCGCTGTTCAGAGTCGTAAAATCACGCCATCTGGTGGGGGTGCGCCTCGTTTTTTTCGGAAGGCGCATGTGGGGCGTTCGCTGAGGGGTCGCCCGGAGGCGCGGTCCCGGGGCGCACCCGATATCGCTTTGGCTCGCGATACGTCTTTTTGACTCGGGGTTTCCTTCAGATGCGGCGACCGCGCGCGGACCAGCGTCGCCCCTATGTATTGCGCCGTTGAACGTTCACCGATAAAAATTGAACGTTCGGGTTGGACCGAGCGGCGTTGTTCCGTTTGCCAAACTGATTGCGCAAGAGACTTAAATGTCATTTGGTCCCAGTCGTACGGGCCACCTACCAGCGCATTTGTCAAACTGCACAATCCTTGCGTAATCCGTTGTTCATTTTCCTAGGCGTTTGCACGACGGCTTTGCCCCTACTCTTCGAACCATCAACGTGCGGCGCGGGGGCGCCGCCAGAAGCGTTGCGCGCAAGCGCTCGGAGAGGAGTGGGACGTATGCCCAAGATCGTGGGAGTCTCGTTCGGCACCAAGAACGGCAACAACGACACCATCTGCAAGGCGGTTCTTCTCGCCGCCAAGGAGGCCGGCTGCGAGGTCGAGTTCATCCGCGCCATGGACCTCGATATCAAGCACTGCACCGGCTGCATCACCTGTGTCAAGATGCTCATGAGCGGCACCAAGAACATGTGCGTCCACAAGGACGACTTCGACTGGCTCGCCTTCGAGCTTTTCCACGCCGACGGCGTCGTCATGTGCGACCCGATCTTCGAGACCGGCGTCTCCGGCCTGTTCCACACCGTCATGGACCGCTTCGGGCCCCGCATGGACACCGGCAACAACTTCATCTCCACCCAGATCGCCCAGGGCCGTCTCGCCCAGGGCGGCGACGCCGCGAAGGGCGTCGTCGTGCCCGACCCCGTCATCATGTCCCCGAAGGCCGTCTCCTACATCGGCATCGGCGGCTCCGACTGGGGCACGCACGTCCAGTCCGAGCACCAGCTCCAGGCCATGACCCCCAGCTGGCAGGTCATCGACAACGAGTGGGTGCCCTGGTCCAAGACGGCCCTCATGGACGACGCCCTCATCGAGCGCGCCAACCAGATCGGCCAGAACCTCGCCGCCGCGGCCACCAAGATTCAGGAGAACCTTGCCGCCGGCAAGCAGCCCTACGACGACGTCACGTACCAGGGCAAGAAGGGCATCTGCCCCCACTGCAACTGCAACGACTTCTACATCACCCCGGGCGAGAACAAGGCCATCTGCTGCGTCTGCGGCCTCGAGGGCGAGCTCTCCATCGTGGACGGCGCCGTCAAGGTGACCTATAAGCCCGAGGAGCTGCACCGCGCCCACGACATCCTGTCCGGCAAGGAGATCCACGGCAAGGACATCCAGGAGAACGAGGGCAAGCTCGCCGAGATGAAGAAGACCCAGGCCTACAAGGACCGCGTCAACTTCTACAAGGAGGCCATCCAGGCCACCAAGCCCGAGAAGTAGCTTTCGGGCCAAACCTCACGCGTCCAGGGTCATAGGGGCCGCTTCCGCTGTGCGCGGGGGCGGCCTTTTCTCATGGTCCGTTTGCACAAACCCTCGCCGCGGCTTCCGCGAAACCTCGGTGCGCCCGCACATAGATTGCGAGGGTGTTGCGCGCGAAAGTTTTACCTGTCGATACGCATGCAAATCGCATGGCAATCGGGGGCTTGCTGGCCCCGGAATAGGAGGATTCGCATGAAGCAGCTCGAAACCGACGTCGTGGTCGTCGCGGCCGGCCTTTCCGGCCTCGCCGCCGCCGTGTCTGCTGCCGAGAACGGCGCCCGCGTCATCTGCCTCGAGAAGGCGTCCAACACCGGCGGCGCCGCCAACATGGGCATGGGCCCGGCCGCTGCCGGCTCGCCCGTCCAGAAGGCCTCGATGATCGAGGTCACCCCCGGCGAGCTCTTCCGTCGCCACATGTTCTACACCCACTACCAGGTCGACGCCCGTCTCGTGCGCGACTACTACTTCAAGTCCGGCGACACCATCGAGTGGCTGCAGGACATGGGCGTCGTCTTCAACTCCGTGCGCCCCGCCTTCCGCGCCCGTGAGCGCACCCGCGGCTACTCCGACGGCGAGTACACCTGGCACGTCGTGCAGCCCGAGGACGGCTCCGAGCCGGGCCCGCGCGCCGCTACCACGATGACCAAGCGCATGACCGAGAAGGCCCAGGAGCTCGGCGTCGAGTTCATGCTCGAGTGCCCCGGCACCGGCCTGATCAAGGGCGAGGACGGCGCCGTCTGCGGCGTCACCGCCAAGGACAAGGACGGCGAGGAGTACGAGATCTCCTGCAAGAGCGTCATCGTCGCCACCGGCGGCTTCGGCCACAACGTCGAGCAGATCAAGGAGAAGCTCGGCTTCGAGTGGGGCCGCGACCTCTTCTCCTTCGCCATCCCCGGCATGGACGGCGACGGCATCAACATGTGCCACGAGGTCGGCGGCGGCCACACCCCCGTCACCATGGAGCTCATGTACCAGATCCCCGACAACATGAACCACTTCTACGTCGAGGGCGCCTTCCGCCAGCCCTGCTACTGGTGCAACCGCCTCGGTGAGCGCTTCATGCCCGAGGACGAGATCTACAACACCACCTTCGTCGGCAACGCCATCAACCACCTGCCCGGCAAGGTCGCCTATGCCATCTTCGACTCCCGCATGCTCAAGCACTGGAAGAAGGACGGCCCGGACATCGTCTCCCACGTCCACCCGCACGACCTCTATGAGGGCTTCGAGGAGCAGTGGAACGCAGACCTCGCCGCCGGCTACCCCGCCATCTGCCAGGCCGACACCCTCGAGGAGCTCGCCGAGAAGGCCGGTATCGACGTCGACGGCCTCATCGCCAACGTGGATGAGTACAACGAGATGTGCGACAACGGCTGGGACGACATCTTCGAGAAGGAGCGCGAGTTCATGCAGCCGCTCGAGAAGGGCCCCTTCTACTGCTGTAAGCAGTACTGCGGCGCCTACGGCACCCTCGGCGGCGTCCTGATCAACCACAAGATGGAGGTCATGACCGACGACTACGAGGTCATCCCCGGCCTCTACTGCGTCGGCACCGACGCCTGCACCATCTACGGCGACTCCTACAACTACTGCATCCCGGGCAACACCATGGGCTTCTGCCTGAACTCCGGCCGCATCGCCGGCGAGAACGCCGCCAGCAGCCTATTCGAGGACGCGGGCGACGAGGAGTGGTCGTAAGACCTAGCTGAACGTTCGGGTGGGGCCTCGGGCCCCGCCCGATGGGTTTCGCCCGCAAAAGAGGCGCTCGGGGTTGGGGACTTCCGGGCGCCTCTTGGGCGTATTTCGACGTTTCGAGGGGAAACGCATGAAAATCACCATTAATGGCAACGAGGTCGAGGTCGCGGAGGGCAAGAACCTCCTCGAGGCCTCGCTCGACGCCGGCATCTACATCCCGCACCTGTGTAAGCACCCCGACCTCGAGGCCGTGGGCGGCTGCCGTCTGTGCATGGTCGAGGTCGAGGGGGCCGACGCCCCCGTGTGCGCCTGCAAGACGCAGGTGCGCGACGGCATGGTCGTCAACACCACCGGGGAGGCGGCCGAGCGCGTCCGCAAGCTCGCCATGGAGCTCATCTTGGCCACGCACCCGACCGACTGCACCGGGTGCCCCAAGTACGGCAAGTGCGAGCTGCAGTCCATGTATCAGTACATGGGCGTCTCGCCCACCCGTTGGCGCGTGAAGAGCCGCCCGGTGCCGACCGACGACAAGAACCCGCTGATCACGCACATGTTCACCCGCTGCATCCGCTGCGGCCGCTGCGTTCGCGCCTGCCGCGAGCTGCGCGGCGCGGGCGTGCTCGACTATCAGCACACCGAGGAGGGCATCCGCATCGGCACCGACGGCAACGTCTCTCTGCAGGAGGCGGGCTGCCGTTTCTGCGGCGCGTGCATCGAGGTCTGCCCCACGGGCTCCATCGTCGACACCCTCAACATGTTCGACGAGAACAAGTCCTACGCCGACAACGTGGTGCCTTGCCGCTCCGGCTGCCCCGCGCACGTCGACATCCCGCGCTACCTGCGCCTCATTAAGGACAAGCGCTACACCGAGGCCGCCGCGGTCGTCCGCGAGAAGGTCCCGTTCCCTGAGTCCTTGGGCAACATCTGCGTCCACAACTGCCAGAGCGCCTG
>CAVDQW010000088.1:0-29696 GCA_963610995.1 bacterium | reverse complement strand
GCGACTGGAACGTGCCCGTCCACGTGCCCAGAAGCGGCGAGAACCCGCGCGCCTTGGCGTCCGTCGGCACGCTGATGTCGGTGATCTCCCACAGGCCGCTCACCGAGCGGAACGAGAACGTGGCCTGGACCTGGCACGCGTAGGAGTCGAACGTGCCGGTCTTGCTGCAGCTCAGCGTGACCGCGTCGGTCTTCGCGTCGGAGTCGTAGTCGGACGCCGCCACGTCCACCTGCCCGTTCGCGTAGATGCCGGCGAGGCTGAGCTCGCCCTTCTTCGTGTCGAGTTTCTGCTCCGCGCGGTCGAGCAGCACGGCGACGTTCTCGCGGAGTTTCGCCTCGCTCACGCCGGCGGTGGGCTCGTAGCTCACGCCCGCGTCCGTCTCCGAGCCGATGGCGACCCAGTTGCCGGACACCTTGGCAAAACCGAGCGTCGCCTCCTTGGTGGCGCGGACCGAGCCGTTCTCAAAGGTCGCGATTACGTCCGCGGTGGCGTATCCCGAGGCGCCAAACTGGGCATCGGAGCTGTCCTGTGCCGTCTCGCTACGACTCACTGACTTGACCTCGACGTTAACGACGCGCAGCTCAGAGGCGTCGCCCCAGGTGCCTCCGTCGTAGTCGGGGACGTTCACGCGGGTGCGCGCGTCGGCGATGATGACGTCGTTGGCGGGGACGCTCGCCGCGCGGAACCCGGCGATGGCGAGCAGCGCGACGACGATGGCGAGCAGCGCGACCGAACCGATGGCCAGCGGTTTGTGGGCGGCGATAAACTCTCGTGCTCCGGCGGCGGGGGAGCGCTTGGCGTCGACGTGGCCCGCCTGTTCAGCACCCCAGGGCTCGGACGGCGCCGGGGTGGGCGCAACGGCCGTCGCGGTGGAGGAGGCCGGGGGTGCCGCCTTGGGGTCCTCAGCGGCCTCGTCGCTCTCGGTGCCGCCAGCGTCGCCGACCGCGGGCCGCTCCGCCGTGGGCTCAATCACCTCGCGAGGGCCCAGCTCGATGGTCGGCGTCGCAGGCTCCTCCGGCATGGGGCCGCCCAGCTCGGACGTGCACGCCTCGGGCTCTTCGGGCGTATCGTCCCTCGGCTCGGCCGTCTCTGCCGCGGGGCCTGTCGCCTCATGCCGGTTCAGCTCGGCGGTCGGCGCGGGCTCCTCGTCCGACGTGCGGGTTTCTTCTTCGCTCATGAATCTCCAATCGCGTGCCTGCCACAGAATTCCCCGGGAGCCGGCACGAATAACACAAGGTCAGATTATCAAACAACGGTTGCGCGACGAGTGGCTTTGGAGTTTGAGCGGGTGCGCCTGCGATTCGGGGCGACGGCCTCCTTTGCGCATCGCCGGGCTGCAGTCGCGCGCCTTAATCCGCCGACAAAGCCTTGAGGTTAAAGCGCGCGCAAATTGGGCCGTTTCCAAACTGCGCGGTCGCGGCTGCGGGCCGTGCGCGTTCAGGGCGCCCCGATTTCGCGCCCTCGCATCATTTCTCCTCAGCGCGCGGCTGCTCGATGCGCTTGTGATGCACTTCGCGCCCTATATCTAAATCACAAGGTCGGAGCCAGTTCTTTCAATGGCGTCAAATCTATGACAAGGAGGACCGATCATGAAGAAGTGGGGTATGAAGTGCAACCAGAAGTCTAACCAGAATCACGTTAAGCCTATGAGGTGCCGTGCTCTCGCTGCGGTCCTTGCGGGACTCATGCTCATGAGCTTTGTTCCCAGCCGCGCACTTGCCGAGGCCGCGGACGAGGCGCAGGCGACCGCCGTCTCCCAGCAGGATTTGGCGAGCAGCGACGCGAGCGCGCAGGCGGGCGGCGACGCGAGCGCGCGGGCGACCGCGGCCGAGGCGGCTCCCGCCGCCGCGGACAACGATTCCGCCGACAGCCAGCAGGCGGTCGATAGCGCGCAGACGGCCGACAGCCAGCAGACGGCCGATGGCCAGCAAACGACCGATGGCCAGCGGACGGCCGACAACCAAGGCGCTTCCGACCAGAACTCCGGCACCGTCGCCTCCAGCGACTCCGGCTCGATCGACAGCAACGAATCGCTCGCGGCCGCGACCAGCGCGATCAGCGCCTCCGCACCTCAGAACGTTAAGGTCGATTCCGCCGAAAGCAACGCCACCGAGACCTCCGACTCTGGCACCAGCGCGCCCTGGAGCGATTACAACGGCCCGACCTCCACTGACGACACGGTCAGCGCGGTCAAGCAGCTCTTCTCCTTTGTCGGCGCCGTTTGGTCGGGCAAGACGGGCGATGCCATTACCGCCGTCCTCGGGTTCAGCACTAAGCCCGTCTCGTACTCCAACAACCAGCTTATGCACCAGCTGTGGGATATGGAGAACCAGGTGACGGCGCTGTCGAGCCAGGTGTACCAGTTCCAGTCGAGCTTCAATACCGCCCTGGCCGAGCTCAAGAAGGAGTCTGCCTTCAGCAAGATCGACGGATTCAACAACTATCTTTCCAAGGACGGCACGGGTCTTAAGTACGCCCTCGCGACGCTCAACAATGAGCTCCCCAAATATTATGAGCTGGATGCCGACGGCAACGTGACCACCACGCCGTGCTCGCTGACGACCTCTGTTGACAGGATGCCCGCGCAGGCCCGCGAGATCGTCAAGAATGTTGCTTCGTACCTGGATAAGCAGGCGCAGTCGACCTGCGGCGCGAGCAACACCGAGAACGTGGAGCAGGTGCTCGCCCGCCGAATCTGCGACAGCGACAACAACCTGGTCAAGGCTCAGTTCGACGCGCTGGACAACACCTACAACTGGGACGAGGAGACCTTCGCCTCCAAGAAGGAGTTCCTCGCTTGGATCGGCCAGATGTACATGAACGCTTACGTGGCCGAGAGCATCGTGCTGAACGCCAAGCTTGCCGATAGCGAGTCTTGGCAGGCCGACAGCATCCGCCAGGAGCTGAAGAACCTGGGCGACCGCGCGGCAGCGGTCAGCGAGGCCCTCTACGGCGACAACGGCTTCATCAAGCGCGCCGAGCCTCAGGGCGAGAACCAGGTGACCTGCTACGTGAACAACAAGACGTACACCAAGGGTACCTATGCGAAGGTGTCCGCGTACAAGCGCGAGTGCTTCGAGCAGGCGTATGCGGACGGCAAGCCCGACGATGCCGATAAGGTGGCTACGAGCTGGAGCGTCGACAGCACCTTCTCCGCCGACGAGCTCTGCGAGATGATCAGCCGCTTCAACGCCCTGAAGAACGCCGGCCTTGCCCCGACGCTGGAGGGGTCCGACACAAAGGCTGAGGATGTCGTCCAGGAGATGGCGGCGGTCGGCTTCAAGAACGTGGAGACCGCTGGCAACGAGGAAGGCACGACCTGGGCTTCGCGCCTTAGCGCCTACAAGGGTTGGGAGGACCACATGGTTGGATCGGACGTGGGAAAGTACGCGTCTCTGACCAACGTCTGCGTCGAGCTCGGCGACCCCAACCAGACGAACCAGATCAACGAAGAGTCCGAGTTCCGCATGGGCGAAAGGCTTACGAACTCCGAGGACTGGGTCGTCACCAAGGTCAAGAGGGCGCGCGTCGACGGCGGGTCCGCGTGGTGGGGAAGCCACTACAAGACGTACGCCTGCTACGGCGAGGTCGTCAACATCAAGACCGGCCGCAAGATTGATGACCAGCTTCTCTACGTGCTGAAGAACTACAACCCCGATGGCGCATGGAGCCCCTGCAACTGGCACTACACCTCTACCCTTGAGTACTACGCCTTCGGCGCGCTGCGCCTGGGCACCGAGGACGCCACCATCAAGTAGGTGATTCGGCAACAGAAGACACGGGGACGGTCCCCTCGCCTTATCGCATGTGCGAAATAAGACGAAGGGACTGTCCCCCTGTCTTATTTGTGCGCGGGTAGAACGCCCAGCTCATATGGGGTATTCTTTGAAGGCTGATTCGATGGGGGCTGTGCTCCCGCCAGGGCCGGGAGGGCTCGCATGTATTTGAGGATGGACAAGTTCTAGCTGGGCCGCGCGCCCCGGTGCCGCGCGCACGCGTGCGGCCGCCCTTCTCCATACCTCACTGTTGTTTGAATAAGGAGCCTTACAAATGCCCGAAAAGCTTGAAAAGATTATTGCTGCGTACCACGAGCTCGAGCAGAAGCTCATGGACCCGTCCGTGGCCTCCGACCCCAAGGAGTACGCGCGTCTCGCCAAGGAGCACGCCGGCCAGGCCGAGCTCGTCGAGAAGGCTCGCGAGTACCTCGGCGCCCTCGACGACATCGAGGCCGCCAAGGAGATGCTGCACGAGGCCGCCGATGCCGACGAGAAGGCCATGCTGCAGGAGGACATCGCCGCCAACGAGGCCAAGATCCCCGGCCTCGAGGACGAGATCAAGATCCTGCTCATCCCCGGCGACCCCAACGACGAGAAGGACACCATCGTCGAGATTCGCGGCGGCGTGGGCGGCGACGAGGCCGCCATCTTCGCCGGCGACCTCTTCAAGATGTACGAGCGCTTCGCTTCCTCCAAGGGTTGGAAGACCGAGGTCCTCTCGTCGAGCCCGTCCGACGCCGGCGGCTTCAAGACCATCGAGTTCAAGGTCACGGGCGAGAAGGTCTACTCCGTCATGAAGTACGAGTCGGGCGTCCACCGCGTCCAGCGCGTCCCCAAGACCGAGAGCCAGGGCCGCATCCAGACCTCCACGGCCACCGTCGCCGTCCTGCCCGAGGCCGACGAGATCGACATCCAGATCAACCAGGAGGACCTGCGCATCGACACCTACTGCGCCTCCGGCCCCGGCGGCCAGTGCGTCAACACGACCTACTCGGCCGTCCGCATCACCCACCTGCCCACCAACACCGTGGTTCAGTCGCAGGACCAGCGCTCGCAGATCCAGAACCGCGAGGTCTGCATGCAGATGCTGCGCGCCCGCCTATACGAGGCCGAGCTCGAGCGTCAGCAGGCCGAGCAGGGCGCCGAGCGCCTCTCGCAGATCGGCCGCGGCAACCGTTCTGAGAAGATCCGCACGTACAACCAGCCGCAGGACCGCGTGACCGACCACCGCATCGGCTTCAACAGCACCTACAACGGCGTCCTCCTGGGCAGTAACCTGCCCGACGTGATCGACGCCCTGGCCGCCGCCGAGCGCGCCGAGAAGCTCGCCGAGCAGGTGTAGGCCGCGGGTTCGCTTGCCGAACGCAATCGTCGCTACGGGCGCCTTCCGAAGATCGGGGGGCGCCTGTTTTCTGTTGCCGTGCGAGAAACGGCACCATCTACCTGCACTGTCCTGTATGCAGAACAAAAACCGTCTGAATCTGTCCTGTATGCAGGACGGGTTTGCGGCCGGCCGGCGCGGCCGTCGAGGTGGTGCCTGCGTGGAAGTTCTTCTCGTGGTCGGTGGATTCGCGGGCAAATCGGGTGAGAAGCGGCTACTATCCGTCTAGGAAAAAACGCGTCGGGAGGTTTGGCATGGAGAAGGACACGCAGAGGGTCGAGGACTTCGAGCTGGGGGAGCCGGTGCTCGTGTGCCGTTGGCGCATCGCGGGCGGGCGGCTGCCGCTCGAGAACCGTCACCTGCGGGCGTTCGGCCGTCGCACGGTTGCGGGGCGCGGGGTCACGACGCAGCTTCTGAGCTGGGCGAAGCAGCACATCGAGTGGACGCTGGCCGACGGGTCGGCGGATTGCCCGGACGGCGTCTTGATGATCGCCATGGACGAGCAGGGGCGCGCGGCGATGTCCGTCGGGCCGTACGTCGAGCTGCCCGCCCGCGACGTGGCCGCGCTGGCGGCGCGCGCCGAGGAGTCTCGCCAAGAGGCTGCCGAGGCGGGCGTTGCGCCGGAGACCTTCTGGGCCGTGCGCGACGGTGGCCTTGTGTGCGCGGCGGCCGACGACGCCGTGGCCTCTGGTGCGGCGAGCCTCGTGGCCGACCTGGCCAAGACGCTGGGCATCGAGGTGTCGCGAGACGGGGGCCTTCTTGACGAGGCGCTGGCCGGCAAGGCTCCCGAGCAGGCGTTTCTTTGCAGCGACGAGCACGGCATCGTGGTGGCGTCCGACGCCGCGGGCGACGTCGCCCGACGCTTCGCCGACGCGTACGCCAAGCTCCTCGCCTCCGAGCGCGCCAAATAGCCGGCGAGGGGCGGCCCTTTCGTTCGTTTTTGTGCTGCGGCCCGGTCATGCGCGTGGGACGCCTCACGGATGCCCGCGGTGCCCGTTTGTGCAGCGGCCTGTGGGCCATATGGGGCAATTTGCGGCGCAAGTACCAAAACCAGGCAGGGGGCGACCCTTCGCCCGCTACTCCGCCAGCGTGAAGCTCCAGCAGGTCGCGGCCTCGCCGCAGATGGTCGAGAGGTCCCAGGTCTTGTTGCTGCGCACCCAGCTGTTCGAGTCGTGCACGACGGCCTTGCCGTCCTCGTCGAGCTTCTCGACGGCGATGAAGTGGCCCGAGCTGGTAAAGTGCCCCGGGTTCATAAGGAAGATGACCGGGTGGCCGGCCTCGAGCTCCGAGCGGATCTTGCTCTCATTGGCATTGAGCTGCGTGCCTTCCAGCCCGAGCATCGCCGCGCCGTCGGTCATGAGCGACCACGAGGTGCCGTCCTGGTCGGTCGAGTAGCCGTTCTGCGTGGAGAACTTGGCCATGGCGGCCGGGTCCTTGTCGGTGTTACCGGTGAGCTCGATGTAGACCATCGAGAGCGCGGTGGGGCCGCAGCCCTGGTGGCGCAGGCGCCCGCCGGAATACGTCTCGTAGGAGTACTGCGCGTCGATCTGGTACAGATAGGGCATCTCGCCCTGCTTCCACTGATCCTTGGGCGTGCTCGTGGGCTCGACCAGGTCGGTGGTGAGGTCGGCGACGGATGTGGCGAGGGCCTGGGCCTCCTGCTGGGCGCCGGCGAGGGTGGAGGCGTTGTACGCGTCGCGGCGCTCCGTGGCGATGCAGCCGCGGATGCCGAGGACGGCGACGATGAGGGCGACGACGCCCGCGCCGGCGAGAACCTGCTTGGGATAGCGACGGCAGAACGGCACGGCGACGCGAACGAAGGCGACGATGCCGCGGCCGAGGGCTTTGAGACCGCGCCATATCAGGTGCGCGACCGTGGCGAGAAATCCGGCGACGGCGCCGAGGATGCTGCTTGCGCCGGATCCGCGCCCCGAAGCGCTTCGCGGGCCGCGCGAAGACATTTGCGCAGGTTGAGCGGCGTATGTGCCGCGATTTTGCGATGAAGCGCGGCGGGTTGACGCGGCGGAGCCCCTTGCTTGGGCGCGCTGCGGGGAGCCGGCGCGCGGGGCGTTGTTTGCGCGTTGCGCGCTGCCGCTACGGCCGCCGCCGCGCGCATTAGAGCCGCCGGTGCGCGCGGCCCTTCTCGCCGCCCGCTCGGCTTGCCTCTCGGCGAAGTCGTCGTCCTGGTCCCGCATGCGCACCTCCTCTTGCGGCGCTGCCGTCTACCTGCGGAATCATACCATCTATTTGTTTCGGCTCGTATCTTGCCGCTCGCCGCCGCCGACCAACCATTGGGAGCACCGCCGAACCTGTCCCCAGCTGCAGCACAGCGAACCTGTCACCAGCTGCAGCGTCTGGTGACAGGTTTATTGTGCAGCACGGGGTGACGGGTTCGCCGTGTGCACCATGGCGACGCGTTGCCCCGCCGCGTACGGCATTTTGGGCCGGTCTTCCTTGGATAAGCGAGCTCGGCCCCTCAAAAAGGCGGATGTGCGGCGCCCGGCGAAGTGCCACGCCGCACATCCGCCTGTTTGAGGGGGATTTCCCCTGTTTTCGCCGGATGTGCGGCGCGGTAGCTCAACGAGCACCGCACATCTCCCAGAATGAGGGGGCTGCCGGCGGCGCGCGGCGAACCCGAGGGCGTCTCCGCGCTTGTCCCCTGTCGCAGCCGCAGCACGACGAACCTGTCACCAGTTGCAGCGTCTGGTGACAGGTTTATTGTGCAGCACGAGGGGACGGGTTGCAGCCCGTCGCCCAGCCGTCTATCGCCCGCCGCTATCGGCTGCTCTCCGGCGCCACTTGCCGCCGCCGCGCCACCGCGCCCGCCGCCACTTGCCGCGGCCGCGCCATCGCGCCCGTCGCCGCCCGCAGTCTGCGGCCGATTGCGCGCCGTCCGTCGAGCGGCGGCGTTTAAACACCCGTTTAGCGTTTAGTATGGTGTTCAGTCCTGGGGAAGAGGGCGACGAAAGCGGGTAACACCATGCGCAACGTGGGAGTTCGTGAGATTAGCAGGAGGACGGGTTTCTCGCCCGCCACGGTGTCCAATGCCCTAAACAATAAACGCGGTGTAAACAAGGACACGGCGGAGACCATCCGCCGCATGGCCCGCGAGCTCGGCTACGAGCGCTCGGACAACCTCGATCACATCCGCTTCGTCCTGGCGCGCAAGTCCGGCCGCGTCCTCGACGAGGGCACCTTCCATCCCGGCGTCATCGAGGGCGTCGAGCGCGTGGCGGCCCAGCTCAAGCTGCAGACCACCTTCACCACCATCGAGCTCTCCAACCGCGAGGCCGCGGCCAAGCAGGCCTACGACATCACGCACGACGCGAGCAACGGCATCGTGCTTCTTGCCACCGAGATGGCCGAGGAGGATTACGCCCTCTTCCGCGACTCCGAGGCGCCGCTCGTGGTGGTCGACGGCTGGTCCGACCGTCTCTTCTTCGAGAGCGTCGTCACCCAGAACGAGAACTCCGCCTACCGCGCCGTCACGTACCTCGTGGAGAACGGCCACCGCCGCATCGGCTACATCGCGGGCGACACCCGCATTAAGAACTTCCCCCTGCGCGAGCGCGGTTATCGGCGCGCCATGCGCGAGGCGGGCCTCGCCATCGACCCCAAGTGGCGCGTGGAGGTGGGTACCACCGTCAATGGCTCCTACGACTCCATGAAGGCGTGGCTCGCCACGAACCCGCAGCTACCGACCGCTTTTTTTGTTGAGAACGACATCATGGCGCTCGGCTGCATGCGCGCTATGGCCGAGCGCGGCGTCCGCATCCCCGACGACGTGAGCATGGTCGGCTTCGACGACCTGCCGTACGCGAGCATCTGCAACCCGCCGCTCACCACGGCGCGCATCCCCAACCGCGAGATGGGCGAGATCGCCGTGCGCCGCCTCATCGAGCGTATCCAGGAGCCGCGCGACTACACCTGCGTCACGCACCTCTCCACGACCTTCGTCGAGCGCCAGTCCGTCAAGCGCATCTAGCCGCGGCGCGCCCCGCGGGCAACCGGCGTCTGGCCCGCGCCCGGCCGCGCCGCCTTGCCTGTCCCATGCTGCAGCAGCATGAACCTGTCACCAGCTGCAGCGGCAGGAACCTGTCACCAGCTGCAGCGGCAGGAACCTGTCACCAGCTGCAGCGCGAGGGGACGGGTTGCCGCCCGCCGCGCGCCCGGCCGCCTTTTCAGCCCCGCTTTCGGTTATGGGGGAGCGGTGAACCGCCTGTGCGGTCCCGAATTCCTGCACACCTTGTGCAATACTACGCACGCTGTGTAAAAACCGTCGAAGGGACCAGATGCCTGCCTGTGTGCTCGCGCCCAGTACCGACCGCCGGAGCGTTCGCACCCGCGCCGCCCTGCGGCTCGCCCTCGCGCAGGAGATCGACGCCACCGGCGACCTCTCCCGCGTGACCGTCACCGCGGTGACGGAGCGTGCCGGCGTGACCCGCCGCACCTTCTATTCCCACTACAAGGACATCCCCGACCTCGTCACCCAGATCGAGGACGAGACCTTGTCCGACCTGCGCGTCCATGTGGAGCGCATCGCCCAGATCCACCTCGGCAGCCTCGCCGAGTCGCTGGACGGGCAGCAGCCGGCCCCCGGCTCCGAGGACCTGCTGCGCGCGGTCCAGGAGCGCGGCGACTACCTGCGCCCGCTTCTGGGCATGGGCGGCGACCCCGCCTTCGCCGAGCGCCTCAAGTCCATGGTCTACGACGCCGTGGTCGGCCGCGCGCTCGACGGCATCGACGCCCGCGCGTTGGGCGCGTTCTTCGACTATTACCTGACCTTCGCCATATCCGCCGAGGTCGGGGTGCTCTTGCGCTGGCTCGAGGGGGGCATGCGCGAGAGCGTGGAGGCCATGGCGCGCCTGATGACGGCGCTCATGTTCGTCCGCCCGGGCGACCTGTACGGAAAGCCCATCGAGTTCGATATCCCCAGCTTTGCTTTGGCCATCATGCGTTGTGAGGAGAGACACAATGTCCGATAAGACCGCCGCGTCCATCAAGGCCGAGAAGGCCGCCCGTCAGCCGCTCGAGCTCAAGCAGGACGGCGCCGAGCTCAGCCCCAAGAACCCCTACGACCTCAGCTACGCGCACCTGCGCCTGGGCATCGACGTGGGCTCCACCACCGTTAAGCTGGCCGTCATCGACGACAACGACCACCTTATCTACGCCAACTACGAGCGCCACCACACCGACGTGCGCGCCACGGCCAAGGAGCTCTTCGCCCGCGCCCAGAAGGTCATCGGCGACGCCCCCATGCGCGTCTCCATCACCGGCTCCGGCGGCATGCTGCTGGCCAAGTGGCTCGACCTCGAGTTCGTCCAGGAGGTCATCGCCTCCAAGCGCGCCGTCGAGACCCTCATCCCGCAGACCGACTGCGCCATCGAGCTCGGCGGCGAGGACGCCAAGATCATCTACTTCGACAACGGCATCGAGCAGCGCATGAACGGCACCTGCGCCGGCGGCACCGGCGCCTTCATCGACCAGATGGCGAGCCTGCTGCACACCGACGCGACGGGCCTGAACGAGCTCGCCAAGTCCGCCACGCAGATCCACCCCATCGCCAGCCGCTGCGGCGTCTTCGCCAAGTCCGACGTCCAGCCGCTGCTCAACGAGGGCGCCGCCCCGGCCGACATCGCCGCCTCCATCTTCCAGGCCGTGGCCAACCAGACCGTCTCCGGCCTCGCCTGCGGCCACCCCATCCGCGGCTACGTCGCCTTCCTCGGCGGCCCGCTGCAGTACCTCTCCGAGCTCCGTCACCGCTTCTACGTCACCCTTAACCTGGACGACGAGCACATCATCGTCCCCGAGAACGCGCACCTCTTCGTGGCCACCGGTGCTGCCCTCGCCGGCGAGTCGAGCAAGCAGGTCACCTTCGCCGAGGTCATCCGCCTGCTCGAGGAGCTCAAGGACACCCAGGGCTCCGAGGTCGCGCGCCTGGAGCCGCTCTTCGCCACCGAGGACGACTACAAGGAATTCAAGGCCCGCCACGACGAGCAGGTCGTGCCCAAGGGCGACCTGGCCAGCTATCACGGCCGCGTCTTCATCGGCATCGACGCCGGCTCCACCACCATGAAGGCGGCCGTCGTGGGCGCCGACGGCGAGCTTCTCTACACCTGGTACGGCAACAACAACGGCGACATCCTGGGCACCGCCCGCATCATCTGCGACGACATCTACGACAAGATGCCCTCCGACTGCGTCATCGGCCACGTGACCACCACCGGCTACGGCGAGCAGATCCTCATCGAGGCCCTGCGCGCCGACTCCGGCGAGATCGAGACCGTCGCTCACCTGCGCGGCGCCAAGGCCTTCATCCCCGAGGTCGAGTTCATCCTCGACATCGGCGGCCAGGACATGAAGTGCCTGCAGGTCAAGGACGGCGTCATCGAGCACATCATGCTCAACGAGGCCTGCTCCTCGGGCTGCGGCTCCTTTATCGCCTCCTTCGCCGACTCCATGAACATGACCGTCCAGGAGTTCGCGCAGGCCGCCGTGCGCGCCGACGCCCCCGTCGACCTGGGCAGCCGCTGCACCGTCTTCATGAACTCGCGCGTCAAGCAGGCCCAGAAGGAAGGCGCGACCATCGGCGACGTTGCCGCCGGCCTCTCTTACTCCGTGATCAAGAACGCCCTGTTCAAGGTCATCAAGCTGCGCGACTTCAACGAGATCGGCAAGTACTGCGTGGTCCAGGGCGGCACCTTCATGTCCGACGCCACCCTGCGCGCCTTCGAGCTGCTCACCGGCCGCGACGTCATCCGCCCGGACGTGGCGGGCTGCATGGGCGCGTACGGCGCGGCGCTTCTCGCCCTCGACCGTGCGGGCGCCCACGGCACCTCCGGCCTGCTCGACCGCGAGTCCATCGATAACCTGCAGGTCAAGCACACCAACGTCCACTGCGGCCGTTGCTCCAACAACTGCCTGCTCACCGTCAACGACTTCGGCGGCGGCCACCGCTTCATCACCGGCAACCGCTGCGAGAAGGGCGCCGGCGGCTCCAAGCGCGCCAAGAACGACGCCCCGAACCTCTTCGATTACAAGAACAAGCTGCTGTTCGACCGCCCCGTCCTTTCCGAGGACGAGGCCCCGCGTGGCACCGTGGGCATCCCGCGCTCGCTCAACATGTACGAGAACTACCCGTTCTGGCACGCGTTCTTTACCAAGCTGGGCTTCCGCGTCGTTCTCTCCGACCAGACCAACGGCAAGACCTACGAGGCCGGCATCGAGTCCATGCCCTCCGAGTCCGTCTGCTACCCGGCCAAGCTCTCCCACGGCCACATCATGAACCTCATCAAGAAGGACCCGGACTTCATCTGGATGCCCTGCATCTGCTGGGAGCGCAAGGAGGACCAGGAGGCGACGAACCACTACAACTGCCCGATCGTCATGAGCTACCCGCAGGCCCTCGAGCTCAACATGGACGAGCTCGGCCGCGACACCGAGGTCGAGTTCCTCGACCCCTTCCTGCCCTATGACAAGAAGAGCGAGCTCAAGCGCCGCCTGTACGAGGTCGTCTCCGTCCAGCGCGAGCAGGACGCCGCCAACGGCCGCGGCCGCGTGCGCGGCAGCCACATCACCCGCGCCGAGATCGACGCCGCCGTCAACGAGGCCTGGGAGGCCGACATCGAGTTCCACGACGCCATGCACCGCAAGGGCGACGAGGCCCTGCGCTGGATCGAGGAGCACCACGGCCACGGCATCGTGCTCGCCGGCCGCCCGTACCACAACGACCCCGAGATCAACCACGCCATCCCCGAGCTCGTGCACTCCTTCGGCTTCGCCATCCTCACCGAGGACTCCGTGGCCCACAAGATGACCCCCGAGCGCCCGATCCGCGTCGTCGACCAGTGGATGTTCCACAGCCGCCTGTACCGCGCCGCCCGCTTCGTGGCCTCCCGCAACGACCTGGACCTCATTCAGCTCTTCTCGTTCGGCTGCGGCCTCGACGCCCTCACCACCGACCAGGTTCAGGAGATCCTGGAGAGCGCCGGCAAGATCTACACCATGCTCAAGGTGGACCAGGTGAGCAACCTGGGCGCCGCCCGCATCCGCATCCGCTCCCTCATGGCCGCCCTCAAGGAGCAGCGAGAGGAGCTCGAGCGCAAGGCCGCCGAGGGGCAGATCCACGAGGTCGAGCCCGGCCAGCACCGCCTGCCCGACGGCTCCGTGGCCGTCTCCGAGGTGCGCCGCGCCGACGGCACCCTGGAGCGCCGCCGCGTTGACGACGGCTCCGTGCCGACGTACCGCGAGGCCGCGAGCACCGCGTTCAAGAAGGTCATCTACACCAAGGAGATGCAGGACGCCGGCTACACCATCCTGGCGCCGCAGATGAGCCCGATCCACTTCGAGCTCTGCGAGGCGCTGCTCAAGAACGAGGGCTTCAACTGCGTGCTGATGCCGTCCGTGGACCAGGGCGCCGTCGACATGGGCCTCAAGTACGTCAACAACGACATCTGCTACCCGTCCATCCTGGTCACCGGCCAGATCATGGAGGCGGTGCTGTCCGGCAAGTACGACCTCACCAAGACGGCCGTCCTCATCACCCAGACCGGCGGCGGCTGCCGAGCCACCAACTACATCGCGCTGATCCGCAAGGCCCTCAAGGACTCCGGCCACCCCGAGATCCCCGTGATCTCGCTGTCCGCCGCGTCCGGCCTCGGCGAGAGCAGCCCCGGCTTCAACATCTTCAAGCCCAAGCTGCTGATGAAGGCCGTCTACGCGCTGCTCTACGGCGACCTGATCATGCAGCTGCTCTACCGCGTGCGCCCCTACGAGGCCAAGGCCGGCTCGGCCGACGAGCTCTACGAGCGCTGGATGGCCCAGGCCAAGAGCGACCTGCTCAACGTCACCCGCAGCAGCTTCAACAAGCTCTGCCAGCAGACCATCGACGCATTCGAGGCGCTGCCGCTGGTCAACGACCGCTCCAAGCCGCGCGTCGGCGTCGTCGGCGAGATCCTGGTCAAGTACCACCCCACGGCCAACAACCAGGTCGTGCGCGTCATCGAGCAGGAGGGCTGCGAGGCCAACGTGCCCGGCCTTGTGGACTTCTTCCTGTTCAGCATGACCCACCCCGCCTACCAGAAGGCGGAGCTGGGCAGCGAGGCCTCCAAGCGCGCGATGAACGCCGCCGGCATCAAGCTGATCATGTCCATCCGCGACCGCATCAACAAGATGCTCGAGGAGTCCACGCGCTTCGAGGCCTACCCGGACATCTGGGAGCTCGGCGAGAAGGCCGCGCAGGTTCTCTCCCTGTGCAACGGCATGGGCGAGGGTTGGCTGCTCACGGCCGAGATGTGCGACCTCATCGAGACCGGCACGCCCAACATCGTGTGCTGCTCGCCGTTCGCGTGCCTGCCCAACCACGTGGTGGGCAAGGCCGTCATCAAGCGCCTGCGCGAGATGCACCCCGAGAGCAACATCGTGGCCGTCGACTACGACCCGGGCGCCTCTGAGGTCAACCAGCTCAACCGCATCAAGCTGATGATCTCGGTGGCCAAGGAGAACTACCGCAACAACCGCGGCGAGGGCTTCAAGCTGGTGGGCGACGAGGACGGCGCCGACGACGATTACGGCATCGCCCTGACCGCCGAGCAGCGCGAGCACCTGGCTGACATCAAGGCCCGCTCCGTCGTCGACTAACGGTCGCAACTCGGGATAGCCTGCCATGGGTGACAGTCATTGGCGGCAGGCCGGCCTGCCGCCAATGACTGTCACCCATGGCAGGCTATCCCGAGTTGCGACCGTTAGTCGACGACGGAGCGGGCCTTGATGTCAGCCAGGTGCTCGCGCTGCTCGGCGGTCAGGGCGATGCCGTAATCGTCGTCGGCGCCGTCCTCGTCGCCCACCAGCTTGAAGCCCTCGCCGCGGTTGTTGCGGTAGTTCTCCTTGGCCACCGAGATCATCAGCTTGATGCGGTTGAGCTGGTTGACCTCAGAGGCGCCCGGGTCGTAGTCGACGGCCACGATGTTGCTCTCGGGGTGCATCTCGCGCAGGCGCTTGATGACGGCCTTGCCCACCACGTGGTTGGGCAGGCACGCGAACGGCGAGCAGCACACGATGTTGGGCGTGCCGGTCTCGATGAGGTCGCACATCTCGGCCGTGAGCAGCCAACCCTCGCCCATGCCGTTGCACAGGGAGAGAACCTGCGCGGCCTTCTCGCCGAGCTCCCAGATGTCCGGGTAGGCCTCGAAGCGCGTGGACTCCTCGAGCATCTTGTTGATGCGGTCGCGGATGGACATGATCAGCTTGATGCCGGCGGCGTTCATCGCGCGCTTGGAGGCCTCGCTGCCCAGCTCCGCCTTCTGGTAGGCGGGGTGGGTCATGCTGAACAGGAAGAAGTCCACAAGGCCGGGCACGTTGGCCTCGCAGCCCTCCTGCTCGATGACGCGCACGACCTGGTTGTTGGCCGTGGGGTGGTACTTGACCAGGATCTCGCCGACGACGCCGACGCGCGGCTTGGAGCGGTCGTTGACCAGCGGCAGCGCCTCGAATGCGTCGATGGTCTGCTGGCAGAGCTTGTTGAAGCTGCTGCGGGTGACGTTGAGCAGGTCGCTCTTGGCCTGGGCCATCCAGCGCTCGTAGAGCTCGTCGGCCGAGCCGGCCTTGGCCTCGTAGGGGCGCACGCGGTAGAGCAGCTGCATGATCAGGTCGCCGTAGAGCAGCGCGTAGACGGCCTTCATCAGCAGCTTGGGCTTGAAGATGTTGAAGCCGGGGCTGCTCTCGCCGAGGCCGGACGCGGCGGACAGCGAGATCACGGGGATCTCGGGGTGGCCGGAGTCCTTGAGGGCCTTGCGGATCAGCGCGATGTAGTTGGTGGCTCGGCAGCCGCCGCCGGTCTGGGTGATGAGGACGGCCGTCTTGGTGAGGTCGTACTTGCCGGACAGCACCGCCTCCATGATCTGGCCGGTGACCAGGATGGACGGGTAGCAGATGTCGTTGTTGACGTACTTGAGGCCCATGTCGACGGCGCCCTGGTCCACGGACGGCATCAGCACGCAGTTGAAGCCCTCGTTCTTGAGCAGCGCCTCGCAGAGCTCGAAGTGGATCGGGCTCATCTGCGGCGCCAGGATGGTGTAGCCGGCGTCCTGCATCTCCTTGGTGTAGATGACCTTCTTGAACGCGGTGCTCGCGGCCTCGCGGTACGTCGGCACGGAGCCGTCGTCAACGCGGCGGCGCTCCAGGGTGCCGTCGGCGCGGCGCACCTCGGAGACGGCCACGGAGCCGTCGGGCAGGCGGTGCTGGCCGGGCTCGACCTCGTGGATCTGCCCCTCGGCGGCCTTGCGCTCGAGCTCCTCTCGCTGCTCCTTGAGGGCGGCCATGAGGGAGCGGATGCGGATGCGGGCGGCGCCCAGGTTGCTCACCTGGTCCACCTTGAGCATGGTGTAGATCTTGCCGGCGCTCTCCAGGATCTCCTGAACCTGGTCGGTGGTGAGGGCGTCGAGGCCGCAGCCGAACGAGAAGAGCTGAATGAGGTCCAGGTCGTTGCGGGAGGCCACGAAGCGGGCGGCGCGGTACAGGCGGCTGTGGAACATCCACTGGTCGACGACGCGGATCGGGCGCTCGGGGGTCATCTTGTGGGCCACGGAGTCCTCGGTGAGGATGGCGAAGCCGAAGGAGTGCACGAGCTCGGGGATGGCGTGGTTGATCTCGGGGTCGTTGTGGTACGGGCGGCCGGCGAGCACGATGCCGTGGCCGTGGTGCTCCTCGATCCAGCGCAGGGCCTCGTCGCCCTTGCGGTGCATGGCGTCGTGGAACTCGATGTCGGCCTCCCAGGCCTCGTTGACGGCGGCGTCGATCTCGGCGCGGGTGATGTGGCTGCCGCGCACGCGGCCGCGGCCGTTGGCGGCGTCCTGCTCGCGCTGGACGGAGACGACCTCGTACAGGCGGCGCTTGAGCTCGCTCTTCTTGTCATAGGGCAGGAAGGGGTCGAGGAACTCGACCTCGGTGTCGCGGCCGAGCTCGTCCATGTTGAGCTCGAGGGCCTGCGGGTAGCTCATGACGATCGGGCAGTTGTAGTGGTTCGTCGCCTCCTGGTCCTCCTTGCGCTCCCAGCAGATGCAGGGCATCCAGATGAAGTCCGGGTCCTTCTTGATGAGGTTCATGATGTGGCCGTGGGAGAGCTTGGCCGGGTAGCAGACGGACTCGGAGGGCATGGACTCGATGCCGGCCTCGTAGGTCTTGCCGTTGGTCTGGTCGGAGAGAACGACGCGGAAGCCCAGCTTGGTAAAGAACGCGTGCCAGAACGGGTAGTTCTCGTACATGTTGAGCGAGCGCGGGATGCCCACGGTGCCACGCGGGGCCTCGTCCTCGGAAAGGACGGGGCGGTCGAACAGCAGCTTGTTCTTGTAATCGAAGAGGTTCGGGGCGTCGTTCTTGGCGCGCTTGGAGCCGCCGGCGCCCTTCTCGCAGCGGTTGCCGGTGATGAAGCGGTGGCCGCCGCCGAAGTCGTTGACGGTGAGCAGGCAGTTGTTGGAGCAACGGCCGCAGTGGACGTTGGTGTGCTTGACCTGCAGGTTATCGATGGACTCGCGGTCGAGCAGGCCGGAGGTGCCGTGGGCGCCCGCACGGTCGAGGGCGAGAAGCGCCGCGCCGTACGCGCCCATGCAGCCCGCCACGTCCGGGCGGATGACGTCGCGGCCGGTGAGCAGCTCGAAGGCGCGCAGGGTGGCGTCGGACATGAAGGTGCCGCCCTGGACCACGCAGTACTTGCCGATCTCGTTGAAGTCGCGCAGCTTGATGACCTTGAACAGGGCGTTCTTGATCACGGAGTAAGAGAGGCCGGCGGCAACGTCGCCGATGGTCGCGCCTTCCTTCTGGGCCTGCTTGACGCGCGAGTTCATGAAGACGGTGCAGCGGCTGCCCAGGTCGACGGGGGCGTCGGCGCGCACGGCGGCCTGCGCGAACTCCTGGACGGTCATGTTCATGGAGTCGGCGAAGGAGGCGATAAAGGAGCCGCAGCCCGAGGAGCAGGCCTCGTTGAGCATGATGTGCTCGATGACGCCGTCCTTGACCTGCAGGCACTTCATGTCCTGGCCGCCGATGTCGAGGATGAACTCGACCTCGGGGATGAAGGCCTTGGCGCCGCGCAGGTGAGCGACGGTCTCGATCTCGCCGGAGTCGGCGCGCAGGGCCTCGATGAGGATCTGCTCGCCGTAGCCGGTGGTGGTCACGTGGCCGATGACGCAGTCGGAGGGCATCTTGTCGTAGATGTCGTCGCAGATGATGCGGGCGGTGCCCAGGATGTCGCCGTTGTTGTTGCCGTACCAGGTGTAGAGAAGCTCGCCGTCGGCGCCCACGACGGCCGCCTTCATGGTGGTGGAGCCGGCGTCGATGCCGATGAAGACGCGGCCGTGATAGCTGGCCAGGTCGCCCTTGGGCACGACCTGCTCGTCGTGGCGGGCCTTGAATTCCTTGTAGTCGTCCTCGGTGGCGAAGAGCGGCTCCAGGCGCGCGACCTCGGAGCCCTGGGTGTCCTTGAGCTCCTCGAGCAGGCGGATGACCTCGGCGAAGGTGACCTGCTTGCTCGACTCGCCGGCGAGGGCAGCACCGGTGGCCACGAAGAGGTGCGCGTTCTCGGGGACGATGATGTGCTCGTCGTCCAGGTTAAGGGTGACGTAGAAGCGGTGACGGAGCTCGGAGAGGTACTGCAGCGGGCCGCCGAGGAAGGCGACGTAGCCGCGGATGGGGTGGCCGCAGGCGAGGCCGGAGACGGTCTGGTTGGCCACGGCCTGGAAGATGGAGGCGGCGATGTCGGCCGGGGCGGCGCCCTCGTTGAGCAGCGGCTGGACGTCGGACTTGGCGAAGACGCCGCAGCGGCTGGCGATGGGGTGGATCTGCGTGGCGGACTTGGCGAGCTCGTTCAGGCCCGTCGCGTCGGTGTGCAGCAGGCTCGCCATCTGGTCGATGAAGGCGCCGGTGCCGCCGGCGCAGGTGCCGTTCATGCGCTGCTCGATGCCGTTGTCGAAGTAGATGATCTTGGCGTCCTCGCCGCCGAGCTCGATGGCGCAGTCGGTCTGCGGGATGAGGGTCTCGACGGCGCGCTTGGAGGCGATGACCTCCTGGACGAACTCGAGGTCGAGCCACTTGGCCAGCAGCATGCCGCCGGAGCCGGTGATGGAGACGCGCATGGGGGCGTCGCCGATGACCTTCTGGGCGCGGGCGAAGAGCTCCTTGGCCGTGGCGCGCACGTCGGTGTGGTGGCGCTCGTAGTTGGCGTAGATAAGGTGGTCGTTGTCGTCGATGACGGCCAGCTTAACGGTGGTGGAGCCCACGTCGATGCCCAGGCGCAGGTGCGCGTAGCTGAGGTCGTAGGGGTTCTTGGGGCTGAGCTCGGCGCCGTCCTGCTTGAGCTCGAGCGGCTGACGGGCGGCCTTCTCGGCCTTGATGGACGCGGCGGTCTTATCGGACATTGTGTCTCTCCTCACAACGCATGATGGCCAAAGCAAAGCTGGGGATATCGAACTCGATGGGCTTTCCGTACAGGTCGCCCGGGCGGACGAACATGAGCGCCGTCATCAGGCGCGCCATGGCCTCCACGCTCTCGCGCATGCCCCCCTCGAGCCAGCGCAAGAGCACCCCGACCTCGGCGGATATGGCGAAGGTCAGGTAATAGTCGAAGAACGCGCCCAACGCGCGGGCGTCGATGCCGTCGAGCGCGCGGCCGACCACGGCGTCGTAGACCATGGACTTGAGGCGCTCGGCGAAGGCGGGGTCGCCGCCCATGCCCAGAAGCGGGCGCAGGTAGTCGCCGCGCTCCTGGACCGCGCGCAGCAGGTCCTCGGAGCCGGGGGCCGGCTGCTGCCCGTCCAGCGACTCGGCGAGGCTGCCGAGGTGGATCTGGGCGATGCGCTCCACATGGACGCGCAGGTCGGACAAGGTCTCGTCCTCGATCTGGGTGACGAGGTCGGGGATGTCCTTGTAGTGGGAATAGAAGGTGCGGCGGGTCACGCCGGCACGCTCCGTCACCGCGGTGACGGTCACGCGGGAGAGGTCGCCGGTGGCGTCGATCTCCTGCGCGAGGGCGAGCCGCAGGGCGGCGCGGGTGCGAACGCTCCGGCGGTCGGTACTGGGCGCGAGCACACAGGCAGGCATCTGGTCCCTTCGACGGTTTTTACACAGCGTGCGTAGTATTGCACAAGGTGTGCAGGAATTCGGGACCGCACAGGCGGTTCACCGCTCCCCCATAACCGAAAGCGGGGCTGAAAAGGCGGCCGGGCGCGCGGCGGGCGGCAACCCGTCCCCTCGCGCTGCAGCTGGTGACAGGTTCCTGCCGCTGCAGCTGGTGACAGGTTCCTGCCGCTGCAGCTGGTGACAGGTTCATGCTGCTGCAGCATGGGACAGGCAAGGCGGCGCGGCCGGGCGCGGGCCAGACGCCGGTTGCCCGCGGGGCGCGCCGCGGCTAGATGCGCTTGACGGACTGGCGCTCGACGAAGGTCGTGGAGAGGTGCGTGACGCAGGTGTAGTCGCGCGGCTCCTGGATACGCTCGATGAGGCGGCGCACGGCGATCTCGCCCATCTCGCGGTTGGGGATGCGCGCCGTGGTGAGCGGCGGGTTGCAGATGCTCGCGTACGGCAGGTCGTCGAAGCCGACCATGCTCACGTCGTCGGGGATGCGGACGCCGCGCTCGGCCATAGCGCGCATGCAGCCGAGCGCCATGATGTCGTTCTCAACAAAAAAAGCGGTCGGTAGCTGCGGGTTCGTGGCGAGCCACGCCTTCATGGAGTCGTAGGAGCCATTGACGGTGGTACCCACCTCCACGCGCCACTTGGGGTCGATGGCGAGGCCCGCCTCGCGCATGGCGCGCCGATAACCGCGCTCGCGCAGGGGGAAGTTCTTAATGCGGGTGTCGCCCGCGATGTAGCCGATGCGGCGGTGGCCGTTCTCCACGAGGTACGTGACGGCGCGGTAGGCGGAGTTCTCGTTCTGGGTGACGACGCTCTCGAAGAAGAGACGGTCGGACCAGCCGTCGACCACCACGAGCGGCGCCTCGGAGTCGCGGAAGAGGGCGTAATCCTCCTCGGCCATCTCGGTGGCAAGAAGCACGATGCCGTTGCTCGCGTCGTGCGTGATGTCGTAGGCCTGCTTGGCCGCGGCCTCGCGGTTGGAGAGCTCGATGGTGGTGAAGGTGGTCTGCAGCTTGAGCTGGGCCGCCACGCGCTCGACGCCCTCGATGACGCCGGGATGGAAGGTGCCCTCGTCGAGGACGCGGCCGGACTTGCGCGCCAGGACGAAGCGGATGTGATCGAGGTTGTCCGAGCGCTCGTAGCCGAGCTCGCGGGCCATGCGGCGGATGGTCTCCGCCGTGTCCTTGTTTACACCGCGTTTATTGTTTAGGGCATTGGACACCGTGGCGGGCGAGAAACCCGTCCTCCTGCTAATCTCACGAACTCCCACGTTGCGCATGGTGTTACCCGCTTTCGTCGCCCTCTTCCCCAGGACTGAACACCATACTAAACGCTAAACGGGTGTTTAAACGCCGCCGCTCGACGGACGGCGCGCAATCGGCCGCAGACTGCGGGCGGCGACGGGCGCGATGGCGCGGCCGCGGCAAGTGGCGGCGGGCGCGGTGGCGCGGCGGCGGCAAGTGGCGCCGGAGAGCAGCCGATAGCGGCGGGCGATAGACGGCTGGGCGACGGGCTGCAACCCGTCCCCTCGTGCTGCACAATAAACCTGTCACCAGACGCTGCAACTGGTGACAGGTTCGTCGTGCTGCGGCTGCGACAGGGGACAAGCGCGGAGACGCCCTCGGGTTCGCCGCGCGCCGCCGGCAGCCCCCTCATTCTGGGAGATGTGCGGTGCTCGTTGAGCTACCGCGCCGCACATCCGGCGAAAACAGGGGAAATCCCCCTCAAACAGGCGGATGTGCGGCGTGGCACTTCGCCGGGCGCCGCACATCCGCCTTTTTGAGGGGCCGAGCTCGCTTATCCAAGGAAGACCGGCCCAAAATGCCGTACGCGGCGGGGCAACGCGTCGCCATGGTGCACACGGCGAACCCGTCACCCCGTGCTGCACAATAAACCTGTCACCAGACGCTGCAGCTGGTGACAGGTTCGCTGTGCTGCAGCTGGGGACAGGTTCGGCGGTGCTCCCAATGGTTGGTCGGCGGCGGCGAGCGGCAAGATACGAGCCGAAACAAATAGATGGTATGATTCCGCAGGTAGACGGCAGCGCCGCAAGAGGAGGTGCGCATGCGGGACCAGGACGACGACTTCGCCGAGAGGCAAGCCGAGCGGGCGGCGAGAAGGGCCGCGCGCACCGGCGGCTCTAATGCGCGCGGCGGCGGCCGTAGCGGCAGCGCGCAACGCGCAAACAACGCCCCGCGCGCCGGCTCCCCGCAGCGCGCCCAAGCAAGGGGCTCCGCCGCGTCAACCCGCCGCGCTTCATCGCAAAATCGCGGCACATACGCCGCTCAACCTGCGCAAATGTCTTCGCGCGGCCCGCGAAGCGCTTCGGGGCGCGGATCCGGCGCAAGCAGCATCCTCGGCGCCGTCGCCGGATTTCTCGCCACGGTCGCGCACCTGATATGGCGCGGTCTCAAAGCCCTCGGCCGCGGCATCGTCGCCTTCGTTCGCGTCGCCGTGCCGTTCTGCCGTCGCTATCCCAAGCAGGTTCTCGCCGGCGCGGGCGTCGTCGCCCTCATCGTCGCCGTCCTCGGCATCCGCGGCTGCATCGCCACGGAGCGCCGCGACGCGTACAACGCCTCCACCCTCGCCGGCGCCCAGCAGGAGGCCCAGGCCCTCGCCACATCCGTCGCCGACCTCACCACCGACCTGGTCGAGCCCACGAGCACGCCCAAGGATCAGTGGAAGCAGGGCGAGATGCCCTATCTGTACCAGATCGACGCGCAGTACTCCTACGAGACGTATTCCGGCGGGCGCCTGCGCCACCAGGGCTGCGGCCCCACCGCGCTCTCGATGGTCTACATCGAGCTCACCGGTAACACCGACAAGGACCCGGCCGCCATGGCCAAGTTCTCCACGCAGAACGGCTACTCGACCGACCAGGACGGCACCTCGTGGTCGCTCATGACCGACGGCGCGGCGATGCTCGGGCTGGAAGGCACGCAGCTCAATGCCAATGAGAGCAAGATCCGCTCGGAGCTCGAGGCCGGCCACCCGGTCATCTTCCTTATGAACCCGGGGCACTTTACCAGCTCGGGCCACTTCATCGCCGTCGAGAAGCTCGACGAGGACGGCAAGGCCGTCGTGCACGACTCGAACAGCTGGGTGCGCAGCAACAAGACCTGGGACCTCTCGACCATCTGCGGCGAGGCCGCGACCTGCTGGAGCTTCACGCTGGCGGAGTAGCGGGCGAAGGGTCGCCCCCTGCCTGGTTTTGGTACTTGCGCCGCAAATTGCCCCATATGGCCCACAGGCCGCTGCACAAACGGGCACCGCGGGCATCCGTGAGGCGTCCCACGCGCATGACCGGGCCGCAGCACAAAAACGAACGAAAGGGCCGCCCCTCGCCGGCTATTTGGCGCGCTCGGAGGCGAGGAGCTTGGCGTACGCGTCGGCGAAGCGTCGGGCGACGTCGCCCGCGGCGTCGGACGCCACCACGATGCCGTGCTCGTCGCTGCAAAGAAACGCCTGCTCGGGAGCCTTGCCGGCCAGCGCCTCGTCAAGAAGGCCCCCGTCTCGCGACACCTCGATGCCCAGCGTCTTGGCCAGGTCGGCCACGAGGCTCGCCGCACCAGAGGCCACGGCGTCGTCGGCCGCCGCGCACACAAGGCCACCGTCGCGCACGGCCCAGAAGGTCTCCGGCGCAACGCCCGCCTCGGCAGCCTCTTGGCGAGACTCCTCGGCGCGCGCCGCCAGCGCGGCCACGTCGCGGGCGGGCAGCTCGACGTACGGCCCGACGGACATCGCCGCGCGCCCCTGCTCGTCCATGGCGATCATCAAGACGCCGTCCGGGCAATCCGCCGACCCGTCGGCCAGCGTCCACTCGATGTGCTGCTTCGCCCAGCTCAGAAGCTGCGTCGTGACCCCGCGCCCCGCAACCGTGCGACGGCCGAACGCCCGCAGGTGACGGTTCTCGAGCGGCAGCCGCCCGCCCGCGATGCGCCAACGGCACACGAGCACCGGCTCCCCCAGCTCGAAGTCCTCGACCCTCTGCGTGTCCTTCTCCATGCCAAACCTCCCGACGCGTTTTTTCCTAGACGGATAGTAGCCGCTTCTCACCCGATTTGCCCGCGAATCCACCGACCACGAGAAGAACTTCCACGCAGGCACCACCTCGACGGCCGCGCCGGCCGGCCGCAAACCCGTCCTGCATACAGGACAGATTCAGACGGTTTTTGTTCTGCATACAGGACAGTGCAGGTAGATGGTGCCGTTTCTCGCACGGCAACAGAAAACAGGCGCCCCCCGATCTTCGGAAGGCGCCCGTAGCGACGATTGCGTTCGGCAAGCGAACCCGCGGCCTACACCTGCTCGGCGAGCTTCTCGGCGCGCTCGGCGGCGGCCAGGGCGTCGATCACGTCGGGCAGGTTACTGCCCAGGAGGACGCCGTTGTAGGTGCTGTTGAAGCCGATGCGGTGGTCGGTCACGCGGTCCTGCGGCTGGTTGTACGTGCGGATCTTCTCAGAACGGTTGCCGCGGCCGATCTGCGAGAGGCGCTCGGCGCCCTGCTCGGCCTGCTGACGCTCGAGCTCGGCCTCGTATAGGCGGGCGCGCAGCATCTGCATGCAGACCTCGCGGTTCTGGATCTGCGAGCGCTGGTCCTGCGACTGAACCACGGTGTTGGTGGGCAGGTGGGTGATGCGGACGGCCGAGTAGGTCGTGTTGACGCACTGGCCGCCGGGGCCGGAGGCGCAGTAGGTGTCGATGCGCAGGTCCTCCTGGTTGATCTGGATGTCGATCTCGTCGGCCTCGGGCAGGACGGCGACGGTGGCCGTGGAGGTCTGGATGCGGCCCTGGCTCTCGGTCTTGGGGACGCGCTGGACGCGGTGGACGCCCGACTCGTACTTCATGACGGAGTAGACCTTCTCGCCCGTGACCTTGAACTCGATGGTCTTGAAGCCGCCGGCGTCGGACGGGCTCGACGAGAGGACCTCGGTCTTCCAACCCTTGGAGGAAGCGAAGCGCTCGTACATCTTGAAGAGGTCGCCGGCGAAGATGGCGGCCTCGTCGCCGCCCACGCCGCCGCGAATCTCGACGATGGTGTCCTTCTCGTCGTTGGGGTCGCCGGGGATGAGCAGGATCTTGATCTCGTCCTCGAGGCCGGGGATCTTGGCCTCGTTGGCGGCGATGTCCTCCTGCAGCATGGCCTTCTCGTCGGCATCGGCGGCCTCGTGCAGCATCTCCTTGGCGGCCTCGATGTCGTCGAGGGCGCCGAGGTACTCGCGAGCCTTCTCGACGAGCTCGGCCTGGCCGGCGTGCTCCTTGGCGAGACGCGCGTACTCCTTGGGGTCGGAGGCCACGGACGGGTCCATGAGCTTCTGCTCGAGCTCGTGGTACGCAGCAATAATCTTTTCAAGCTTTTCGGGCATTTGTAAGGCTCCTTATTCAAACAACAGTGAGGTATGGAGAAGGGCGGCCGCACGCGTGCGCGCGGCACCGGGGCGCGCGGCCCAGCTAGAACTTGTCCATCCTCAAATACATGCGAGCCCTCCCGGCCCTGGCGGGAGCACAGCCCCCATCGAATCAGCCTTCAAAGAATACCCCATATGAGCTGGGCGTTCTACCCGCGCACAAATAAGACAGGGGGACAGTCCCTTCGTCTTATTTCGCACATGCGATAAGGCGAGGGGACCGTCCCCGTGTCTTCTGTTGCCGAATCACCTACTTGATGGTGGCGTCCTCGGTGCCCAGGCGCAGCGCGCCGAAGGCGTAGTACTCAAGGGTAGAGGTGTAGTGCCAGTTGCAGGGGCTCCATGCGCCATCGGGGTTGTAGTTCTTCAGCACGTAGAGAAGCTGGTCATCAATCTTGCGGCCGGTCTTGATGTTGACGACCTCGCCGTAGCAGGCGTACGTCTTGTAGTGGCTTCCCCACCACGCGGACCCGCCGTCGACGCGCGCCCTCTTGACCTTGGTGACGACCCAGTCCTCGGAGTTCGTAAGCCTTTCGCCCATGCGGAACTCGGACTCTTCGTTGATCTGGTTCGTCTGGTTGGGGTCGCCGAGCTCGACGCAGACGTTGGTCAGAGACGCGTACTTTCCCACGTCCGATCCAACCATGTGGTCCTCCCAACCCTTGTAGGCGCTAAGGCGCGAAGCCCAGGTCGTGCCTTCCTCGTTGCCAGCGGTCTCCACGTTCTTGAAGCCGACCGCCGCCATCTCCTGGACGACATCCTCAGCCTTTGTGTCGGACCCCTCCAGCGTCGGGGCAAGGCCGGCGTTCTTCAGGGCGTTGAAGCGGCTGATCATCTCGCAGAGCTCGTCGGCGGAGAAGGTGCTGTCGACGCTCCAGCTCGTAGCCACCTTATCGGCATCGTCGGGCTTGCCGTCCGCATACGCCTGCTCGAAGCACTCGCGCTTGTACGCGGACACCTTCGCATAGGTACCCTTGGTGTACGTCTTGTTGTTCACGTAGCAGGTCACCTGGTTCTCGCCCTGAGGCTCGGCGCGCTTGATGAAGCCGTTGTCGCCGTAGAGGGCCTCGCTGACCGCTGCCGCGCGGTCGCCCAGGTTCTTCAGCTCCTGGCGGATGCTGTCGGCCTGCCAAGACTCGCTATCGGCAAGCTTGGCGTTCAGCACGATGCTCTCGGCCACGTAAGCGTTCATGTACATCTGGCCGATCCAAGCGAGGAACTCCTTCTTGGAGGCGAAGGTCTCCTCGTCCCAGTTGTAGGTGTTGTCCAGCGCGTCGAACTGAGCCTTGACCAGGTTGTTGTCGCTGTCGCAGATTCGGCGGGCGAGCACCTGCTCCACGTTCTCGGTGTTGCTCGCGCCGCAGGTCGACTGCGCCTGCTTATCCAGGTACGAAGCAACATTCTTGACGATCTCGCGGGCCTGCGCGGGCATCCTGTCAACAGAGGTCGTCAGCGAGCACGGCGTGGTGGTCACGTTGCCGTCGGCATCCAGCTCATAATATTTGGGGAGCTCATTGTTGAGCGTCGCGAGGGCGTACTTAAGACCCGTGCCGTCCTTGGAAAGATAGTTGTTGAATCCGTCGATCTTGCTGAAGGCAGACTCCTTCTTGAGCTCGGCCAGGGCGGTATTGAAGCTCGACTGGAACTGGTACACCTGGCTCGACAGCGCCGTCACCTGGTTCTCCATATCCCACAGCTGGTGCATAAGCTGGTTGTTGGAGTACGAGACGGGCTTAGTGCTGAACCCGAGGACGGCGGTAATGGCATCGCCCGTCTTGCCCGACCAAACGGCGCCGACAAAGGAGAAGAGCTGCTTGACCGCGCTGACCGTGTCGTCAGTGGAGGTCGGGCCGTTGTAATCGCTCCAGGGCGCGCTGGTGCCAGAGTCGGAGGTCTCGGTGGCGTTGCTTTCGGCGGAATCGACCTTAACGTTCTGAGGTGCGGAGGCGCTGATCGCGCTGGTCGCGGCCGCGAGCGATTCGTTGCTGTCGATCGAGCCGGAGTCGCTGGAGGCGACGGTGCCGGAGTTCTGGTCGGAAGCGCCTTGGTTGTCGGCCGTCCGCTGGCCATCGGTCGTTTGCTGGCCATCGGCCGTCTGCTGGCTGTCGGCCGTCTGCGCGCTATCGACCGCCTGCTGGCTGTCGGCGGAATCGTTGTCCGCGGCGGCGGGAGCCGCCTCGGCCGCGGTCGCCCGCGCGCTCGCGTCGCCGCCCGCCTGCGCGCTCGCGTCGCTGCTCGCCAAATCCTGCTGGGAGACGGCGGTCGCCTGCGCCTCGTCCGCGGCCTCGGCAAGTGCGCGGCTGGGAACAAAGCTCATGAGCATGAGTCCCGCAAGGACCGCAGCGAGAGCACGGCACCTCATAGGCTTAACGTGATTCTGGTTAGACTTCTGGTTGCACTTCATACCCCACTTCTTCATGATCGGTCCTCCTTGTCATAGATTTGACGCCATTGAAAGAACTGGCTCCGACCTTGTGATTTAGATATAGGGCGCGAAGTGCATCACAAGCGCATCGAGCAGCCGCGCGCTGAGGAGAAATGATGCGAGGGCGCGAAATCGGGGCGCCCTGAACGCGCACGGCCCGCAGCCGCGACCGCGCAGTTTGGAAACGGCCCAATTTGCGCGCGCTTTAACCTCAAGGCTTTGTCGGCGGATTAAGGCGCGCGACTGCAGCCCGGCGATGCGCAAAGGAGGCCGTCGCCCCGAATCGCAGGCGCACCCGCTCAAACTCCAAAGCCACTCGTCGCGCAACCGTTGTTTGATAATCTGACCTTGTGTTATTCGTGCCGGCTCCCGGGGAATTCTGTGGCAGGCACGCGATTGGAGATTCATGAGCGAAGAAGAAACCCGCACGTCGGACGAGGAGCCCGCGCCGACCGCCGAGCTGAACCGGCATGAGGCGACAGGCCCCGCGGCAGAGACGGCCGAGCCGAGGGACGATACGCCCGAAGAGCCCGAGGCGTGCACGTCCGAGCTGGGCGGCCCCATGCCGGAGGAGCCTGCGACGCCGACCATCGAGCTGGGCCCTCGCGAGGTGATTGAGCCCACGGCGGAGCGGCCCGCGGTCGGCGACGCTGGCGGCACCGAGAGCGACGAGGCCGCTGAGGACCCCAAGGCGGCACCCCCGGCCTCCTCCACCGCGACGGCCGTTGCGCCCACCCCGGCGCCGTCCGAGCCCTGGGGTGCTGAACAGGCGGGCCACGTCGACGCCAAGCGCTCCCCCGCCGCCGGAGCACGAGAGTTTATCGCCGCCCACAAACCGCTGGCCATCGGTTCGGTCGCGCTGCTCGCCATCGTCGTCGCGCTGCTCGCCATCGCCGGGTTCCGCGCGGCGAGCGTCCCCGCCAACGACGTCATCATCGCCGACGCGCGCACCCGCGTGAACGTCCCCGACTACGACGGAGGCACCTGGGGCGACGCCTCTGAGCTGCGCGTCGTTAACGTCGAGGTCAAGTCAGTGAGTCGTAGCGAGACGGCACAGGACAGCTCCGATGCCCAGTTTGGCGCCTCGGGATACGCCACCGCGGACGTAATCGCGACCTTTGAGAACGGCTCGGTCCGCGCCACCAAGGAGGCGACGCTCGGTTTTGCCAAGGTGTCCGGCAACTGGGTCGCCATCGGCTCGGAGACGGACGCGGGCGTGAGCTACGAGCCCACCGCCGGCGTGAGCGAGGCGAAACTCCGCGAGAACGTCGCCGTGCTGCTCGACCGCGCGGAGCAGAAACTCGACACGAAGAAGGGCGAGCTCAGCCTCGCCGGCATCTACGCGAACGGGCAGGTGGACGTGGCGGCGTCCGACTACGACTCCGACGCGAAGACCGACGCGGTCACGCTGAGCTGCAGCAAGACCGGCACGTTCGACTCCTACGCGTGCCAGGTCCAGGCCACGTTCTCGTTCCGCTCGGTGAGCGGCCTGTGGGAGATCACCGACATCAGCGTGCCGACGGACGCCAAGGCGCGCGGGTTCTCGCCGCTTCTGGGCACGTGGACGGGCACGTTCCAGTCGC
>CAVDQW010000087.1:0-2971 GCA_963610995.1 bacterium | reverse complement strand
CTCGAGCACAGGGCCGAGCTTGGCGTAGTCGGCGAAGACGACGAGGTCACGGCCCTCGCCGAAGACGTGGTCGGCGCAGGCGAGGTCGAGGTCGGCGCCCTCCTTCACGCGGACATAGGCCTTGACCGGGGTCTTCTTGGGGGCGGTGGCGATGTAGTTGATGATCTCCTGGGCGTCCATCTGGTGAGTTTCTCCTTAAGGGGTCTGGGTCGTACAGGGGCCACGTCGGCGAGAAAGCCGCTCAGCCCTACTCGAACATGAGCTGCTCGAAGGTATAGAAGCCGTTCTCCTCGCGCTCGAGCAGGCGCTTGGCGGCCGCGACGGCGCCGTTGACGAAGATCTGGCGGCTCGTCGCGCGGTGCGTGAGGCAGACCTCCTCGTCGGTGCCGAAGAAGTGGACCTCGTGCGTGCCGGCCTCGGTGCCGCCGCGCAGCGAGTGCATGCCGATCTCGCGCTCGGGGCGCTCGCCCACGTAGCCCTCGCGGCCGTAGGCGACCTCGCAGGTGTGGTCGGGGTCGACGGCGTCGAGCAGCAGGATGGCGGTGCCGGAAGGGGCGTCGGCCTTCTTGTTGTGGTGGGTCTCCACGATCTCGCAGTCCCACTCGCCGAGCGCCAAGGCCGCCTGAGCTGCGGCGCGTTTAAGCGCGGCGATGCCCAGCGAGTAGTTGGCGGAGTGGATCACGCGGGTCTTCTCACCAAGGGCGCGGAGCTCCGAGAGCCCCTCGTCCGAGAAGCCCGTGGTGCCCGAGACGAGGGCCGCTCCCGTGCGCTCCACGTAGGCGAGCACGTGCGGCAGCGCGTCCTTGTTGGAGAAGTCGATGACGAGGTCGACCACGGGGGCGCGGCCGTCCAGCTCGTCGGCGTTCGTCACGTCGTAGATGCCCTCGGTGGCAAAGCCCCCGTCGGCGTCGAGCTTCTGGGCGATGAGCTGGCCCATGCGGCCACCGCCCACCAGGATGACGCTCGTGAGCTCGACGTTGTTGGCGTTAGTCAATCAGACCAGCCCCTTCCATGGCCTTGTACAGGCGCTCTCGGTTCGCATCGGCCATCGGCCACAGCGGCTTGCGGTAATACTCGTCGATGAGGCCCATCTTGGCAAGGGCGGCCTTGACGGGGATGGGGTTGACCTCGCAGAAGAGCGAATGGATGAGCTCGAGGTTCTCGATCTGCGTCTTGCGCGCGGCCTCGACGTTGCCGGCCAGGTAGTTCGCGCACATGTCGTGCACGGTCTTGGGCGCGACGTCTGCCCACACGGAGATGACACCGGAGGCGCCGAGGCTCATGAGCGGCACGATCATATCGTCGTTGCCGGACATCATGCGGAAGTCGTCCGAGAGGCAGTGGGCGATGTTCGCGGCGTAGGAGATGTTGCCGGAGGCCTCCTTGATGCCCCAGCAGTTGGGGTGCACCGAGAGGCGCTCGACGTTGGAGACCGAGATGTTGCAGCCCGTGCGGCCCGGGATGTTGTACAGGATGCAGGGCACGTTGACGGCGTCCATAACGTCGGCCAGGTGGTGGTACATGCCCTCCTCGTTGGACTTGTTGTAGTACGGGCTGATGATGAGCAGGCCGTCCACGCCCAGCTTCTGCAGCTCGAGCGACTTGCGCAGGGACTCGCCCGTGCAGTTGGAGCCGGAGCCGCCGATGACGGGGATGCGGCCGGCGACGCGCTGCACGACGCACTCGGCGACCGAGAGGTCCTCGGAGTCGTTCATCGTGGCGGACTCGCCGGTCGTGCCGAGCACCAGGATGCCGTCGGTGCCGTTGTCCAGGTGGAAGTCCACGAGGTTCTCGAGCTTCTCGAAATCGACCGAGCCGTCGCGCTTGAACGGGGTGATAAGCGCGACGACCGAGCCGGTGAGGTTGCCCATATCCATAATCGAAGTCCTTTCATCAAACATCTAATAAGACAAGGGGACAGTCCCTTCGTCTTATTTCTTTGCGAGATCGGAGAAACGCGGGTCGTCGTCGAAGGTGGCGAAGTAGTCGGCCTGCGTCTCGGCGCGGCGGATCCGCTGCACGGAACCATCCTCGCGATAAAGGAGCTCAGCCGAGCGGAGCGACCCGTTGTAGTTGTAGCCCATCGAGAAGCCGTGGGCGCCCGCGTCGTGAATGAAGAGCAGGTCGCCGATGCATGTCTTGGGCAGCATGCGGTCGTGCGCGAACTGGTCGTTGTTCTCGCAGAGGCGACCGACCACGTTGTACTCGCAGGTCGCGGGCCCGTCCTCCTTGCCCATCACCGTGATGTGGTGGTACGCGTCGTAGATGGCCGGGCGCATGAGGTTCGCGGCGCACGCGTCGACGCCGAGGTAATCCTTATAGGTGACCTTCTCGTGGATGACGCGCGTGACGAGACCGCCCGCAGGCGCGAGCATCCAGCGCCCGAGCTCCGAGCAGATCTTCACGTCACCCATGCCGGCGGGAACGAGCACCTGGTCGAAGGCCTCGTGCACGCCCTGGCCGATAAGCGCGATGTTTGCCGCAGGGTCCTCAGGGCGGTAATCGACGCCGATGCCGCCGGAGAGGTCGATCAGCCCCACGTGGACGCCCAGCTCCTCGTGGGCGCGCACGGCGAGCTCGAAGAGCTGGCGGGCCAGGCGCGGGTAGTAGTCGTTCTCCTGCGTGTTGCTGGCGAGAAACGCGTGGATGCCGAAGTCCTCGACGCCGAGCTTAGCCAGGCGCGAGAACGCCTCCATGAGCTGCGGGACGGTCATGCCGAACTTGGCGTCCTGCGGGTTGCCGATGATGCCGTTGGCGCTCTCGAAGTTGCCGCCCGGGTTCACGCGGCAGCAGACCATGCGCGGGAGCTTCCCATCGAGCGCGCGCACGAGGCAATCGACCATGTCGAGGCTGTCCAGGTTGATGATGGCACCCAGCTCCGCCGCCTGGCGATAGTCCTCGTCGGGGGTGTCGTTGCTGGAGAGCATGATGTTGTCGCCGGTGACGCCGCAGGCGCTGGCGAGCGTGAGCT
>CAVDQW010000086.1:0-2919 GCA_963610995.1 bacterium | reverse complement strand
CGAAAAGCGGGCCTCTTGCGAAAACAACGCGCCCGCTGGGACCACCCGGACCCAGCGGGCGACGTATTTCTGCGTGCCTCGACCGCGCAAGAAGAACGACCTGTCCCTCCACCCGCATTCCGGGTATCACATACAGGAGAGCTGCAATTCCGCAAAACAAAGGAGAACGCATGAGTACCTTCAATGTGACCGACGACATCATCTACGTGGGCGTGAACGACCACCAGATCGACCTCTTCGAGGGCCAGTACGACGTGTCTGAGAACGGCATGGCCTACAACTCCTACGTCGTGCTCGGCGAGAAGGTCGCCGTTATGGACACCGTGGACGGCAACTTCGGCGACGAGTGGCTTGCCAACGTGGATGAGGCCCTCGCCGGCCGCACGCCCGACTACCTGGTGGTCCACCACATGGAGCCCGACCACTCCGCGAACATCGCCCGCTTCATGGAGAAGTTCCCGCAGGCGCAGGTGGTCTCGTCGGCGCCGGCCTTCAAGATGATGGTCGCCTACTTCGGCACGGACTACCCCGAGCGCAAGGTCGTGGTCAAGGAGGGCGCGAAGCTCGACCTCGGCGGCCACGAGCTCACCTTCATCGGCGCCTCCAACGTCCACTGGCCGGAAGTGCTCTTCTCCTACGAGTCCACCGACAAGGTGCTCTTCTCGGCGGACGGCTTCGGCAAGTTCGGCGCGCTCGACTACGACGATCCCGAGGGCTGGGCGTGCGAGGCGCGCCGCTATTACTTCGGCATCGTAGGCAAGTTCGGCAAGAACGTGCAGGCCGTCCTCAAGAAGGCGGCTGGGCTGGACATCTCCGTCATCTGCCCGCTGCACGGCCCGGTCCTCTCCGAGAACCTCGGCTACTACCTGGACACGTACAACACCTGGTCCTCTTACCAGCCCGAGGACAAAGGCGTCACGATTGCGTACTGCTCCGTCTACGGCAATACCAAGCAGGCTGTGGAGGAGCTTGCGGCGGCCCTCGAGGAACGCGGCCAGAAGGTGAGCGTCTTCGACCTCGCACGTGACGACATGGCTGAGGCCGTGGAGGACGCCTTCCGCTACGATCGCCTCGTGCTCGCCAGCCCCACGTACAACGGCGGCATCTTCCCGTTCATGTCCACCTTTATCCACACGTTGGCCGAGCACGCCTACCAGAACCGCAAGGTGGCGCTCGTGGAGGCCGGCAGCTGGGCGCCCACGGCCGCCAAGGTCATGCGCGCGCAGGTGGGGGAGATGGCGAACGTCGAGGTGGCCGAGAGCGTGGTCACCGTGCGCGGCGCCGTGGACGACGCCTGCCGCGAGCAGATCGCGGCGCTTGCGGACGAGCTTTCGGCGTAGATTTTTTTGACGAGAATTCGCAGGTCAGAGCGCTGTTCGGATGCCGTCGCCAAAAACGGGTCGATTTTTTCAAAAAAGTCGGTTGCAACTGCCGCAGAGTTTGGTATATTAATCCCCGCACACAAACGGCTGGGTAGCTCAGTTGGTAGAGCAGGGGACTGAAAATCCCCGTGTCAGGGGTTCGACTCCCTTCCCCGCCACCAGTAAATTCGCAGGTCGGAGCTTCGGTTCCGACCTGTTTTTGTATCTCGTTGCAACCTGCAGAATAAGACGAAGGGACTGTCCCCTTGTCATATGACACAGGGACAGTCCCTTCGTCTTATCGGTGCGGCCCGACTGCCTACTTCTGGCCGTCCACGTCGGGCACCCAGGCGGCGAAGCGCTTGAGAGACTCGTCGTCGCGGTGATAAATCGTGTCGCCGCGGTCGAGCGTGGCGATGGCCGCCATGTCGTCGTCCGAGAGCTCGAAGTCGAAGACATCCAGGTTATCCAGGATGTGCGACTCGGTCTTGGAGCCGGGGATCACGATGTTGCCCATCTGCACATGCCAGCGCATGATGACCTGCGCGGCCGTCTTGCCGTGCTCCTCGGCAAGCTCGGCGATGACGGTCTCCTCCATGATGCTCGCGTTGCCGCGGCCGCCCAGTGGGTACCACGCCTGCAGCGCGATGCCGTGCTTGGCGAGGGTCCGGCGCAGCTCGGTCTGCGGGAAGTAGGGGTGGCACTCGACCTGGATGACGGCGGGCACGACCTCGCACTTCTCCACGACCTCCTCGACCTCGTCGGCGTTGAAGTTGGAGATGCCGATGGCGCGGAGCTTGCCGGTCTTGTAGGCGGCCTCGAGCTTCTGGTAGCCGTGGATGTAGTCGGCGGCGGGCTGGTGCAGGACGACGAATTCGCGCTCATCGAGCTGATCCGCACCTCGTCGCTGCCGTGCTTCGCGACGGACGCGGCGAGGTCGCTGCGGCATGGGGGCATCGGGGACGAGCGTGTTTGCGTGCCTATCGCCGACGAGGACGTCAACGTAAGTTTTTGGCTCGTGGGGCGCGACGAGGCGAAGGCCGGGCGCCTGTTCCGCTAGGTCTTCGGTCGCAGGCCGCAGGTTGGATGCGCATGGCGGCACGCCTGCGACCGGCGACACCTTGTGTCAGCGGCCCTTTAAACGCAGAAAACCTCACACCCACCTTTTGTATTCGCAAATCGCAAGAAGAAACTGCAGGTCGCAAGCCCTTCTTGGCAAGAAACAAAAGGTGGGTGTGAGGTTTTCCGGGTTCGAGCGCTGGTCCCGTGCTCGCGCGGCGAGTCGCCGACCGCACGGGCCGCCGGTTAACGAGCCTTGGCCACCAGCTCCTCCTCCGTGCCGGTCCATGTGACGTTGGGGTTCTCGGAGCACTTGTAGTTGCACGGGTCGCAGTAAAGCTTGTTCAGCGCGCCCGCGTGCATGGGCTTTCCGCACTTCGGACAGGGGTAGTAGTAGATCGTTCCGTTGGCGTCGCGCCTGCCGATGATGTTGTTGCCGCAATGGACGTAGTTGACCTTCTTGCCGACCCTGCAGCCGCCGCTCGCTTGGCTCAGCTCG
>CAVDQW010000085.1:0-2826 GCA_963610995.1 bacterium | reverse complement strand
CGCGGCGGCGGAGACCGGCATCTATGTGATCTGCGACGACGTCTACAACCGCCTATGCTACACGGACTGCTACGAGCGCTTCGCGGTTCGCCACCCCGAGCTGCGCGAGCAGACCGTCGTGGTCGATTCCTTCTCCAAGCCTTGGGCCATGACCGGCTGGCGCATCGGCTGGCTCGCCGCCGCGCCCACCCTCAAGGCCGAGATCCAGAAGATGCACCAGTACCTCATCTCGAGCATCCCCGCGTTCGTGCAGGATGCCGCCGCGGTGGCCCTCACCTGCGACGTCGAGCCCATGCGCGAGACGTATCGCCGCCGACGCGACCTCGTGGTGGAGCGGCGGGGCCGGATGGGCCTGCCCCTCACCGTTCCCGAGGGCGCCTTCTACGCGTTCCCCGACGTGAGCGGCTTGGGGCTGGGCAGCGAGGAGCTCTGCGAGCGCCTGGTCCGCGAGGCTGGCGTGGCATGCGTGCCCGGCACCTGTTTCGGCTGCGAGGGTTTCATGCGCCTCAGCTACTGCGTCTCCGATGACCAGCTCGAGCTCGGCCTGGACCGCCTCGAGAGCTTCCTCTCAAGAAGATAAGACAAGGGGACAGTCCCTTCGTCTTATAGAGCGTCCATTGATTTCGTTAGGAGATGCCGCCAATGGCAAAAGAGATTCGCAAGATCGTGGTCGCGGGCGCGGGGACCATGGGTTACAGCATGGCCGACCGCTTCGCCGCGTTCGGGTACGACGTCACGCTTTGGAACCACCGCGCCGAGACGCTCGAGCGCGCGAAGGGCCTTATCTCCGAGGAGTCGCGAGTCAAAATCACCTACACGACCTCCGACGACTGTTTCGGCGACTTCGACGTGCTCGTGGAGAACATCACCGAGAACCTCGAGCTCAAGCTGGGCTTTTACAAGAAGGTCTCCGCACTCGCGCCTGCGGACGCGATCATCTGCACGAACACCTCGGGCCTCTCAATCAATAAGCTCGCCGAGGCCGTCGCGGGCCCGGAGCGCTTCCTCGGCATGCACTGGTTCAACCCGCCAACCCTCATCCCGCTGATCGAGATCATCCGCAACGACAAGACTTCCGACGAGGCCGCCCAGGCCATCCGCGACCTGGCCGTGTCCGTTGACAAGAAGCCCGCGCTCGTAAAGAAGGACGTGCCGGGCTTCGCGGCCAACCGTATCCAGCTCGCGGTGATACGAGAGGCCCTCGCGCTCGTCGACGACGGCGTTATGGAGCCCGAGGACGTCGACGCCGTCATGAAGTACGGCCTGGGCTTCCGCTGGGCGGTCCTGGGCCCGCTCGAGACTGCAGACTTTGGCGGCATCGACACCTTCGAGCACATCGCCCGCTACCTCACACCCGACCTGGCGGACGGCCACGAGGTGCCGCATCTGCTCGCCGAGCACTATGAGAAGGGCGAGTTGGGCGTCAAGACGGGCCGCGGCTTCTACGACTACACCGGCGACGCCGCAAAGGAGAAGACCGCCGAGCGCGACCGCAAGCTCAAGGCGATCCTCGAGGCGCTGGGCTACTGATTCGCCGATAAGACAGGGGGACAGTCCCTTCGTCTTATCTCTTGATGACCGGGGCGCCGCCCCAGCCTTGCCTGATCGACGGCTTGGCTGGGGCGGCGGCCTGTTTTCGAAATTGCTTGGGAAACCCTAGTGCACGCCCTGCTGGCGGCCCCTCTTGTCGCCGACCCTCCTGCGGGACTTCGCCTTCTTCGCGGGTTTGGCGGGGGAGACGTTCTTCGCCTCGTTGACGGCCGCGACCTGGGGCTCGTTCTTATTGGAACGACGGCGCCTGCGGCGGCGCTTGGGCTTTGCGGCCTCGTCGCCAGGTTTCTTTGCCGCGCCTTCGGTCTCGGCCTTCGGCTTCACGGCCTCCTCGGCGGGAACCTTGTCCTTGGCTCTCTTCGCCTCGGGCTTCTTCGCGGGCTTCTTCTCGGGCTTCTCGCCGCCGTTGGCCTTCGCCTTTTTCTTGCCCTTCTTGCGTCCGCTCCCCGCGGCCGCGGCCCTCGCGTCCTCCAACGACGGCGGCTCCTCGCCGAGCTCCAGCTGCGCCTTGGGCTCGTATGCGGGCACTTCCTTGCCCATGAGCTTCTCGACGGCCATGAGGTCCTCGACGTCGTTCTCCGTCACGAAGGTGAGCGCCCAGCCGGTCTCGCCGGCGCGCCCGGTGCGGCCGATGCGGTGGATGTAGTCCTCGGGGTCGCCGGGAACGTCGAAGTTCACCACGTAGCGGACCTCGGACACGTCGATGCCGCGCGCGAGAACGTCGGTGGCCACGAGCACGTCGACGCGTCCGTCGCGGAACTCCTTGAGCGCCCGCTCGCGCTGGTTCTGGTTGCGGTTGCCGTGGATGGGCGCGCAGGTCACCCCGGCGCGGCGCAGACGCCGGCAGCAGGCGTCCGCGCGGTGCTTCGTGCGCGTGAACACGATGACGCGCCGGGTCCCCTCGCTCTTGAGCACCTCGGCGAGCAGCGCGTTCTTGGCCTCGAGCGAGACGGGCAAAACGTACTGGTCGATCGTGTCGGCCACGGTGCCCTTATGCGCGATCTCGACGGTCGCAGGGTCGCTCACCAGGTCCTTTATACCGCCGATGGCCTCCTCGTCGAGCGTCGCCGAGAAGAGCAGCGTCTGGCGCGTTGTAGGAGTCTGGCCCACGATCTTTCGCATCTGCGGCAAGAAGCCCATGTCGAGCATGCGGTCGGCCTCGTCGAGCACGAGCGTCTCGACCTCGCCGAGACGGGCCTCGCCTTGCTCGATGAGGTCGACGAGGCGGCCGGGCGTGGCCACGAGGACGTCGCACCCGCGTCGCCGCGCCTCCTT
>CAVDQW010000084.1:0-7207 GCA_963610995.1 bacterium | reverse complement strand
GCTTCAGCAGTTCCCGCTCTTCGGGCGCATCGGCTCCAATCTGCCCATCCTCACCGGCGTCTCGTTCGCGTTCCTGCCGGCGTTCCAGGCCATCGGCTTCGAGTTCGGTTTCGGGACGCTCCTGGGCGCCGAACTCGTGGGCGGCCTCGTGGCCATACTCTTCGGCATCTGCTTCAAGAACGTCCGCAAGCTCTTCCCACCGCTCGTCACGGGCACCGTCATCTTCACCATCGGCGTCTCGCTCTACCCGACGGCCATCAAGTACATGGCCGGCGGCACCGGGTCTCCCATCTTCGGCTCCTTCAAGAGCTGGGTCGTGGGCCTCGTGACCTTCGCCATAGTGTTCGGGCTCTCAAACTTCGGCCGCGGCGTCATCAAGCTCGGTGCCATCTTCTTTGGCATGATCATCGGCTGCGCGATCTCGGCCCCGCTCGGCATGATCGACGCCTCCGGCATCGCCTCGGCCAAGTGGTTCGCCCTGCCGCAGCTCATGCCCTTCAAGATCGAGTTCAACGGCGCGGCCTGCCTCACCATCGCGGTGGTCTACATCATGGCCAACGTCCAGCTCATCGGCGACCTCTCGGCGGCTTCGCTCGGCGCGCTCGACCGTCTGCCGGAAGAAAAGGAGCTCTCGGGCGCGATCATGGCCCAGGGCACGGTCTCCATCATCTCGGCGTTCCTCGGCGGCATGCCCACCTCCGCCTTCGGCCAGAACGTCGGCATCATCGTGAGCAACAAGGTCGTCAACCGCTGGGTCTTTGCCCTCGCTGCGGCCATCTTCGCGATCGCCGGCTTCGTCCCAAAGGTGGCGGGCGTCCTCACCATGATCCCGCAGCCGGTCATCGGCGGCGCGACCATCTCGGTTTTCGGCACCATCACCTTGAACGGCATCCGCATGCTCGTGCGCGACGGCCTCACACCGCGCTCCTGCACCGTCTTCGGCGTCTCGGTCGCCTTCGGCCTCGGCATCTCGCAGGTTTCGGGCTGTCTCTCGGGCGCCGGTATGCCCGGCTGGGTCTCGACGATCTTCGCCACCTCGGCCATCACGCCCTGCGCCGTCATGGCCATCGTCCTGAACAACGTGCTGCCGCCTGAGGACGTCCCGCTGCCCTCGGACACCAACGCGCCGAACGACCTGCGCGTCGAGGCCGCGGCCGCCGTGGACGCCCAGGACGTCGACGTGGACACCCTCACGGCCGTGACCCGCGAGGGCGAGCAGATCGGCGAGGTCGGCGTCATGTTCGACGCCGCCGAGAGGATGGCCGCATACGAGGACAAACACGCCGACGGCGGCAACGTTGACCGTTCGGCAAAGAGTTAGCAAGAAACCTCGGGAATACTGGCAAGAAGCCCGCGCATGCACAGATGCCCGGCGCGGGGTAGGAGAGGAGACAAAGACATGCTGCTGGTCGGAAACGGTCGGGTGATCACCCGCGACGCCGCCAACCCCTACATCGAGGACGGCGCCGTCCTCATCGAGGGCGACTCCATCGTGGCCGTCGGCCCCGAGGACAAGCTCCGCGCCCAGGCCATCGGCTGCTCCTACGTTGACGCCCACGGCGGCGTCATCATGCCGGGCCTGGTCAACTGCCACACGCACATCTACTCCGGCCTTGCCCGCGGCCTGGCCATCAAGGGCTGCAGCCCCACGAACTTCCTCGAGAACCTCGAGCAGCAGTGGTGGAAGATCGACGACAACCTGACGCTCGACGGCACACGCGCCTCCGCCTACGCCACCATTCTGGACTCGCTGCGCGACGGCGTGACCACCATCTTCGACCACCACGCGAGCTTCGCCGAGATCCCCGGCAGCCTCTTCGCCATCAAGGACGTGGCCGAGGAGCTGGGCATCCGCAGCTGCCTGTGCTACGAGACCTCCGACCGCCGGGGACCTCAGAAGCGCGACCAGTCCATTCGTGAGAACGCCGAGTTCGCCCAGTGGGCGCACGAGGCCCGTGAGCAGGGCAACCACATGGTCGCCGCCATGTTCGGCGGCCACGCCACCTTCACGCTCTCGGACGAGACGCTCGACATGATGCGCGAGGCCAACGACGGCCTCACGGGTTTCCACATCCACGTCTGCGAGGGCATGAACGACGTCTGGGATTCCCGCCGGAACCGCGGCGGCATCAGTCCCATCGAGCGCCTGCTGCAGCACGACCTTCTCGGGCCCGACACCATGCTCGGCCACTGCATCCACGTCACGCCCGCAGAGATGGACATCATCAAGGAGACGGGCACCTGGCTCGTGAACAACCCCGAGTCCAACATGGGCAACGCCGTCGGCTGCGCGCCCGTGCTCGAGTTCTTCCGCCGCGGCATCCCCGTGTGCATGGGCACCGACGCCTACACGCACGACATGCTCGAGAGCCTCAAGGTCTTCCTCATCATCCAGCGCCACAACGCAGCCATGCCCAACGTGGGCTGGTGCGAGGACATGGACATGCTCTTTAAGAACAACCCCGCCATGGCCACCAAGTACTTCGGCTGCCCCATCGGCGTGCTCTCGCCGGGCGCCGCGGCCGACGTCATCGTCATGGACTACAACCCGTTCACGCCCTTCTCGGACGAGAACATCGACGGCCACATGCTCTTCGGCATGATGGGCAAGAACTGCCGCACCACCATCGTCAACGGCAAGGTCCTCTACAAGGACCGCGAGTTCGTCGCCTTCGACGAGGAGAAGATCAACGCGTGGACCATGGAGCAGTCAAAGAAGCTCTGGGGCACGCTGAACGGGCGCGAGTACTAGGGGAGCGCCCGCGGGTGGCAAAGCACCCGGTTCTTAGTGCGATGCGGGCCTTTTGACCTGCGGCGCATTGAATGTTTTATCGCAGCCTCCGCGGGGCTGCAGACGTCTGCGTCGGGGGGACGCGGGCACGAAACCGCCCCGGTCACGCGGTCTTGGCCGGGCAGGAGAGGAATTCGATATGAGCGACGTCATGAGGCCCATCCCGTTTGCCCAGCTCATGGACTGGATCTTGACCGAGAACGCCGAGAAGGGCTCCGTCTTCGGCGTGCGCAAGGTGTATCGCCACGAGGGCGCAGCCGAGCCCATCTTCGCCGAGAAGATCGAGACCCCCTTCGGCCCCGCGGCCGGCCCCAACAGCCAGCTCGCGCAGAACATCGTGGCCTCCTACGTGGCGGGCGCGCGCTTCTTCGAGCTCAAGACCGTGCAGGTCATGGACGGCGAGGAGCTCTCGAAGTGCGTGGCCAAGCCCTGCATCGTGGCCGAGGACGAGTGCTACAACTGCGAGTGGTCCACCGAGCTCACCGTGCCGCAGGCGCAAGACGAGTACATCAAGGCCTGGTGGGCCTGCAAGCTGCTCTCGCGAGAGCTGGGGCTCGGCGACGCCGACGGCTTCGTCTTCAACATGAGCGTGGGCTACGACCTCGAGGGCATCAAGAGCGAGAAGGTCGACTCCTACATCGAGAACATGAAGGACGCGTCCGGCACGGCCGTTTGGGCCGAGTGCCGCGACTGGGTGATCGCGAACCTCGGGCGCTTCGAGCGCATTGACCAGGCCTTTGTTGACTCCGTGAGCCCGCGCGTCTCCGCTTCCGTGACCGAGTCCACGCTCCACGGCTGCCCGCCCGCCGAGATCGAGCGCATCGCCACCTACCTCATCGGCGAGAAGGGCCTCAACTGTTACATCAAGTGCAACCCGACGCTGCTCGGCTATGACTACGCCCGCGAGCGCTTGGATTCGCTCGGCTTCGACTACGTGGCCTTCGACGATAAGCACTTCGTTGAGGACCTGCAGTGGGCCGACGCCGTGCCGATGTTCCGCCGTCTCACCGATCTCGCCGCCGAGCACGGCCTCGCCTTCGGCGTCAAGCTGACGAACACCTTCCCGGTCGACGTCACCCGCCGCGAGCTGCCCAGCGAGGAGATGTACATGAGCGGCCGCTCGCTCTTCCCGCTGACCATTCACCTCGCGCACAAGATCTCCGAGGAGTTCGGCGGCAAGCTGCGCATCAGCTACTCCGGCGGCGCCGACGCCCAGAACATCCGCGAGCTCTACGGCTGCGGCATCTGGCCCATCACCATGGCGACCACCGTGCTGAAGCCGGGCGGCTACGAGCGCTTCAGCCAGATCGCGGGGCTGCTTGCGGGCGCTGAGCGCAAGGACGACGTGGACGTGGCCGCCGTGGGCGCGCTCGACGCCTCCGTGGCCGAGGCGCCCAAGTACAAGAAGCCCGTGAAGCCGGTGCCCTCCCACAAGCTCGACTGGCCGCTGCCGCTCACCAGCTGCTTCACCTCTCCCTGCCGCAACGGCTGCCCCATCGAGCAGGACATCCCCGCCTACCTGGCCGCCGTTGACGAGGGCCGCTTGGCCGACGCCCTCGCCATTGTGGCGGAGCGAAACGCCCTGCCCTTCATTACCGGCAACCTCTGCCCGCACCCCTGCGGCACCAAGTGCATGCGCGCGTTCTACGAGCCTGAGGGCGCGGCGATCCGCGCGTCCAAGCTGACGGCCGCCCGCGGCGGCATCGGCGACGTGCTCGCGGCCGTCCGAGCCGAGGGCCCGCGCGCCGTCGAGGGCGCGAGCGATCACAAAGTCGCCGTCATCGGCGGCGGCCCCGCCGGCCTGGCCTGCGCGTTCTTCCTTTCTCGCGCTGGTGCTGACGTGACCATCCTCGAGCGCAAAGAGACCCTGGGCGGCGTCGCGCGCCACATCATCCCGGCGTTCCGCATCGCCGACGCCGACATCGACCGCGACGTCGAGCTCTGCCTCGCCTACGGCGCGAAGGCCAAGACGGGCGTTGAGGTCGGCTCCGTAGCCGAGCTCAAGGCTGCCGGCTACACTGACGTCGTCGTCGCCTGCGGCGCCTGGGCCCCCGGCCACGTCGGCCTCGAGTCCGGCGAGGAGATCGATGTCCTCGAGTTCCTCGGCGCCGCGAAGAGGGGAGAGGACCTCTCGGCCCTCGGCACCGACGTCGTCATCGTGGGCGCCGGCAACACCGCTATGGACGCGGCGCGCGTGGCCAAGCGCCTGCCGGGCGTCCAGAACGTTCGTATCGTGTATCGCCGCACCAAGCGCTACATGCCGGCCGACGAGGAGGAGCTCGCCGAGGCGCTGGCGGAGGGCGTCGAGCTCTGCGAGCTTCTGGCTCCCAAGGCTGCGGCCGACGGGGTGCTGACCTGCGACAAGATGGCGCTCGGCGAGCCTGACGAGTCCGGCCGCCGAAGCCCCGTCGCCACGGGCGAGACCGTCGAGGTCCCGGCCACGGCCGTGATCTGCGCCGTGGGCGAGCACATCGAGGGCGCGCTCTACGAGGGCGCGGGCGTCGAGTGCGATCGCCGCGGCCGCCCGGCCGGCGTCGCCACGGGCGTCGAGGGCGTCTGGGCGGCGGGAGACTGCCGCCGCGGGCCCGCGCGCTTCGTCGACGCCATCGCCGATGCCCAGGCTGTGGCCCGTGCCATGCTCGGCGTGGACTTCTCCGCCTATGCTGACGCCAACGTACGCGCTGGACGCGAGGCCGACTCCTACGCCCGCAAGGGCGACCTGCGCCTCGGCTGCGCCGTCTGCGACAAGCACATCGGTTTCGGCTGCCTCGGCTGCGCCACCGTCTGCGAGACTTGCTGCGACGTCTGCCCCAACCGCGCGAACGTCTCCATCGCCGTGCCGGGCCTGGCGCAGCACCAGGTCGTCCACGTCGACGGCATGTGCAACGAGTGCGGCAACTGCGCCGTGTTCTGTCCGTGGAGCGGCCGCCCGTACAAGGACAAGCTCACCCTCTTCTGGAGCGCCGAGGACATGGGCGCCTCCGAGAACCAGGGCTTCCTGCCTCAGGACGACGGCTCCTACCTGGTGCGTATTGGCGATAAGTGCGCCGCCTACGACATCGATGACGCCGCCTGCGGGCTTCCCGAGGAGGTGCGCCTGACCATCAAGGCGGTGCGCGACTCCTACGGCTACCTGCTCGCAAGGTAGCCCCCACGGGACGGGGCGACGCGAGCCGCCCTGTCCCCAACTTTGCTCGACCGTTGTCCGTTTTTGAGATAACGCTTCCGACCGAAAGCCTTTCTTGCCGAGGGGGCGATCAGATGGCCTACGACAAAGAGAAATACGACCACGCCAAGGCGCCCGAGAAGGCGGCCGCGCAGAAGCCCGGAGCGCCGGGGGCCAAGCCCCGGGCAAAGAAGCCCGCCCGCCCGCGGCCCGTCGCCGTCGTCATGTGCAACGGCGGCTGCACGGGCGTCGGGTTCTGCGAGCAGGGCTGCGTCGGCTGCGGCGCGTGCGAGGCGAGCTGCCGCAAGGGCGCCATCGCCCTCGATGAGCGCGGCGTCGCCTGCGTGGACGCGGACGCCTGCATCGGCTGCGGCCTGTGCGCCCGCGTGTGCCCGCAGGACGTCATCCAGATGGTCGAGCGCCGCTACTCGATAACCGCGCGCTGCTCGAACACCGATCCCGGGCCTCTTGCCCGCAAGATGTGCGCGGGCAGCTGTATCGCCTGCGGCGCCTGCGAGCGCGCCTGCCCGGCGGGCGCCATCCGCGTGGCCGACAACCACGCCGTCATCGACTGGAGCGCGTGCATCGCCTGCGGCATGTGCGCCACCAAGTGCCCGCGCGGCGTCATCCGCGACGCATTCGGCATCCTGGCGCCCAAGTAGGGGAAAGGAGGGGCCATGGCAGAGGAGTATCGCCTGCTCATCAACGGCGAGGAGCACGTGACGAGCGAGAACAAGTCGATCCTGCGCTACCTGCGCGACGACCTTCACCTGACGAGCGTCAAGGACGGCTGCTCGGAGGGCGCGTGCGGCACCTGCACGATCATCGTGGACGGCCGCGCGATCAAGTCCTGCGTCCTCACGACCAAGCTTGCCGTCGGCCACGAGATCACGACCATCGAGGGCCTCTCCCACGAGGAGCAGGAGGCCTTCGTCTACGCGTTCGGCGTGGCCGGCGCGGTCCAGTGCGGCTTCTGCATTCCCGGCATGGTGCTCGCGGGCGCGGCCCTCATCCGCCGCAACCCGGAGCCCTCCGGCCCCCAGATCGCCGAGGCCATCCGCGGCAACATCTGTCGCTGCACGGGCTACAAGCGTATTCTCGTCGGCATCAAGCTGGCGGCATCCATCTTGCGCGGTGAGGCGGCCATCGACCCGGCGGCCGAGGAGGGCGACGACTACGGCGTCGGCAAGAAGATCTTCCGCACCGACGTGCGCCGCAAGGTCCTGGGATACGGCCAATACCCCGATGAC
>CAVDQW010000083.1:0-24240 GCA_963610995.1 bacterium | reverse complement strand
AGCACCAGGCCCGCAATGCCCGCAATTGGTGACTTGTTTCCGCGAACCCGTCCCCATGCGCAGGCATTGCGGGCTGAAGTTGCGTAGCGCCTGCAATTGGTGACTGTTTCTACGTGCATGCGCGGCGGATACGCGATCGCGTAACCGAGTCATGAAGCCGACGATCCAAAGCCATGGCGGATGTGCGCGTAGTGACTGTCACCAATTGCAGGCGCCCCGCAGGTCGCAATCACCGCCCGAGCCTGCCTGCAGCTGGTGACAGTCACTACGTGCACACCCGCCGCGGTCTCGACTAACAGGCTTCACGATTTGGCCCCTTAGCAGCAACCCACCCTCGCATGCACGTAGAAACAGTCACCATCTGCAGGCAGCCAGCGCCCCGCCATCACCACATAGTTTCAACCAATGCCCCGTCCCTGCGTGCAGCGGCGGGGCTTTTTGGTGCATACTTGCAGCTATGACTACTTCATTTGCCGAGCTCGGGCTAAACGAGCAGATCCTGGCCGGGGTCGAAGCCCTCGGCTTCACCACCCCCACGCCGGTCCAGGCCGGCGCCATCCCCGAGGTTCTCGCCGGCCGCGACGTCGTGGCCTCCGCGCAGACCGGCACGGGCAAGACGGCCGCGTTCGGCCTGCCCGCGCTGCAGGTCATCGCTGGCGCCAAAGGCCCCGGCCCCCACGCGCTCGTCGTCACGCCGACGCGCGAGCTCGCCGCACAGATCGACAAGGTCGTGAGCGTCGTGTGCGAGCACACGGGACAGCGTGCCGTCATCGTCATGGGCGGCGCCAAGTTCGAGACCCAGATCAAGCAGCTCGAGCGCGGCTGCGACCTGCTCGTCGCCACGCCGGGCCGGCTGCTCGACCTCATGGAGCACAACCACGTGAGCCTGGCCAACGTCCAGACCCTGGTGCTCGACGAGGCAGACCGCATGCTCGACATGGGCTTCTGGCCGAGCGTCCGCCGCATCATGAAGGCGCTGCCGGCCAAGCACCAGACGCTGCTTTTCTCTGCGACCATCCCGCCGTCGATCAAGTCGACCATCGATGCCCTGCTCACCGACCCCGTCACCGTCGAGATCGCCCGCGTTGGCGAGACGGCCGACACCGTGGACGAGCACCTCTGCCCGGTGACTCAGGCCCAGAAGCCCGAGCTTCTCCGCGCGCTTCTGCAGACCGGCGGCGCTGCAGGCGAGAAGCCCGAGCGCGTGCTTGTGTTCTGCCGCACCAAGCACCGCGTGGACGACGTCTGCAAGATGCTCAAGAACGCGCAGGTCAAGGTGGACGTCATGCACGCCGACCGCCCGCAGAAGGCCCGCGAGAAGGCGCTCGAGAAGTTCCGCGAGGGCAAGGTCCAGGTCCTCGTGGCCACCGACGTGATGAGCCGCGGCATCGACGTCTCCGGCATCGACGCCGTCGTCAACTTCGACGTGCCCATGGACCCTGAGGACTACGTGCACCGCATCGGCCGCACGGGCCGCGCCGGCGCCACGGGCCACGCGTACACCTTCGTGGCCCCCGACGAAATCAGCCCCCTGCGCGAGATCGAGTACTTCACCAAGAAGCTCGTGCCGACGTGGGATCTCGAGGGCTTCAGCTACGACGCCGGCCGCATCATTCCGCAAGAGGGCCGCAGCACCAAGAAGCCCACGCGCACGATGTTCGCCGGCTCGCGCTCCCGCGGTCGCGGCATCGGCGGCGGCCGCTACGGTCGCCACTACTAAGCATCCCCAACTCGAATCGCCTGCCATGGGTGACAGTCATTGGTGGCAGGGCCGCCTGCCACCAATGACTGTCACCCATGGCAGGCGTATCACCCCGTACTCCAGAAAGGCACGCAGATGAAGCAGGCACGTCCCTACCCTAAGGTCGTCGTCACGCGCAAGGCCGCACGCTCGCTCAAGGCCGGCCACCCGTGGGTCTTCGAGGGCGAGGTCATCAGCCTCGAGCCCGCCGCCGACGGCACTCCCGTGACCAACGGCGACGTGGTGGACGTCTTTGAGGAGAACGGCACGTGGCAGGGCGCGGGGCTTATCTCCGAACAGTCCAAGATCCGCGTGCGCATCGTCACGCGCAACGCCAACGACCGCATCGACGAGGCGTTTTGGGCCCGTCGCGTGTCGTATGCCTGGAACCACCGCCGCGTGGCCATGGGCAGCCGTGCGCTCCCCGGCTGTGAGCCTGACACCAACGCCTGCCGCGTCGTCTTCTCCGAGGCCGACCAGATGCCGGGCCTCATCGTGGACCGTTACGAGAACGTGCTCGTCACGCAGGTCGGCACCGTGGGCATGGAGCTGCTGCGCCCGGTCATCTATCCCATTCTGCTCAATACGTTGCAGGCAGACGGACAGAACGTTACCGCTATTTATGAGCGCAACGACTCGCCGTCGCGCGCCAAGGAGGGTTTACCCCAGTACAAGGGCTGGTGGGACGGCGAGGGCGCCGAGGTGCCCGCCAGCCCGCGCATCATGGTCGCCGAGAATGGCCTCAAGTTCGACCTCGACATCGAGAACAGCCAGAAGACCGGCTTCTTCCTGGACCAGAAGTACAACCGCCGCGCCGTGCGAGAGATCGCCGCGGGCCGCCGCGTCCTCGACTGCTTCTGCCATGTGGGTCCCTTCGGCCTCAACGCCGCTGCCGGCGGCGCCGAGTTCGTGCGCTGCGTCGACGTGAGCCAGACGGCCATCGACCTCGCTGCCGAGAACGCGCGTCTCAACGGCCTCGACGGTTCCATGGGCTTTACCTGCGCGAACGTGCTCGAGTACCTGCCCGAGCTCACCCGCGACCGCGCCCGCCTGCGCGATGAGGGCGGCCCGTTCGACCTCATCGTGCTCGACCCACCCGCCTTTACCAAGAGTCGCGGCACCGTGAACCACGCGACCAAGGGCTACCGCGAGATCAACTACGCCGCCATGCGCCTGCTGCCCCGCGGCGGCTACCTGGCCACCTGCAGCTGCAGCCACTTCATGACGCGCGACCTTCTCGCCGGCGCCATCGCCGACGCGGCTCACCAGGCGAACGTGCAGCTCAAGCAGGTCGAGGAGCGCCAGCAGGCACCGGACCACCCCATCCTCTGGGGCGTCCCCGAGAGCCACTACCTCGACTTCTTCATCTTCCAGGTGGTGTAGCTCGCAGCCACCCGTGTGGTGCCTGCATTTGGTGACAGTCACTACGCGCACATGCGCCACTGCCCCGAACCAAAGGCTTCATGATTTGTCACCGTCGCCGCAATCCCCTCTCGCATGCGCGTAGAAACAGTCACCAACTGCAGGCAATCCGGGCTGAGCCTGCGATTGGTGACTGTTTCCGCATCGCAGAGGGATGCGGAGCAAAATCGAGGGTTCCGTCGGAGCGTCAGGATGTTGCAGCAACGTAAGATGTGAGACGCGGTGACTGTTACCAACTGCAGGCAATCCGGGTTGAGCCTGCAATTGGTGACTGTCGCCAATTGCAGGCGTTCCAAAGCCGAGCGAGCGGCGGCGTTTTAGCCGTGTTAACGACGCGAATCTCCTGTGAACGGCGTGATAGTATCGGTGAACGGTAGTTCACCTTTCTGTACACCCCAATCACGGGAGTCGTCATGCTCGGTATGCTCGGAATGTTCGTTCTCGCCCTCACACCCATCATTTGGCTGGTCATCGCCCTGTGCGGCCTGCACATCGAGGCCTGGAAAGCCAGTCTCGGCGCGCTCGCCGTGGCCATCGTGGTCGCCGCCATCGGTTGGCAAATGAGCGCGATCAACATCGCCACCGCCGCGCTCGAGGGTTTCGCGATGGCGCTTTGGCCCATCACCCTTGTCATCATCGCCGCGGTCTTCACCTACAACGTGACCGTCCACACGAGCGGCATCGAGACCATCAAGGCCATGCTCTGCTCCGTTTCCGCCGATAAGCGCGTGCTCGTGCTGCTCATCGGCTGGTGCTTCGGCGCATTCCTCGAGGGTATGGCCGGCTTCGGAACCGCAGTCGCGATTCCCGCCAGCATGCTCGTCGCCGTTGGCATCGCGCCCGTCGAGGCCATTCTCGCCTGTCTCATCGCCAACTCGGTCCCCACGATGTTCGGTTCCATCGGCATCCCGACGACCACCTTGGCCTCCATCACCGGCATGGACCCGATCCAGCTCGCCACTACCCAGACTATCCAGGCGATTCCGTTCATCATCGCGTGCCCGATCCTCATGGTGATGCTGGTCGGCGGCGGCCCCAAGGGCCTCAAGGGCGTGCTGCCCATCACCCTCGTCGCCGGCATCTCGCTCGCAGCGGCCGAGCTCGTCGGCGCCATGTTCATCGGTCCCAACCTTGCCGTCGTTATCGGCTCGGTCGTCTCGCTGTTCGCCGTGTTCGCGTTTGCCGTCGCTACGCGCGACCGCGAGGTTCCCGAGCAGTACCGCCTCGCCAACGCGCACCACTCCGAGGGATTCGGCGCCCCCGTGCTCCAGATCATTCTCGCCTGGTCGCCGTTCATCCTGATCTTCATCCTGCTGCTGGTGACCAGCAAGCTCTTCCCCGCCATCTACGGGCCGCTTTCGTCCATATCCACCACGGTGAACATCTATCAGGGTGACCCGACGGCCACGCTGACCTTTACGTGGATCGACACCCCGGGCGTCCTCATCATGATCTGCGGCATCATCGGCGGCGTGATCCAAGGCTGCAGCGTCCGCGAGATGCTCATCGTCCTCAAGAACACCTGCGTTCAGATGAGCAAGACGGTCCTCACCATGCTCGGCGTCCTCGCAGTGGCAAAGATCATGGGCTACTCAGGCATGATCAGCAGCATCGCAGCGTTCTTCGTCGCCGTGCTCGGCGGCTTCTATCCCCTGGTCGCGCCGCTGCTCGGTGCGCTCGGCACCTTTGTGACCGGCTCCGGCACCTCCAGCGAGGTCCTCTTCGGAAACGTGCAGCTCAACGCCGCGCAGACCCTCGGTGACAACTCGATGTGGCTCGTGGCCGCCAACTCCCTCGGCACCTCCGCAGGCAAGATGATCAGCCCGCAGAACATCGCCATCGGCTGCGCTTCTTGCGGCCTTATCGGCAAGGACGGCGAGATTCTGGGCAAGATCGCCAAGTACGCGTTCGGCTTTGCCGCCGCAATGGCCGTCCTGGTCTACGTCGGCGCCGTTGTGCTCGGGTAAACCACTACTCTCAGAACCCTCGTCCGACTTTTTTCCATTTTAAATTTGCGTCCCCTCGGTAGAGGGGGCGTTTTTCTTTGCGTTTCCGCAGGTCAGCTCAAACGGCTACTCAGAGAATTCAATTTTAAAATGGAAAAGTCCGACTTACGTTCTTCAGGCCCCTGCCGCAGCCTTCTTTGCCTCTTTGGCGCGCTTCCGTCGCTCCTTGAAGAACGCCCGAAGCTGCTCGGCGGCCTCATCCGCAAGAACTCCCGCCTCGACCTCGAACTCGTGGTTGAGGCGTTCGTCATGGCTCACGTCGAACAACGTTCCAAGCGCCCCGCCCTTGGGGTCGGCCGCGCCATACACGCACCGATCGATGCGTGCGTTCACCATGAGCCCCGCGCACATCAGGCACGGCTCGAGCGTCACATACACCGTGCAGCCCGTGAGCCTCCAGCGCTCGAGCGCACGGGACGCCGCGACCATCGCCGAGAACTCCGCGTGCGCCGAGGGGTCAAGATCCGTCTCTCGTCGGTTATGAGCGCGCGCCACAACCTCGTCGTCGCACACAACGACGGCGCCGATGGGCACCTCGCCCTCCTCGGTAGCGAGCGCAGCCTCCTCGAGCGCGAGGCGCATGAATTTCTCGTCGACGCTATCGCTCATAAACACCCTTCACTCGCTCGAGCTCGTACGGCCCCATTGCCATTGACGTCGCTGAAATTAACCGCGAAGCCATCGCTGCGCCCCATTTTACCTATCGTCTCCGCTAATATAGAGAAGCTCGCACCTCCGGAGGAGTGGCAGAGTGGTTGAATGCAGCGGTCTTGAAAACCGTCGAGCGGTAACTCCGTTCCGAGGGTTCGAATCCCTCCTCCTCCGCCATTTTTGCTTGCGGGCCCGCGAGCGACCCGCCGATTCCAGGGAGTCGTCATGGTCGTCGCCATCGCAATCATCGCTGCAATCATCGCTATCGCCGTGGTCGCCCTGATCATGGTGAGCAACGGCATCGTCCGCGCGAACAACAAGTGCGACGCCGCATGGCAGACCATCGAGGCGCAGCTCCAGCGCAGAAACGACCTGGTACCGAACCTGGTCGAGACCGTTAAGGGCTACGCAGCGCACGAGTCCGGCACCTTGCAGAGCGCGACCGATGCCCGCACCGCCGTGACCCGCGCCGCGACCCCCGAGGAGAAGATGCAGGCGTCCGCGCGTCTCACCGGCGCAGTGAACAGCTTGCTTGCCGTGGCCGAGAACTACCCCGACCTCAAGGCGAGCGCGAACTTCCAGCAGCTCCAGACCGACCTCGCCGACACGGAGAACCGCATCAGCTACGCCCGCATGAGCTACAACGACTGTGTGATGATGTACAACAATGCGATTCAGACCTTCCCCGGCAGCCTCGTGGCAGGCGGCCGCACGCCGCGGAAGGGCTTTACCGCCGATGACAGCGCTCGTGAGACGCCGAAGGTGCAGTTCTAGCGTCGAGCAGCTGAGTGGCCTGCAACCGGTAACAGTCACTACGCGCACACCGTCCGCGATATCAGCTCACGGGCTTCGTGACTCGACGTTCTACTCGCAGCCCATCCTCGCATGCACGTAGAAACAGTCACCAGTTGCAGGCAATCCGGGCCTAGATGACGAAGTGCCTGCAATTGGTGACTGTTTCCGCGTCGCAAGAGAATCCGGGGCGATGCCGGGAGGCCCATCCATTCGTCCGCGAGCTTACGAGCAAGTGATGTGTGAGACGCGGCGACTGTCACCAATCGCAGACGGACCAGCAGGCTGCGATTCACCTGCGACATGCCCGCAGTTGGCAACAGTCACCAACTGCGGGCAATGCGACCAGAAAGTAAAGCGCCCGGGCTCCGTGGGGAGTCCGGGCGCTCGTCGTTGCTATGCGCGAAGCGTTACTTCTGGTTGCGCTTCTTGCCCACGATAGCCGTGGCTGCGACAACAGCGCCGCAGGTCAACAGCAGGCTGGGCACGACGACCTGAGTCGTGTCGCCCGTCTTGGGGATCTCGGCCTTGGCCGGGGTCTCGGCCTTGGCCGGGGTCTCGGCCTTGGCCGGGGTCTCGTCCTTGGGCGTCGGCTGCGGCGTCACGGGCGCGGTATAGGTGTTCTTGAACACCGGGGTCGCGTCGTACGACACGGTCGCGGAGAGGTGGCCCTCAAGGTCGTCGGTCACCTCAACGGTGGCGGTAAAGACGGTCTCGTCGTAAGTCACGCCCTCGGCGTTCCCCTTGGCCTCGGCAATGGTGTACGTGTACGTACCGGCCTCGGTGAACTTGACGCTCTCGAACGTCACTGCGCCGTTGGCGTCGTTGGTGGCGGTCGCAAAGACCTTGCCGTCGCTCGCGAGCTGGAAGGTGAAGTCACCGCCCTTGAGCTGGGCACCGTTGAGCACCTTGGAGGCGGAGATCGTCACGCTGGTGGGCTCGGCCTCGTAGGTGTTGTTGAAGGTGATGTCGCCCTCGGCCTCGGCGGTGGCCACGAGCTTGCCCTCGCCGTTGTCGGTCACGTTGACGACGACCTTATAGCTGGAGTCGTCGTAGGTCACGCCACCAGCCTCGCCGGCCACCTCACGCACGGTGTAGGTGTGCTCGCCGGGCAGGGTGTACTCGATGGCATCGAAGTAGACGCTGCCGTCGGTGGCGTTGGTGGCGGTACGGACAACCTCGCCATCCTCGACCAGCTCGAACTCGAACTCGCCCTCGGCCAGATCGCGGCCCTCGAGCACCTTGTTCACCGAGACGTCCTTGGTCACAGAGTACTCGACCGGCTCGACGCTGTACTCGTTGACGAAGCCCTCGATGTCGGACACCTCGGCCTTCATGGTGCCGTCGAGGTTATCGGTCACCGTGATGGTGAAGGACTTATCGCCGTCGTTTGTCACGCCCGCCTTGGAGCCGGACTCGGTGATGGTGTAGTGGAACGTCTTGCTGGTCTCGCCGTCCAGGTCAGCGGAGGTAAACGTGATCTTGCCGAACTGGACGTTACCGGCCGCGTCGTTGGACACGGTGGTCTGCTCGGGCAGCGCGCCGCCGTCGGAGGAGCTGATGGTGAAGCTGAAGTCGCCAGCCTCGAGCGCGGGCGCGTCGACGCCCTCCTGCTTAGCCTCGATCACCTTGGTGGTGGTGAGGGTCTCGACCACGGCGTCGGTCGGCTTATAGGTGTTCTTAAAGGTCACGTCGTCGGGTTTGGTCACGGTAGCCACGAGCTGGCCCTCGTTGTTGTCCACGACCTTGACAACGACCTGCTTGGAACCCGCAGTCACGGCGCTCACGCCGCCGGGCAGGCCGTCGGTGATCTCGGAGACCTCGTAGGTGTAGGTGCCCGCCTTGGTGTAGGCGATGTCGCCGAAACTGAAGCTGCCGTCGGCCGCGTTGGTCACGACGGTCTCACTCGGGAGCGGGGCGTCGTTGTTGCTGGTGGCAACAATCTGGAAGCTGAACTCGCCGGCGTTGAGGTCACGGCCCTCGAGGGCCTTCTCGAAGCCGAAGTTCGCGGAGCCGTCGACGGTGGCGGGAGCGGCATAGTAGCTGTTCTTGAAGACGCAGCTGTCGCCGTCGCCGTAGGTCACGGCCGCCACCAGCTTGCCCTTGCCGTTGTCGGTGACGACCACGGTAACGATGGAGGTGTGCTTGTCGTAGGTGTAGCCGGCCGGGGCGTCACCGACCTCGGTCACGTTGAACTTGTAGGTACCGGCGGCCTTAAAGGTCACGGCGCCGAACGCGAACGACTTGGTCTCGCCGTCCTTGCCGCCGGAAACGCTGGCGGAGTCGGCGCCGGCGGCGATGACCACCTTGTCGCCGTAATCCTCGGCCGCGGTCAGCGAGAAGCCGTACTGGCCCACCATATCGTGGCCGGTCAGGGTCTTGGTGCCCTTGATGGCGGTCTCGCCCACGAGGGTGACCTCGTCAGCGGCGTACTTGTTGGTAAAGGTGCCGTTGGACACGGTCGGGGTGGCGATGAGCTGACCCTTGCCGTTATCGACGACCTGGACGGTCACGGTCGCCTTGTGGGTGTCGTAGTCGACGCCGCCGAGGTCACCCGCGGTCTCGGAGATCTCGTAGGTGTAGGTGCCCGCCGCGGTAAAGGTGAACTCGCCGAAGGAGACCGTCTTGTTGGCCCTGGTTGCGGTGCCGGTGGTCGTGGTCGGCAGCGGGGCGTCGGCGCTGTTAGCGACGATGGTGAACTCGAAGGAGTCGTCGTCGGTCCAGTCGCGGCCGGTGAGCTCCTTGGTGACCTCAACGCCGGTGTTGAGCTTGGCGGGATCAGCGCCGTAGGTGTTATCGAACTCGATGTCGCCGGACTCGGATGTCGCCTCGGCGGACAGGGTGCCGTCCAGGTTGTCGGTGACGGCGACGGTCACCTTGTAGGTGGACTCGTCGTAGTCGACGCCGCCGAGGTCGCCGGCCTTCTCGCGGACGGTGTACTCGTAGTCGCCCGCGGCGGTGTAGGTCTGCGCGGTGAAGCTGACGGAACCGTCGGCCGCGTTCTTGGCGGTCGCGACCACGTTGCCGCCCGCGTCGACCAGCTCGAACTCGAACTCGCCGGCCCTGAGGTCGCGGCCGGTGAGGACCTTGGTCACCTCGACGCCCTCGGTCACGGAGTAGTCGACGGAGCAGGTGCTGTACACGTTAGTAAACGTCGGGTTCGCGCCCTCGGTCACGGTCGGCACGAACCTGCCGTCCTTCTCCGCAACGCTTACCTTGACGACCTTCTCGGCCGTGTCGTACGCGACGCCGCCGTGGCTCTCGCCGAGCTCGCTGATCGTGAACTCGTACTCGCCGGCGGCACTAAAGGTGATGTCGCCGAAGGAAGCCTTGTGGCCCTCGGTCTCGTTGGTCACGGTCACGGTGTCGGACTCGGGCATCGTCACGGCGTCGGTGCCGCCTGTGGTCTGCACAATCTTGAACGAGAAGGAATCGCCGTCCTTCCACGCGCGGCCGGTGAGCTTCTTGGTCACGGTCAGGTTGGTCGCGCCGTCGAGCGTGCCGGGCCGCGTCTCGTGGGTGTTGGTCACGGTAAGGGAGCCGGAACCGGTGACCGCATCGCTGTATGTAGTGTCGTAGTCAGCGACGTCGTCCTCGGAGACGGTCCAGGTATAGGTATCCACGCCAGCGGGGACCGGGAAGGTCTTGGCCCAGCCGTCGGAAGCGGAGAGGGTGAAGGTCTTGTAGACCTCGCCGTTCTTCTTGAGGTAGAGGGTCACGGACTCGGGGCGGTCAGCCTCGGAGTCGTTGGCCCACTTCTTGGTCACCTTAACGGTGTTGACGGGAACCTTGATCGACGGCTCCTCGTAAGAAGCGCTCTGCTCGTCGGAGACGACGTCGCCCTTGCCGGTCTCGTGCACCACGGTCTTGTAATACACGTTGGTGCCGTCGCCGTTGTTCGAGGGGAGCGTGGTCGTCTTGCCGGCAGCAGCCGCCGTGTCGTAGGCGGTCTGGTTCGGCTTAATGGTAAAGACGACCTTGTAGGTCTCGCCCGCGGTGAGCTCGCCCACGCTGGAAAGGTCCCACGTGAGGGTGTCGCCACCGATGGTCGCCTCAGGGGCGTCGGTCCACGTGGAGGTGGACTGATCGGTGCCCTTCTCGTAACGAACGTTCACCACGTCGGCGAAGTCCACATACTCAGAGAGCTGGTCGACGATCTTCACGTCCTTGTAGGACGCCGACTTCTTGATGGTCTGGGAGATCTGCTCGAAGGCGGCCTTAAGCTTGTCCTCAGAGGTGCCGTCCAGATAGGTGCTGGCCGTGTCGGTGGCGAAGGACTTCATCTTGGTGGCGCTGGAGTCGGCGGTCACGACGAACATGCCGACGGAGGAGGCGCGCTTGTTGGCCTCGTCCTTGGCGGCGCCATAGTCCCAACCGTTGGGGTCGGAGTTGCCGGTGCCGTAGACGCCTTGCCGGCGATTGTAGTCATCCGCCCAATCGTTGTACTTGCTGTTGCGGTACGTCGGGTCGCCGTCGGACAGGAAGATGACGTACTTGGCCGCGGCGTTGCCATCCGAGTCCTTGCGGCCGGTGGACAGCGAGTTCGCGTCGGAGAGGGCAGCCTCCCAGTTGGTGCCGCCGTCCGCGGTCAGGCTGTTGACCTTATTCATGACCGTCGCAGAGGAGTTGGCCCAATTTTCGGTGCTTGTCCAGTCACCAAAGTTCATAACGCTTGACTTGGTGCTAAAGGTCACAACGGACATCTTGATCTGCTGGCTCTCGGGCAGCGCGGCGTTGTTGTCGTTGAGCAGCGTGTCGGCGAGGACCTTGACCGCGTTCTTCGCGGCCTGCAGCTTGGTGGTTCTGCTGCCGCTCGAGCGGTCCCTCATCGAGCCGGACACGTCGATGACGACCACGACGTCGATCGGCTTGCCGTACGAAGAGCTCGCCGCGTCGCCGATGACGGAGAGCGCGAGGTCGTACGTGCCGTCGCCGTTGTCGCTGATCGTCTTGTGGTGAGCCGGCGCCTCCAGCGAGATGTCGCCGCTGTCCGCGAGCGCCGTTGTGGGCGCGAACCCTGCAACGCCCACAAGCGCGGCCAAGGCAATAGCGATTACGCCGAGCCCCGCCTTCACTCTTGGTTTGTACTTGCCGAGAAATCTCATCTGACCAGCTCCCTTACATCGAGTACGTGCATATTGCGTTTCTAGCTCGTATAACTTCCTCAATTACTGAGCGAAAGCTGCATAAAACTATAATTTAATAATTCTAACAGGTTATTGCAGGTCAGCTAGGGAAGTACGCTAGATGGGGGGTGGCGTATCTTGCATTATTATCACAATTCTTCGGGGAGGGGGTCTCATTTAAGGACCAAAGAAAACCGCGCAGAGATTGTGGGCCCTCCTCGGCCCGGCTTAAAGAACACTAGTCATCTTCCCCGGGTTTGACCTCGGGCGTGATCCGATAGGCGTTGGGCAGCTGACTGCCCTTCTCGGACCACATGGGCACGGAGACGATGATGCCCTGCCGCCTCATGCGCGAGACCAGGCGATCGATGGTCTTCTCGTTGCGGCCCAGCGCAACGGCGATCTGCTCTTTAGAGATAGGCTTCTCGGCGCGCTCGCTGATAAACGCAAGGATCGCGCGCGAGGTCGGGGTCAGATGGACCGGCCCCTCAGCCGTGATCCAGACCTTACCGGGCAGGTTATCGGGGGTAAAAGTGCTCCCGGAACGCCCTCTTTTAGTTTTGCGCTTGTGCACCATTTTGTCTGTCATGATTCTCCTCTGGACAAATCCACAGGCAGGTCGGCTATTTATGTGTAAGGCTAGTCTAGGGGATAACTCACGCGGCAGCATGTCGTAGTGGGGCCGTATCTTCTTCGCGTATGCACCACAATAGGTGCACCCCTTTTCATTCGACGGGAATCGCAGACCGAAACTTGCCCGCAATTGGCGACTGTTTCCACGTCGCAAGAGGATCAGAGACGATACCGGGAGGTCCATCCGTTCGTACGCGAGCTTACGTGCAAGTGATATGTGAGACGCAGTGACTGTTACCAATCGCAGACAGCCACCCGCGGCTCAGATCAGCGGCCCCTCGTCGTCCTCAGGCACGCCGGAGACCGCCGCACGGGCGCGGATCCTTCGGGCAAGCCGCACGCCGATCACGCCGAGCGTCACGATGTCGGCAGCAGCCACGCCGACGCGGACCCAGTTGATGCCCGTCTTCTTCACGGGATACTCGATGGTCGTCTCGCCGGCCTCGGCGGCAGCAGCGTTGTATTCGAGGTTCGTCGCGCGCGCATTCAGCCAGGTGTACAGGATGTCCTTCGTCGCGCGGCGGAGGTTGTCCACGTAGCTGACGACGCGAGCGCCATCCCCCGAGCCGCTCGCCGCGGTAATCTCGTCGGCGCTGTAGCCGTACTCGAACGAACCGTTGCCAAAGACACCGTCCATGTACAGGTCGCCGCCCGCGCGCAGCATCTGGTCGGCGTTCATATACTTCTGGTGGTCGCAATAATCGGTGATCACCGTGCCGCAGAATCCCCATTCGCCGCGAAGAACATCCGTGAGCAGCGCTTTATTGCCACCGGTCCACGTTGCACCCAGGCGGTTGTACGAACTCATGAAGCCTGTGGCGCCGCCCTTTTGCACCGCGATCTTGAACGGCTTGAGGTAGGTCTCGCGCAGTGCCTGCTCCGTCACCCACTCATAGAGCGAGTCGCGGTAAGAATCCTGGTTATTCATGACCAGATGCTTGATGTAGCAATAAACGCCGGCCTTCTTCGCGCCCGCGACGACCTGGGCCGCCATGGTTCCCGAGAGCGTCGAATCCTCGGAAAGGTACTCGAAGTTGCGCCCACCAAGCGGCGAGCGGTGAATGTTCGTGCTCGGCGCATAGATGCCGTCGACGCCGATGGCCGATGCCTCGCGCCCGAGCTGCGTGCCGTATTCCGCCGCGAGCTCCGCGTTCCACGTCTGAGCGAGCACCGTTCCATCCGGATAACCAACGCCCATTTTGAGCTGGTTAAACGACCCCACCTGCGAAGGCCCGTCGACTTCTTTGGTCGCAGGCTTGCCCACCGAGCCCACGGCGGAAGTCTTTATGTAGCCGTGAAGCACCAGGTTGGTCATCTCGTCGAGCGAGATGCTTTCGATAACGGAGTCCCAGCGCTCGTCGTTGTAGTCGAGGCCAAGAGCATGGCCGAGCGAAGTCAGCTCGCCGTCGTCCGCGAGAGTGTTCGCATCGCCGAACCCCGAACCCTTCCCCTCGATGTACACGCCATCCGCTGCCTCGGCGTCATAGGACACCGCGTCGGCCTCTACCTGCGATTCGTTGTACAGGTTAAGAGACGCGATCTTGTCGGCCATCTCGCGGTCGGGGTCGCATTTCTTGGGGAACGTGCCCGCAAAGTCGGCGCGGGTGAGCCACGTGATGTTCGCGCCGGTGTCGGAGCCGTCGATGGAAACGCCGTCGGCCGCAGCCTCGCCCGTGAAGCGGTTCTCGACCGTGGCGCCGGTGTTGAGGTCCTCGGCGCACTGGATCGTCTCGCGCGCGCGAAGGGTCATCGATGCCCCGTCGCAGTCCGCGACCTCGTGCGCGTTGCGCTTGAGCTCGACCACGTAGTCGCCTTCGTCCAGCTCGTAGCCGCAGAAGCCGTTGCCGTTCGCGTCGTTGTAATCGTAGCTGGCCACGTCGTCCAACGTGAACGTCAGGGTGACATCCTCGCTCTCGCCGGGCTCGAGTTGCCCCGTCTTCGCATACGCCACGAGTTCCGTCGACGACTTCTCGATACCGCCCTTCGTGTACGGCGGCGTGCAGTACAGCTCGACGACGTCGCGGCCGGCGACGCTTCCGGTATTCGTCACGCGCACCGTCATCGAGACCTCGGTGCTGCGCGACACATCGCCAGCATCGCGGCCGGTCGGATTGCTGTCCACAACCTCCCAGCTAAACGACGTATACGACAACCCGTAGCCGAACGGATACTGCACGACGGCGTCGTAGCCGGAGCCGTGCGCGTTGCTCACGCCGTTCCAATACCCCTCGGCGTCGGCGGTCTCGTACCAGCGATAACCGACGTAGATACCCTCAACGTAGTCGACGAAGCGCGCCGCCTCGTACGTCTCGTCGGCACCGACGTTGGGGTTCTTCGTGCCGTCGGCCGGGTAGAGACCCTTGCTGTTGGTGTACATCCCCTCGCCCATGGCGCCGGAGTTTGCCCAGCTAGCAGCCGTGGTGAAGTCGTATGCGTACGTATCCGTCGTGCGGCCGGAGGGGTTGATGTCGCCCCACAGCGCCTTGACCACGGACTTCGCCCCCGTGGCGCCCGTCGCGCCCACGAGCATGACCGAATCGATGCCGGAGATGGTCTCGACCTCACCGAGCTCCATGGTGTTGGTGGAGTTGACCACCACGCACACGTGCTCGTAGTGGGAGCCAACGTAGCGCAGCAGCGCCTCTTCCTCGGAAGAAAGCTCCAGGTAGGTACGGGTAACGTCGACCTTGACCTCTCCGCTGCGGGCATTCACCTTGTACTGCGTCGTGGGGCAATCGATGCTCTCGCCGGAAACGCGGCCAATAACGACGATGGCCGTGTCGGAGTACTCCTGCGCGTCGGCGAGAAGCTTGTCGCTGTAGCAGTCCTTGTCGTAGATGCTCGGCTCGTACAGACGGCAATACTCGGCGGCGTGACTGCTCAGCGCGCCGGCGTTTTTGTAAGCGCGCTCCCCATAAAAGCCCTGGTACATGCTAGTAAGCTCGGTATTGTACTCAATTCCCGCGTCGGAGAGCGCGCCAAGGATTCCACATACATCGCCGGTGATCTGTCCCGAGCCCGAGCCCGAGGCGACCCACTGCGTCGACGCCCAGCCAAACACGTTGACCTTTGCGGTCGTCTTCGCAAGCGGCAGCGTCTGGTTCTCGTTGCGCACGAGCACCAGGCCCTCGCCCTCGATTTGCTCGGAGAGCTCGGTGCCGGCGTTCATCACCGCGGTCTTCTGCTCCTCGGAGATCTCGACCTCGCCGACGCCCAGGTAAGAATCGATGGTGTCGCCGAAGAACACGACGCCCACGTTGGCCGCAGCAACGGCAACAAGGGCCAGCGTAGCCCCCGTGTAACCAGCGATTTTAAGGATTCGATGCTTGGTCGCCGACTTCATGGCGCGCCTACTTGCTCGCCTTGTCGAACTCATCCTTAAACGAGGAGAACATCTTGCCCATGCGGCCGATCTGCTTGCCAACGGCCTTGGCAGCAACATCGCCCGTGGACTTCTTCGCAGCGGGTTTCTTCGCGGTGGTCTTCACAGCGGGCTTAGAGGCAGGCTTTTTAGCCGTCTGAGCTGCGGTGGATTTAGAAGCGGCAGCCGACTCGGCCTTGGGCGCGTAGGTCTTAGGCTCCGCGGCGGCACGCTCGTCGCCGCTCGCGCGAAGCTTCTCGACGGGCTCGCTCACGCGCACGTCGGCGGCGGGAGCGGCGGGCTCGGGCGACGGAAGCGCCTCTTCTTCATCGGCGGTCGCTTCAGAGATGGCGCGCTTCGCCTTGCCGAGCATGCGGCCGAACGCATACGAGCCCTTGTCGACGGCCTCGCCGGCGGCCTTGCCTGCCTTGGATGCGGCTTCAGCGCCCTTGACCTTGGCCTTTGCGTATCCCTCGCCCGCTTTTGCGGCCACGCCGCCGTCGAGCTCCAGGTCCGCCGCCGCGTCATCCACAACCATGAAACCCTTGGAATAGCCGCGCACCATCGAAGCGGGGATCTCGAAGCTTCCCACGATGGCGCGTGCAACGCCGCCGTCGCCGACGAAGAACTTGCTCACGGCGCCGGTCTTCGCATTGAACTCGGCGTCGGAAACGTAGCCGAGCTTCTTGCCGCCCACGGTCTTGGCGTCCATACCCGCCCACATCACGCAGGCGTCCCAGTCAATGGAAAGGCGGGTGCGCGCCTCATCGTCCAGGCCGTCCTCACGCGTGACGAGCAGCGTCCCGTCGTCCAGCACGCGGTAAGAATCAAAGGCCAGGAACGCGTCCGGGCGCTTGACCATGCCCACGATGTCGGGCCTGGTCACAACAAAGCCAACGACCTCACGGCCGCTCGGCGAGAAGACCGCCATGTGGACCTTACCGAGGCGAGAAAGCTTCTGCTCGCCGTCGTCCTTCTTGCGGCTCTTCTTGGGAACGTAGACCTTGCGGCCGTAGAGATCGTTGACCTTGAGCAAAACTAGTCCTCGTTCTCGGGCTCGACAACCTCGACGTGAACGGCCTCGGCAGGAGTGGAGCCCTGCTCGGCGGCGGCGTCAGCCATGGAGACGACCTTGTCGGTGACGTCGCTCACGGCATCGCTGACCTGCGCGGAGGTCTGGGCGACGACGTCGGAAAGAGAATCGCGGAGCTGATCCATGCGCTCGCGGGCAGCGTCGACCTTGGCGCGCAGCTCGTCGGTCTTGGCGTCGACGGTCGGACGGACGCCGGCAACCTGCTCCTCGACGGCCTGGCCGGCGCGCTCGTAGGTGTCGACGGCGGAATCCCAGGCATCGTTCATGGCATCGGCGGCCATGGCGCGAGACTCGGCGCCGGAGCGCGGGGCGATCATGATGCCGGCGGCAACGCCAGCGGCGGCGCCGAAGATGCTGCCAAGAATAAAGCCGGTGGTCTTCTTGCTCATGGGATCCTCCAAATGGTTTGCGAATTGCTTAGTGCATTAGGTAACTCTTACCCAATAAAGCGCTGGTCAAAGCAAGAGTTGCCGCATTGACATTAACGGACGAGGCGCGGGCGCGGAACGTTCTCCATGCCCCAATCGTCGACGGGAGCGGGCTCCGCTGCGGGCTCGGGTGCCGCGGCGGGCTCGGGCGCAGGAGCGGGGACCGCAACGGTGGCCGGCTCAGGCTGAGGCGCCGCCACCGGCCCGGACACCGGTTCAACGACCTGCTCGGCAACCGCCTCGACGGCCGGTTGAGGCTCCGGCTCAGCCGCGGCAACGTTCTCTTCCGCAGGCTCGGGAGCAGCCACAACCTGCGACTCTTCCTCAACCGCAGCCTCCGCGGCATCGACCTCATCGTTTGCCGCGGGCTCAACGACCTCGGCAAACGCGGTTTCCTCAATAACCTCCTCGACGGAAGCGTTCTCGTAAGCCTCGACCGGCACGGCCTCTTCGGCAACGGGCTCGGCCGCCGGCTCGTACATCACCGGGTCAGCGGCGAAAATGGCCTCGACCTCGGACTCGTCGACCACGGGCACAGGCTCGGCAACAGGCGCGACGGGCGCCGGCTCAATCACCGGAGCGACAGGCACAGTCTCAACAGCAGACGCAACCTCGGCCGCGGCCTCGGTGCTCACGGCCTCCTCAGCAGCCACAACCTGCTTATCCTCGGGCTCCGAAGCCGCAACCGGCTCCGGACCGCCGATGATCTCGTCCTCGTCGCGCTCCTCGACCTCGGGAAGGCTCTGCAGCAGCGCCGCGAGACCGGACGCGATGGCGTCCACATCGGGCTTCGGCTCGCCGCCGCCCGAGAACGCCCACTGCATGATCCACGCCGCGGACGAGAGCGCGCCGACCACCAGCACGTCGTCGACGCACTTGAACGTCAGCTTGTACTCGCGCTCGCCCACCTCGGCGGTCTGGCCGCACGAGATGTCGCCCGCCACGTCGGTCCTGGCAAGAAGCTCAACCGTCACATGCTCGAGCAGGTGCGCGAGCTCGGTCGCGCCCATGACCTCGCCGAAGTTGCCGGACTCGTCGCCCAGGCACACGTGGTCGCGCAGCTCCGGCATGACCTGCCAGACGCGCGTCGTTCCCTCGAGGTCCTCGTTCGTCATGACGGGGGCGTTCGGCGCGAGCTCAACGACCGCGTCGAGGTTCTTCGGGCCGACGGTGACCTTCTTTATCTCAAACAACTGAGCCATCGCGGCCCCTCTCATTCATGCCCGCGGGAGCGGACGTGGCGCAATTCCTTACATTGTAGTCAACGCTGGCGCGCGCTGCCTATTCCTTCTCGGCGGCCGCGCCCTTATCGCCGTCGGTCGACCCCTCTTCCTCCGGCTCGGGCTCGGGCGCCGTCACGCGAAGCAGGCTCACACGGCGGCCGCGCATCGACTGCACACGGAAGTAATACCCGTCCTTCTCGTACAGGTCGCCGGGGTGCGGCACCTTGTCGGAGAGGTCGAGCACGTAGCCGGCGATGGTCTCGTACTCCTCGTTGTCCTCCACCGGCCAACCGAGGTCGATGGCGTCGTCCAGCGAGAAACGACCATCTACCAGCCATTCGTTGTCGGAAAGCTTGGTGAGGTACTTGTTGTCGGGATCGAACTCGTCCTCGATCTCGCCCACGATCTCCTCGACGATGTCCTCCAGCGTGATGACGCCTGCCGTGCCGCCGTACTCGTCCACGACGATGACCATCTGGTCGTGGCTGGTCTGCATCTCGGAGAGCAGCGGGATGATGTCCTTGGTGTCGGGCACGAAGTTGGCCGTGCGCACGTAATCGGCGATGGCCGCGCCGCCCTTACCGCCGTCGATGATGGGGCTGATGATGTCCTTGATGTGCGCGATACCGATGACGCGGTCAACGGAGCCGTGGTAGACGGGCACGCGCGAGAAACCGGTGCGGCGCATGAGGCCGAGGACCTCGTTGAGGTTCTTGGTGTCCTCGACGCAGGTCATGTCCACGCGCGGGATCATGACCTCGCGGGCGATGGTGTCGCCCAGGTCGATGACCTCGTGGATCATGGACTTCTCCTCCTCCGACAGGTCGTCGGAGTCGGTGACCATGTACTTGAGCTCCTCTTCCGAGACGTCCTGGCGGTCGTCGGCGGACTTGATGCCGAGAAGGGCCGAGAGGCCGGAGGCGGACTTGGAGGTCAGCCACACGAGCGGGGTCGCGATGTGCATGAAGCCGCGGATGGGGCCCGCGACGGTCTTGGCCACGGACTCTGCGTTGGCCAGCGCCAGGCGCTTGGGCACGAGCTCGCCGATGACGGTGGAGAAATACGCGACGATGAGGGTGATGGCCACGACGGCGATGGTGCCGGCCATGCTCTCGGGCACGCCGAGGCCAACGAGCCAGTTGCCCAGCGGGTCGGAAAGGCTCGTGGCGGCGAACGCCGAGGAAGCGAAGCCTACGAGCGTGATGGCGACCTGGATGGTCGCGAGGAACTGATCGGAGTCGGACGAGAGGTCGAGCGCATTCTTGGCGCGCTTGTCGCCCTCCTCGGCCTCAGGCTCGAGCAGGGCCCTCTTTGCGGTTGTCACCGCCATCTCTGATGCAGAGAAAAAGCCGTTTACCAGCGTGAGAACAAACGTGACGATGATGCTAATGGCTACGTCCATGCGCTTTTGCGCGACCTCCTTGGGCCGTTGGTCAGATTCGGCCGCGAAGATAGACGTTGGACCTCGCGGCGTAAGAAGCCATTCTAGCAGGTCACGGCCCACACCTTGTTTCATACCAATTGCCGCCGCGTCAGGGTTCGCGAAGCCTTCAAAGGACGAGGCATAAGAAGCGCCGACACCCGCTGGGCATCGGCGCTCCGGTATTGCTCGGCGATAATCTGAGGCGCGTACCCGCTACTTCTCGCCAGCGGCGCGGCGGGCGGCATAGTCGGCCGCGAGCTTCTGCTGGATGTCGTGCGGGACCTGCTCGTAGCCGGAAAGCTCGAGCTCGAACTCACCGGTGCCGCGCGAGAGCGAACGCAGGCGCGTGGCGTAGTCGGTGACCTCGGCGTACGGAATCGTCGCGGTAACGGTGGTCTGACCGGCGGTTACGCCGCTTCCGGCCTCCATGCCCTCGACGCGGCCGCGGCTCGCGGAGACGTCGCCCATCACGGAGCCGGCGTAGCTGTCGGGCACGGTGATGCGCAGGTGGGCCATCGGCTCGAGCAGCACGGGCTCCGCCTGGTCGACGGCCTTCTGGAAGCCGATGCGCGCGGCGGTCTTGAAGGCCATCTCGTTGGAGTCGACCGGGTGATAGCTGCCCTCGTAGACGGCGACCTTCACATCGATCATCGGGAAGCCGGCGAGCACGCCGTCCTTCATGGTCTCCTGAACGCCCTTGTCGATTGCGGGGATGAAGCCGCGCGGGATGTGGCCGCCCACGACCTCGTCCACGAACTCGTAGCCGGCGCCCGGGTTGGGCTCGATGCGCAGCCAGCAGTCGCCGTACTGGCCGGCGCCGCCCGTCTGCTTCTTGTGACGCCCCTGCGCGGAGGCCACGCGGCGGATCGTCTCGCGATACGGGATGCGCAGCGCCACGGTGTGCGCGGTCACGCCGGCGCGGGCCTCGAGGCGATCGAGCAGCACGCTGACCTGCGCCTCGCCGATGGCGGAGATGACGGTCTGGCCCGTGTCCTCGTCGCGCTCGACCTTGAGGGTCGGGTCTGCGTCTGCGGACTTCTCGAGGAACGCGTAGAGCTTGCCCTCGGTGCCGCGGGAGTCGGGCTCGATGGCGATGCGGTACAGCGAGTTGGGGAAGCGGAACGCGGCGGCCTCGACCTTGCCCGTCACCGAGAGGGTGTCGCCGGTCTGGGCCTCGAGCTTCGGCACGACCACGATGTCGCCCGCGGCGGCGGACTTGACCTCGGTGGTCTCCTTGCCGCACATGAGGTAGAGGTGGCCCAGGCGCTCGGACTTGCGCGTGCGGGCGTTGGTGAGCTCGGTGCCGGGCGCAACGGTGCCGGCAAGCACCTTGAGGAAGCTGAGGCGGCCGTTCTGGGGATCGTTGAGCGACTTGAAGGCGAAGACGACGGGACGGTCGTCGTCCGGCGAGATATCGAGCTGCTCGCCGTTGATCAGCGGGATGCGGCCGAAGTCGGCCATCGTCGGGAACCACTCCACAACGGCGTCCATAAACGAGATGACGCCTTCCTCGCGCACACAACTGCCGGTAAAGACGGGCACGAACACGCGCTCTACCAGGGCCTTCGCAAGAAGGCCCTCGAGCTCCTCCTGGGTAATCTCCTCGCCCTCGAGGTACTTCATCATGATCTCGTCGTCGGCCTCGGCCACCAGGTCGGTAAGGGCGGCACGAGCCTCGGAGGCAGCATCGGCGTAGGCGGCGGGAACGTCGGTGACGACGGGCTTCCCGTCCTCGAGGTGGCGGGCCTTCATGTGCACGACGTCGATGATGCCCTCGAAGGCGTCGCCGGAGCCCATGGGGATGGTCACCGCGGCGAGCTTATTGCCGAAGCGCTCCTGCAGCGTGGCGAAGGCCAGGTCGTAGTCGGCGTCGGCTCGGTCGATGCGGTTGATAAAGACGGCGCGCGCGAGCGACTGGTCCTCGGCCGCGTACCACAGGCGCGTGGTCACGGTGCCGGGGCCGGACGCCGCGTCGACCACGAAGAGCGCGGTCTCGCACGCGGACATCGCGGCGTACGCGTCGCCTACGAAGTCGGGGTAGCACGGGGCGTCGAGGACGTTGATGCGGGTGCCCTCCCACTCGACGGGCGCGATCGCCGTGGAAATCGAGAATCCGCGCTCGCCCTCCTCGCCGTCGTAATCCAGCGTGGGCTTGGTGCCCGCGTGGCCTCCCAGACGGGTGGTGCGCCCCGTCAGGTGGAGCATGGCCTCGGCGAGCATGGTCTTGCCCACGCCGCCTTGGCCCACGAGGACCACATTCTTCACGCTCTCAGGTGCTTTTGCTGCCATGATGCCTCCTTTGTCGGAGTGTTTCGCGTGATGCAACGCACGTTGCAGCAAACGATACCCACGTCGGAGGGGTTGTTATGCAGCCTTTCGGGCAGCGCGGCGACGAGTGCCGTAAACGTCGTGCGACGGTAAGAGAACCCTTGCAAGCTGATGCGTTTTTGATGCGAGCGCCAAGCTACATTTGCATTGACTTCCAAGAGGAAGCCAGCCCACAAACAAAGGAGTTAATCATGAAGAAGCAGCAGCTCAACCGCGTTGTCGAGAAGAACGCATACTACACGTTCGGAGCCGTCATGGCCGTTGTCGCCGAGTTCATGGCGGAAGGCGCGACAAAGTGGACCACCTGACCCGCAGCCAGTAGCAACAAAGCAAACGGGCCCGTCGCATCACGCGGCGGGCCCGCTCATAAGACGAGGGGACAGTCCCTTCGTCTTATTTACTCAGCGCTCTCGGCTGCGGCGTCGGCCTCGGCAATCAGCTTGGCCTTCTCGGCGACGTTGTAGTTGGAGACCTCGTCCTCGTAGATCTTTTTGCCGGTGGGGTGCTGCTCGAGCCAAAGCTCCTCGGCGCGCTGCTCCCAGCTCTTGGCGTAGACGGAGGTGCGGGCGCACAGGTCGTCGACGGACTCGGGCGTCACGTACTCGGTGCACTTGGCGTCGGCCTCGTGGACGATCTCGGGCAGGACCTCGGGGTTCTCGAGCATCGGGCAGGGCTTGAGCATGTTGTCGTTCCACGGGTAGTGGCGACGGTAGGCCTGGAAGATCGGCTGCTTGAGGCACTCGAGCAGCGACTGCTCCTTGATGTTGGCGTTGGAGTAGTGGATGAAGACGCAGGGCTCCACGTCGCCGCGGGCGTTGATGTGGCAATAGACGCGGCCGCCGGCGATGCAGCCGCCGACGTACTCGCCGTCGTTCTGGAAGTCCATGGCAAAGATCGGCTTGCCGCCGGTCACGCCGCGGACCTCACGGATGCGGCGCAGCATGTACTCGCGCTGCTCGACAGTCGGGCAGAGGTCGACGGAAGCACCCTCGCCGACGGGCATGTAGTGGAAGTACCAGGCCCAGCGGCAGCCCTTCTCGATGATCTTGTCGAAGTACTCGTCGGAACTGACCATCTCGGTGTTGGCGCGGGTGTAGGCCGTGGAGGTGCCGTAGAGCAGGCCGTACTTGTGCATGAGGTCGAAGGCGGCCATGACCTCCTGGTAGGAGCCGTCGCCGCGGCGACCGTCATTGGACTCCTCGGTGCCCTCAAGGCTGACGGAGAAGACGATGTTGCCCAGGCGCTGGACCTCCTGGCAGAAGGCCTCGTCCACGAGAGACGCGTTGGTAAAGATGTTGAAGAGGCAGTCGTTGTGGGCCTCGGCCAGACGCAGGACGTCGCGCTTGCGGACCAAGGGCTCACCGCCGGTCAGCATGTAGAGGTGGCAGCCCAGGTCGGAGCCCTCGGTGACGAGGCGATCCATGTCCTCGTAGGTGAGGTTCAGGCTGTTGCCGTAGTCAGCGGCCCAGCAGCCGGCGCACTGCTTGTTGCAGGCGCTCGTGGGGTCGAACAGGATGATCCAAGGAACGTTGCACTGCTCCTTCTCGGCGTTGGCGGTGGTGTTGCGCAGGCCGCGGAAGGCAGACTCGTAGCCGCCGTTGAGGACGGCGGTCTTGAGCACGTGGTGATCGGTGTTGTCCACGACGTCCCAGAGCCACTGCTCCCACTTGGAGCCCGGGTACAGGCCGTTGCGGATACCGCGGATAGCGCCGGGCGCGGTGTCCTTGAGCAGCTTGCCGGCCATGTCGACCAGCTTCTCGAGCTTCTCCTCGCGGTCCGGGCCGCTAGCGGTCTTGATGATCTGGTCGAGGGCGACGCTGAACGCCTTGCGCTCCGCCGCGTGGGCAATCTTGGACTGCATGTGACTCTCTCCTCCGATTACGGGTGTTGCGCCGCCCCTTCGCGACGTTTTTGAACCCGTTTCAAATACCGGACGTTATGGTACCCCCTTTATTGATCTTGTAGACGAGATTTTTTGACTTGCGTTCAGTAAAAGTGCAAATGGATGGGGTT
>CAVDQW010000082.1:0-6934 GCA_963610995.1 bacterium | reverse complement strand
CCACCCGGCCCGCTGGACCGACACCTATCTCACCTGGATGGACAACCTCAAGGATTGGTGCATCTCTCGCCAGCTGTGGTGGGGCCACCGCATCCCGGTCTTCCACTGCGAGGACTGCGGCTGGGAGGACGCCCTCATGGAGGATACCGACGTGTGCCCCAAGTGCGGCGGCCACCATGTGCACCAGGAGGAGGACGTCCTGGACACCTGGTTCAGCTCCCAGCTGTGGACCTTTGCCACGCAGGGCTGGCCTGATGACACCTCCGAGCTTGCCGAGCACCATCCCACGAAGGTCCTGGTCACCGCCCGCGACATCATCGCCCTGTGGGTCGCCCGCATGATCATGAGCTCGCTGTACTGCACCGACGAGATTCCCTTCCAGGACGTCTACATCTACGCCACCATCCTGGCCAAGGACGGCAGCCGCATGTCCAAGTCCAAGGGCAACGGCGTGGACCCGATGGCCCTCATGGACAAGTACGGCGCCGACGCCATGCGCTACAACCTGCTGACGCTCATCACCAACAACCAGGACGTCAAGTTCGACGCCAACATCGACAAGAAGACCAAGGAGCTCATCGACAGCCCGCGCACCGAGCAGGCCCGCGGCTTCGTGACCAAGATCTGGAACGCCAGCCGCTTTGTGCAGATGAACCTTGACGGCTACGAGCCCGGCGCCCCCGTGGCCGAGACCGCCGAGGACGCTTGGATGCTGAGCCGCCTTGCCCGCACCGTGGCCGAGGCAACCGAGCAGCTGGAGACCTACAACTTCGGCGACTACGCCCGCAACATCCAGAGTTTCTTCTGGGGCGACGTCTGCGACTGGTACATCGAGCTCTGCAAGGGCCGTCTGCTGGACGGCTCCGCCGCCGAGAAGCTCCAGGTGCAGCGCAATCTCGTCTACGTGCTCGACGTCTCGATGCGTCTGCTGCACCCTGTGATGCCGTTCGTCACCGAGAGTGTCTGGGATGCCCTGCCCGCTTCCGGCCTCGACGCGCACGACGCCCAGTTCCTGATGGTCGCCAAGTGGCCCGAGCCCGCTGACCTCGCCGACTTTGTCAACGAGAAGGCCGAGGGCGACTTCGAGCTCGCCAAGCGCGTCATCTCCTGCGTGCGCTCCACGCGCGCCCGTTATCGCCTCTCTCCGAAGGCCGAGCTTGCCGTGGCCGTGCGCTGCGGCGAGGAGGAGGCCGCGGTTCTTGCCGCCCAGGAGGGCTTCGTGCGCTCCGTGGGCCGCGTGAGCGAGTTTGTGGCTGCTGCGGACGCCGAGAAGCCTGCGGGCGCCGTGTCCGTGGCTGACGGCGCTATGGAAATCTTCGTCGACCTGGGTGGCCTCGTTGACCTTGCGGCCGAGAGCGCCCGCCTTGCCAAGGAGCTCGCAAAGGCCGAGAAGGAGCTCGCCGGCGTCGAGCGCACGCTGGGCAACGAGGGGTTCGTGGCCAAGGCCGCGCCTGCGGTCATCGAGAAGAAGCGCTCCCAGCAAGCGGAGCTCACCGTCACTATCGCGCAGCTCAAGGCTCAGATCGCTGATTTCTCTTAGGCGGCTGTGGGGGAGGGCCCGCCGCGCATTTCCCTTCGGCTCAGTCCTCGGCGCAAAAAGCGCGCCTGCGGGAGGTCGCCTACGAGAAATACGCGGCGGGGCCTCTCGCATGTCGCGGAGGTTTTCGCCGACCGGGCCTTGGGCTGCGAGGGGGCGGCGGCGAAAAAGGCTCCTGCAAGGTCTTAAACAATGTTGGCCCGGTCTTGCGACCGGGCCGTTTTTGATTTGGCGTCCTCGGCTACTCGATTTCGTCCAAATCCACCAATTCGGTGGAGCCGTCGTCGTATTTGACGCGATAGAGGACGTGGTAGAGCATCTGGCCTTCATCGTTGAGGTTGTATTTGACGAAGACGACCTCGGTCACCGTCGCGCCTTTGGTCCCGTTGAATATGCCGATGTACTTGCACTTGACCTCGACGTGGTCGCCCACCTTGTACTTCGTATCTTTGGTCGTGACCATTTCGGCGCCGCCGCTGATCTTCTCGAGCTCGCCGTCGGTAAGGCTGGTTACGCCGTTCTCCATTTTGGTTCCTTTCGTATGATTGGCTGCTGCTAGATATCAATATAGGCGGGCCGCGCATCAATAGCGCATCATCCGCGAAGGTCGGGGCGAGGCGGTGAAACGAAGTCCGCGTGCCACAGCAGGCTTCTCTCCACGTGGAGCCGCGGCGGGTGTTTCCATGGTGCGGGCGGGGCATAACGCGGACGGGTGACGCCACGACACGGATCTTAGTCGGCCTCGACGGCAACCTGGGCCCTAGTGCCACGCAGGCGCCCAACCGAGGAGCTCGTCATAGTCTTGGTTCCTTCGGCGAGCCCTCGGGCTGCGAGGAGGGTGGCGGCGAATATGCTTCCGCGAGGGGGATATAACGGAAACGGCCCGGTCTTTCGACCAGGCCGCATAGTTTTGGATTGAGTTGCGCGCGGGCTGTGCCCTGCGCCTTACTCGATCTTGTCGACGTCGACCACGTCGGTCGTGCCGTCATCGTAGCGCACGTGGTAGAAGACGTCGTAGACGTCCTCGCCGTTGGTATCGGTGTACATCTTCGCGAAGACGACCTTTGTCACCGTGGCACCTTTGGTACCCTCGAAGAAAAAGACTCTTGTGCACTTGACCTCGACGTGATCGCCCACATGATATTTGGAGGTCTTCGTCGTCGTTGTTTCAGAGCCGCCAGCGACTCGGTCGAGCTCTTCATCGGTGAGGTTGGTTACGCCGTTTGCCATTTTGGTTCCTTTCGTTTGATTTGCTGATGCTGGGAACCAATATAGACAGGCTGTGCACCAATAGCGCATCAAGCGCGAATGTCAGAGCGAGTCGGTGAACCGACGCTGAGCGGCGCGGCCTTTCTCGTCCCATTTGAAGACGCCTGCGTCCTCGAGGACGTGACCGAAGACTCGGCCGACTTCCTGGTGGAGGATCTCGGTGGCGTTGGCGGCATTTATTTCGTGGTGTGCGGACGCGATCTCTCGGGCCCAAGCGGCGTGGGATGCGCTGAGCGGGTCGGACTCGAGGGCCTCGAGATCGCCCTCCAGGAGATGGGCCTTCACCGCATCGAGCTCGTTCACGAGGCGCGCCGGGAGAATCGCCAGGCCCATGACCTCGATGAGGCCGATGTTCTCGCGTTTGATGTGGTGCCATTGCGCATGCGGGTGGAAATCGCCAAGGGGGTTCTCGTCGCTCGTCACGTTGCAGCGAAGGGCGAGATAGCATTCGTACGCGGCGCCGCGGCGACGAAGAACGGGGGTCACGGTGTTGTGCGGCGTGCCGTCATCGTCGTGCGCGCGCACGCCCGCGGACTCGTCGCTCCAGGCGCGCCAGGCGTCGATCACGTGGACGGCCGCCTCGAGCAGCTGCTCGCGGTTGGTGCTCACGAGCCGCAGCACGCTAAGAGGCCACTTGAGCACCTCTCCGGTCACGTCGGGCTGACCGGGCAGAGAGAAGGTTTCGGTAACCTCGGCGCGCATCATCGGGAACTCATGGTCGCCGCCCTGGTAGTGGTCGTGGGAGAGAATGGAGCCGCCCACGATGGGCAGGTCGGCGTTTGAACCGATGAAGTAGTGGGGAAGCAGGTCGACGAAATCCAGAAGGTGCTCGAGGGCGTCGCGGTCGATGTGCATCGGACGGTGGCTCGCGCTCATAGCGATGCAGTGCTCGTTGAAGTAGGCGTAGGGGGAGTACTGAAGGCCCCAGCGCTCGCCTGCGAGCTCGATGGGAACAATTCGCAGGTTCTGGCGGGCGGGGTGCGCTCCGCCTGGCGCTGCGGCCCCTCGACCGGGATACCCCTCGTTTTGGATGCACAGCTGGCAGGAGGGGTACTTCTCGCCGTCGTCCTTGGCGGCTCCGGCACGGGCGATCTCGCGCGGGTCCTTCTCGGGCTTGGAGAGGTTGATCGTGATCTCCAGGTCGCCCCACTCCGTCGTGGTCTCCCACTTCACGTTACGGGCGATGGCGGCGCGGCGAACGTAGCCCGCGTCGCAGGATAGCAGGTAGAAATCGTCGGTGGCCTTGCGCGGGTTTCCGGCAGCGACGCTTGCGTTGAACTGGGCGGATACTGCCGACGGCTTTGGCATAAGGGCACCCATTACGCGCATGGCGATGCGGTCGCGGCCGCTTGAGGTGTCATCCTCGGCGCCGTTCGCGACGGCAGCATCGCCAACGGCGAGAAGCGCGGCCTCGAGGTCGAAGTCCGTCGGCTCCTCTATGTTTTCGCTGAGAAGCCATGCCTCGCTAGGGGCAGGGCCCTTCGCCCGTGCGCAGTCCAGCACGGTGTTGTATGCCCATACGCGGTCCTCCGCCTCGATGAGGCCGCGGGAACAGCAGTAATCGACAAGCTGCTGAATAGTCTCGTTTAGAGCCATTGGGCGAACGCCCCCTTCTCGTCGATGGCGTACTTGCGCGCGGCCCCCTCGCCGAGCCATCCAGCCATGCGGCCAAGAAACTCGTCGACCATCTCGACGGGAACGAAAGCCTGGATGGAGCCGCCGAAGCCGCCGCCGTGGATGCGAGCGGCGCCTTCGCCGCCCAGGATTCTCTCTGCGAGGCCGAGGGCGTACATGGCGGGCTGGAACGAGCCGCCGGTGGAGACATTCTGCAGGTACATGGCCGAGCTCGCTCCGGACGCTCGGGTGCAGGCGAGGAACTCATCGATGTCGCCGCAGGTCAGGGCCTGCCAGCGGCGCTCGACGAGGTTGTTCTCGTAGTAGTAGTGGATCGCGCGTAGGCAGGCGCGGTCGCCGAGCTTCCCCCGGAGGACGGGGAGGGCCTCGTCGAAGGCCGTCTCGTCCACCTCGCAGAGGCGTTTCTTGCCGAACTCGGCGGCCACCTGCTGCATTTCCACCGGAACGGCGGCGTAATCGGCGGTGAAGGGCGCGTGGTCGCAGCCGACGTCGACGAGGCAGAGCGAGTAGCCGTAGTCCTCGAAGCCGAGTGCGAGCTTCTCGGAGGTCGGGTTTTCCGGATCCTCGAAGCCCATGTGGGCAAGGCCGCCCAGGCAGACGCTCGCCTGATCCATGAGGCCGCAGGGCTTGCCGAACCAATCGTTCTCAGTGCGCTGGCTCATCTTCGCGAGCTCGATGGGTGAGACGGGGTCGGCTTCGCCATCCCACAGAGCTTCCATGGCGCGGCCGAGCGCGGCCTCCATTGCGGCGGAGCTGGAGAGGCCCCCTCCGGACGGGACGGTGCTCGTGAAGGCGATGTCGAAGCCTGAGACCTGCTTTCCGAGCGAGGCCATGCCGTTCGCCATGCCACGCACCAAGGAGGCGCACTTGACCTTTTCGAGCCCCAAGGGATTTGTCGACGAGAGGTCGATCTCGAACGAGCTGTGGCCCTCGCTCACGACGCGCACCGTGGCCTCGGTCCCGTTCGAGCGGGCCACGCCGTCGATGGCAACGTCGAGGGCGCCCGCGATCACGTGGCCGCCCTCGTGATCGGTGTGGTTGCCGGCGATCTCGGACCTGCCCGGCGCGTGGACGTGGAGCAAGTCCTTTTCCGGAGCATCGCCGAACGAGTCGCCGAAGCGCCTAAGGGTTTTGTCGAGTGCTTCCACCTGATGTCCTCTCTGTTGTGCTGGTCGCAGGTTATGTTAACGTACTCATACCTCAAGAGCTGCCAAAATCTGGTTATACTTTTTGAAATTGCAAAGCAGGTTGTTTTGGAGGCGGGTTTGGCCAGAGGCGCTCATGGATCTAACGGAAAGGTTTCCATGGCGGATGTCGCTGCCGAGGCGGGCGTCTCCCAGCAGACCGTCTCCCGCGTGGTCAACGGCTCTTCGTACGTGAGCGAAAAGACGCGCGAGAAGGTCAACCGCGCCATGGATCGCCTCGGTTTCAGGCCGAATTTCGCCGGGCGTTCCCTCAGGTCGGGTTCCTATAAGGCCGTCGGGCTCTGTCTATTCGATCTTTCACAGGCCGGCAACCTCCAGACACTCTCCGGCATTTCACACGCCGCGCGCGAGAACGGTTACGCCGTGACGCTGTCCACGCTTGAGGAGGGCTCTTCCCTTTGCCTCTCGTGCGTCTCCGCCCAGATGGGCGAGCTGCCTATCGACGGGCTTATTATTCGTGTGCCTGTCGAGGCCGAGGATTTCTATGATTTTTCGCCGAGCGCGGGGCTTCCCACGGTCCTTCTCAGCATGTATTCCCACCCGACGTGCACGACGGTCGAGAACGACCAGTACGGGTGCGGCAGAATCGCCGTCGAACACCTTTTGGGCCTCGGGCATGAGCAGGTTCGGTTCGTCGCCGGGCCTTCCACGTCCATAGACTCGAGGTACCGCGAGGCGGCTTGGCGCGAGACCCTTGAAGCTGCGGGTCTCTGCGCCGTGGAGCCTCTCGTTGGAGACTGGAGCGCCGACTCGGGCTACGAGGCGGGGGCGAGGCTTGCGGCCGATAAGCTTATGACGGCTGTTTTCGTCGAGAACGACACCATGGCGTTGGGTGTCGTCGAGGCGCTTCGAGACGCAGGAGTGCGCGTCCCCGAGGACGTGAGCGTGATCGGCGTCGACGACTCGCTGCAGGGCATGGTGCCGAGAAACGAGCTCACAACCATACGTCTCGACCGCGCGTCCATGGGGCGCGCCGCGTTCGAGTCGTTGATTGGCGGGTTGGACGGATCGGCTTCTACGGAGGCCCTTCGCCTGGAATGCGAGCTCGTCGTGCGAGGGACCACGGGACCGAGACGCTGACTTAGCACTTGGCATCTTGGCCGGTTGTCCAAGAATTGAACTTGACGGTCAAATTCTGGGGTTCGTCCAACTTGTACTGATTCCGCCGGGCCTTTGACCTGGCATTTTAGAGATGACATCCAGTCGATTACTTTGTCTAGAGGGAAAATTCGAGATCGCGTCGAAAATGTTGGTGTAAGGGGCGAAGCGCCCCGCTAGGCCGCCCGTG
>CAVDQW010000081.1:0-27493 GCA_963610995.1 bacterium | reverse complement strand
GCGGCGAAGAGCTCGGGCCAGCACTGCGCCTGCGGGACAACGGCCTTGGCGCCGTCGGCGAGCCCGATGCCGTGCCGCCCGTACGGGAAGATATGCAGGCTGAACTCCACGCCCGCGGCCGCCAGCGCGCTCGACATCAAAAGCGAGTTCTGCACCGGAACGCTGCCGTCCTCGGCGGTGTGCCACAGGAAGGCGCGCGGCGTGCGCCCGTCCACGAGGTTCTCGAGGCTTAAGCGATCGGTGAGCTCCGCGTCGCCGCCGGTCAGTATCTCGAAGGACCCGCGGTGTGCGAACTCACCCGAGGTGATCACGGGGTAGCAAAGGCACATGGCGTCGGGCCTGATGTCCTCCGGCGTGCGTCCCACGGCCTCGCTCAGCCACGGCTCGTGCCACATCACGCCGAGCGAACCGGCCAGGTGAGCGCCCGCCGAGAAGCCCATGACCGCGATATTGCGCGCGTCGACGCCCCACTCGTCCGCATGCTCGCGAACCGTGGCCACGGCCTCCGCCAGTTCCTCGAGCGCCTGCGGGAAGCGCGCCGGCGCCACGCTGTAATCCAGCACGAACGCTTTGATGCCGTTGGCCGCCAGCCGCTCCGCCACCGGGTCCCCTTCGTGAAACGCACGGTGAGTGTACCCGCCACCAGGACAAACGACCACCGCAGGAAGGCTCGACCCCTCGACGTCCCCAACCTGCCGCAACGAAATCTCGACCTGCGCCATACCGCCATCGCCCCTTCTCAACGACTTTGTTTCGAACCCAGCATGACGCTAAACCCCGCGCGAAACCCCGAGAAACCCGCGCTTCGCGCCAAAAGCCGCCTTCCGCCCGCAAGAGCCCGGGCCCGGAAGTCCCCCGCAGCCGCAAGGCGCGCTGCACAGCAGCCGCGCCCCCGCCCGTGAGACTCCGGACCCGAGAGCACCCCCCCGGGCCGCACCGGCGCGCTGCGAAGCAGCCGCGCCCTTAATAGCCAAAAACGGCGAGAAGCGCAGCTTCTCGCCAACATACTTCCCACCCCTGCCAGTCCGAGCACCCGGTTGAGCCCCGTCACCGTGACCCCCGCACGCCGCGAGCGCAGCGACGCGGCCCCATACCCGAACAGAGATAAGCCCCCTCGCCCTTATGTCTCACGCGATTTCGCGCAGCGAGCGAGCGAAGCGAGCGCTGAGCGGGAGGCATAAGGGCGAGGGGGCTTATCCCCGTGCGACTTACAACAAAACCAACCGGTTACATCAACTTACAAACGTTCTGAGCAAACGCCACAGGATCCGCCACCGGCAGTCCCTCGGTAAGCAGTGCCTGGTCGTACAGCAGCGACGTGTACAGCGCCAGCTTCTCGCTGTCGCCCGCCTCCTGCGCGGCCTGCAGCTTGGCGAACACCGGGTGCGCGGCGTTCACCTCGAGGATGCGCGTGGCCTTGGGCGCGGTATCGCCGCCGTCGGGGCCGGCCGCCAGCACCTGCTCCATCTCGAGCGAGACGGGGCCGTCGGCCGTAACACAGCTCGGCGCGTCATCGGCGCCGGCAAGGTGCGCCGAGACGGTGACCTTGGCCACCGCGCCGTCGAGCGCGTCCTTCATGGCGACGAACAGGCCCTCGTTGGCCTTGGCGGTCTCCTCGGCGGCCGTCCTCTCCTCCTCGGTGGCGAGGTCGAGGTCGCCGGAGCTCACGTTCTTGAGCTCGAGCGCGCGGTCCTCGGTCTCGGGCTCGGCGCCGTCGGCCACGGCCTTCTCGGCGGCCTCGCGGGCGGCGTCGTCGGCGTAGACCTTCGCCAGGCCCTTGGCCGTGAAGTCGCGCATGGCCTGGAAGCAGAACTCGTCCACGTCTGCGGTGCAGAGCAGCACGTCGTAACCCTTGGCGAGAGCGGCCTTGACCACCGGCATCTTGGCCAAGCGGTCGCGGTCGTCGCCGGCGGCGTAGTAGATGGAGGTCTGGCCCTCGACCATGTCCTCGGCGTACTCCTGCAGGGTGACGAACTTCTCGTGCTTGGCGCTCCAGAACAGCAGCAGGCCGGCGAGCTCGTCCTTCTTCATGCCGTAGCTGGAGTAGATGCCGTACTTGAGGCCGCGGCCGAAGTTGCCGAAGAACTTCTCGTAGGCCTCGCGGTCGTTGTCGCGCATGCTCTCCAGCTCAGAGGTGATCTTCTTCTCGATGCGGCGGGCCATGACCTGCAGCTGGCGGTTCTGCTGCAGGGTCTCGCGCGAGATGTTGAGCGTGATGTCGGAGGAGTCCACGACGCCGCGCACGAAGTTGTAGTAGTCGGGCACGAGGTCGGCGCACTTCTCCATGATCAGCACGTTGGAGCTGTAGAGCTCAAGGCCCTTCTCGTAGTCGCGGCTGTAGAGGTCGAACGGGGCCTTGCCGGGGATGAACAGCAGCGCGTCGTACTCGAGCGAGCCCTCGGCGTGCAGGCTGAAGGTGCGCGCGGGCGCCTCCCAGTCGTGGAAGGTGGACTTGTAGAACTCGTCGTACTCGGACTGCTCCACGTCGGAGGCGCGCTTCTTCCAGATGGGGGTCATGGAGTTCAGGGTCTCGAGCTCCTCGTAGGTCTCCCACTCGGGCTTGTAGTCGTCGCCGGCGTCCTCGGGCTTCTCCTTCTGGCGGGACTTGGAGACCATCATCTGGACCGGGTAGCGCACGTAGTTGCTGTAGCGCTTGACCAGGTCCTTCAGGGTGTACTCGGAGGTGTACTCGTCGTAGGAGGCGTCGTCGGTGTTGTCCTTGAGGGTCATGATGACGTCGGAGCCGCAGGTGGTGCGGTAGGCCGGGTCGTCGGCGGGCACGGCCTCGATGGTGTAGCCCTCGACGCCGTCGGAGGTCCAGCGGTTGCACTCGTCTGAGCCGAAGGCGCGCGTGACCACGCTGACCTCCTTGGCCACCATGAACGCGGAGTAGAAGCCAACGCCGAAGCGACCGATGATGTCCACGGCGTCGCCCTGGGCCTCGGCGTTCTCGGTCTTGAACTCCTCGGAGCCGGAGTGGGCGATGGTGCCCAGGTTCTTCTCAAGCTCCTCGGCGGTCATGCCGATGCCGTTGTCGGAGACGGTAAGCGTGCGGGCGTCCTTGTCGTAAGACAGCGTGATGGCGAGATTTGCCTGGTCAACGTTGGCGGAGGCGTCGGTCAGGCTCTTGAGATAGAGCTTGTCGATGGCGTCGGAGGCGTTGGAGATGAGCTCGCGCAGGAAGATCTCTCGGTTGGTGTAGATCGAGTTGATCATAAGGTCGAGGAGCTTCTTGCTCTCTGTCTTGAATTTGCGCATGGGTGATCCCTTCGTCGAGCGTTGTTCAACAAAGGTGTCTGTACCCGAGTCTTCGGGGAGATATACGCCGGCGCTGAGAAAACTTTAGCCGCGCGCGCTTAGATTTCTTACTTGCCCATCGAAGAGATGACTTTGGGGACGTCATAATCGCCGCGCGCAAGGCGTCGCCCGACGTTGAGCCGCGAGGATTGGCGCCCGCATCGCGCAAGCGCCAAGGCGGTTCGAATCACGGCTCGAGCAGGCCGCGCGGCACCAAGCGACCGATTCCCGGAACGGATGCCCTTAGGCGTGGGCAACGAGCAGGAAATTGTCGTCGGCGGCCCAGGCGTCGTCGGGACAGGCAATAAGGTCTACCTGCGCAAACTCCGCATCGAGCGTAAGCTGGAAGTCACGCAAGAAGGACGCGTCTCCATCGAGCGTGACGACGTTGGCCGCGAGCGTCCCGCCGGGAGCGAGGAGCTTCGCGTAGGCGCGGGCCGCCTCGGACGACGCGAGGCTCGCCACCGGCGAGGAGCCCGAGAACGCATCGAGCGCGATGAAGTCGTATTTCTCGCCGCGAAGGGCCGCACCGCGCACGAAATCGAAGCCGTCGCCGCAGGTCACATGGGCGTCAGCCTCGTCGGCGAAGAACCAGCGGAGGGCGGCGTCGATCACGCGAGCATCGATCTCCACGACGTCGACGCGCGCCTCGGGCCGCAGCTCGCGAACATGCTTGGGCACCGCGAACCCGCCGCCGCCCACGACCAGCACGCGCGGCGCCGGCGCCTCCACGCCTTCGAGCGCCCGCCCGAACGCGCGATAATACTCGAAGACCGGCTCCATACGCCGCTCGCCCAGGTAGGTCGCCGACTGATACACGCCCCCGGAACTCAGCACGCGGACGGCCTCCCCGTCCGGCCCCTCGACCGTGTACACGAGCGCCGGGCGCAGTCCCAGCCGAACAATATGCAGGTCAAGGTTACCGAACATGCACGCCTCTCTCGCCGTCGCCACCACCCTGCTACCATAACCTGCGGAAATCGAAGGAGGCAACTCATGCACGGCCTGGGCACCATCATCAACGTTTGCTGCATCATCGGCGGAGGGCTCGTCGGGCTCGTAGGCCGGCGATTCATCACGCAGAAGCTGCAAGACGCGCTGCTCAAGGCATGCGGCCTCTCGGTCATCTTCCTCGGCATCGGCGGGACGATGGAAAAGATGCTCGCCGTCGTGAGCGCGGACGGGGGCGCCAGCCTCTCGTCCGGCGGCACCATGATGATCCTCATCAGCCTGGCGCTGGGCTCCGCCATCGGCGAGGCCATCGACCTCGACGCCCGCTTTGAGCAGCTCGGGTTTTGGCTGCGCGAAAAGACCGGCAGCACCGGCGACGCCGGGTTCGTGGACGGATTCGTGACCGCGAGCCTCACCGTGTGCATCGGGGCGATGGCCATCGTCGGCGCCATCCAGGACGGGCTCACCGGCAACTACAACACACTGATGCTCAAGGGCGCCATCGACGCCGTGATCATCTGCGCGATGGCGGCCTCCATGGGCAAGGGCGCCATCTTCGCCGCGCTGCCCGTGGGCGTCTGGCAGGGGCTCGTCACGCTCGCGTGCGTGCCGCTGCAGCCGATCATGACCGACGCCGCGCTCGCGAACCTCAGCCTCGTGGGGTCGATCCTCATCTTCTGCGTCGGGGTGAACCTCATCTGGCCCAAGACCTTCAAGCCGGCCAACATGCTGCCCGCCGTCTTCATCGCCGCCACGCTCGCGTACGTGATGTAGCTCGGGCGGGCGCCGCACAAACAGAGAGCCGCAGCCGCAAACGGGCACGAAACGGTCGTTTAAGCGCCTCAATTCGCGCTTAAACGACCGTTTCGTGCCCGAGTTCATTCTTGCGGGCACCGGCGCCGCGGCAGCCCGCCCCCAAACCTGGAAGCTCGACGGACGTGAGCAACGAGCACCGGGAACGTCGTGGCGGGCGCGCTCCGATCGCTGGCGTATGATGGCGAGAGCCGCGCAGGCGCGAAGGGAGGTGGGCCGTGGCAGACATCGACAAGATCCTGGAGAAGCTGCTGAGCGACCCGCGCCTGCAGACCGGCCGCGCCTTCACCTCGGCCAAGAGCTACGGCGACGAGCCCATCATCCGCCGCGGCTCGCAGATGCACGGCTTCGTGCCCGAGCCCATCAAGCGCCTGCGCGAGATGCAGACGACGCCGACCGGCCGGACCTGGTCCGAGACGCGGCTCTTCTATGAGCAGGCGCGTCTTCTCGAGGACTTCGAGGACCACGCGCCTTATACGGGGCAGTTCATCTCGTATTACCCGACCTACCGCTCCATGAACGACCGACAGCTGCGCGGCTACTTCACGTGGCGCGGCGACGTGCGGCGCGGGCAGATCGAGGACGTGTCCACCTCGTTTGCCTACGTGTACATCTACGAGCTGCTCATGGGCATCGGCGTGGAGCCGGGCGTTCGCGGCTTCGAGGCCATCCAGGCTTTCTACCAGGCGTATCGCGCGTTCGACCAAACGAGCATGGACCGAAACGTGAGGCCTTGGCTCGTGGATTACGTGGTCGACCACGCGCTCGACCCCAAGCTCGCGGCGCCTTACGCCGACATCGCGCACGACGGCGCGATCGCGCTGCTCGAGGGCATCGACCGGGCGGCCGTGCTCTCGGCACCGCCCAAGGGATCGCGTCGGGAGGCGCTCGGCTTCGGCACGCTGGGCGAGCCCGCCAAGAAGCTCATGGAGGCCGCGGGCGAACTCTCCACCTACCGCGTCACCGAATCAAAGCTTTACAAAGACATGCCCGATGACCTCGAGCTGGTTTTTTGCGCCGTGTTCATCCGCCTTGCGCGCCACTACGCCCGCACGCACAATCAGGGCCTCACCGAGACGCTCTTCGGCACGCGCTTCGCGGTGCGCCACCTCATGTACGCCTCGGCGATCCACTACGACCCGGCGCCGCACGCCGACTGCGCCTACGAGCTCTCCCCCACCCGCCGCTACGTGTACCGGCAGGGCAACTGGACCTGCGAGGGCTACCACGACGGCGGCGCCAAGAGCGCGAAGCTGGGCGACATCTGCCGCGCCGTTGACCGGCAGCTGCGGGCGGCGCTCGACTACCCCGCCCAGCTCAAGGACCATGCGGAGCCCAAGTACCTCGTCAAGATGATCGATGCGGAGATCGCGGATTACCTGGCGTACAAAGAGGCGCACAGGCCGGTCGTCATCGATATCGATTTGTCGAAGCTGGCGGGGATTCGGTCGGCGGCGGCGGTGACGCAGGAGGCGCTGCTGGTGGATGAGGAGCGCGAAGAGGGGACGGCCCAGCCGCAGAGCCTATCTCCGTCCTCAAACAGTCCTGTTCGCACGGAGGCGCCACCAGCACCCCAAGCTCATGCGGAACTGCGGGCGGAGATAGGCTCTCCGGCTGGGCCGTCACTTCTTACTCCTGGGTCGACGTCCAAGGAAACTACGGGGCCGTATGGGCTCTCGCAAAGCGAGGTCGCCTTCCTTCAAGCGTTGCTTAAGAGCAATGAAGAAGAGCTCATCCGGGGTGTGGGGTCGTCGGTCGATTTGGTGGTCGACGCTGTGAACGAGAAGCTGTTCGAGCTGCTCGGGGACACGGCGATCGAGTTCGGCGACGACGGCGAGCCGCGGCTCGTGGAGGACTACGTCGACGACGTCCGCGAGGCGCTCGGCGAAGCGACCTCAGCGGAAAACTAAGGGTCGCAGGCGCTTCTCCGGTCCGATTTACTTGGTTCGAGACAAGAAGTCGAGGTTATGCACGATTTAATTCGAAAGGGCTCAGTAGCCAAGAGTCCTCGCCATCCGTTTGCGCAGGTAGATGGACTGGCGATTTTAGGGCTACTCGATAAGTTCGAATTAAATCGTGCATAACCTCGACTTTGGCTCACGCACAGACGTGCGACTCGATCGGCAAGACGTTCAACGGCCGTTTCTGCTCGCAGGCTCCGTTGAATGTACGATTGATTCGCTGCCCAACGATTAGAGGGCAGGAAATCAAGGCCATTTGCCAAGTTGAGACAGGTCCAAATCTCTTGGATAGTCGGCGAAACCAAAATCAATCGTACATCCGCAGAAGTTTGACTCGGTGAAAGCCCAAGCAGGGTGCGCGCTGCGCGCCACAGATGTGCGGCGTCGTTCTTCCGCTCAACAAATCCGAACAGATGTTTTTCTTGTTCCGCGCGTCGTGATAGCATGGGGACCATAAAACCAGCTGAGAGGAACGCCATGCCGGAACAGACGCCCGCACCCAGGACGCGCGTGCCCAAGCGCATCGCCGCCGTGATCATCAACTCGCTCAAGGGCGGCGTCGTGCCGCGCATCGGGCTGCCCTATATCACCGTGGGCCGCGAGCGCGAGATCGAGGCGCTGCTGCACGACCTCGCCCTGGTCGCGGACGGCGGCGCGAGCTTCCGCTTCCTCGTGGGCCGCTACGGTGCGGGCAAATCGTTCCTCTTGCAAACCATCCGCACGCACGCCATGGGTCGCGACTTCGTGGTGGCCGACGCCGATCTCTCGCCCGAGCGCCGCCTGCAGGGCAACCAGGGCCAGGGCCTCGCCACGTACAAGGAGCTCATCCGCAACCTGAGCACCAAGACGCGCCCCGAGGGCGGGGCGCTCCCCCTCGTGCTCGAGCGCTGGGCGCGCAACCTCTCCGAAGGCGCGACCGACCCCATGGTCCCGCTCAAGGCGGCCCTCTCCCCCATCCGCGAGCTCGTGCACGGCTTCGATTTCTGCCGCGTGCTCGAAGCCTACTATGCGGCCTATCTGGAAGGCGACGAGGAGCGCCAGGCCTGCTGCGCCAAGTGGCTGCGCGGCGAGTACCGCACGAAGACCGAGGCCAAGCTCGAGCTCGGCATCAATGCCTGCATCGGCGACGACGACTGGTACGAGTACCTCAAGCTCTTCGCGGAATTCCTCGTGGGCGCCGGCTACCAGGGCCTCATCGTGCTCGTGGACGAGCTGGTCAACCTGTACAAGATCCCGAACTCCATCACGCGCCAGTACAACTACGAGAAGATCCTCACCATGTACAACGACACGCTGCAGGGCAAGGCGCACCACCTGGGCATCATCATGGGCGGCACCCCGCAGTCCATCGAGGACCGCCGCCGCGGCGTCTACAGCTACGAGGCCCTGCGCAGCCGCCTCACGCAGGGGCGCTTTGCCTCCGAGGGCCTCACGGACATGCTCGCCCCCGTCATCCACCTGAACCCGCTCACCCATGAGGAGCTGCTGGTCCTCACCGAGAAGCTCGCCGACATCCACGCCGGCTACTTCGGCTACGAGCGCCGCCTCGTCACCGAGGACCTCGTGGGCTTCCTGCAGGTCGAGTTCGGTCGCGTGGGCGCCGACTCCCACCTCACGCCGCGCGAGGTGATCCGCGACTTTATCGAGCTGCTGGACATCTTGTATCAGAATCCGAACACCAGCGTTGCCAGCCTGCTACAATCCGGCGACTTCAGCATCTCTGCAGCTACCGTTGACTCAGCGGGCGCGGCAGGGCAGCAAAACCCCGACGTCGACCCCAAATTCGCGGAGTTCACGATCTAGGGGAGAGATTCGATGACCTCGAAGCCGGACCAACAGGCAAAGAGAACCGCAGACGCATCGACCATCAGCAACGACCAACCGAATAGCGACGCGAACAGCCTCGGCTTCGCGGGCCTCACCACGCTCGTGGTCACCACGTGCGTGGGCGCGGGCATCTTCTCGCTGGCGGGCGACCTCGCCGCCGGCGGGGCCAACACCGCCGCGGTGCTGGCCGGCTGGGCGATCTGCTTCGTCGGCGTCTTCGCGCTGGCCAAGACCTTCAGCGGCCTCGCCGCCGTGCGCCCCGAGCTCACGGGCGGCATCTACGCCTACGCACACGCAGGCTTCGGGGAGTACGTGGGCTTCGCCTCCGCGTGGGGCTACTGGATGAGCGCCTGCCTCAACAATGCGGGCTACGCCATCATGCTCTTCAACGCGCTGTCGTACTTCTTCCCGCAGCTCGGGGGCGGCAGCACGGCCATCTCCATCGCGCTGGCGTCGGTGTTCCTCTGGCTCATCGCGTGGCTGCTCACGCGCGGCGTCACGCTCGCCACAGGCGTGAACATGGTCATCACGCTGGCCAAGCTCGTGCCGCTCGCACTCTTCATCCTCTGTGTGGCGCTTCTTGCTAAGTTCGACCCGGCCGTGTTTGCCCAGAACTTCTGGGGAGAGCCCGGCGGCATGGCCTTCGGCGACCAGCTGCGCTCCACCATGATCGCGCTCGTGTGGCTCTTCGTCGGCCTCGAGGGCGCCGTCGTGGTCTCCGGCCGCGCGCGCAACCAGCAGGACGTCGGCCGCGCCACCACCGTGGGCTTCCTTCTCGTCGTGGTGTTCTACGTGCTCATCTCGGTCCTCTCGCTGGGCATCATGCCGCGAGAGCAGCTGGCCACGCTCTCCACGCCGTCGCTCGCGGGCGTGTTCGAGCAGGTCATCGGACCCGCCGGCGCCGTGCTCGTCAACGGCGGCGTCGTGGTCTCGCTCATGGGCACGATGCTCGGCTACCTGACCTTCGCCGCCGAGACCTCCTACCAGGCCGCCAGCCGCGGTCTTCTCCCCGCCGCCCTCGCCGCGACGGACGAGCGCGGGACGTCGCGCCGCACGGTGCTCATCTCCGCCGGCATCACGCAGGCGTTCCTCGTCCTCTCGCTCTTCTCCGAGGGCACCTACCAGTTCTTCTACACGTGCTCGGTCTACGCGATCCTCATCCCCTATACCTGCGCCGCCGCCTACTACACGCGGATCGCATGGAAAAACGAGCGCATCGAAGGGCCGCTCGCGCCGAGCCTCGGCTCCGCGCGCGTCGCGGGCACCGTCGCCCTTATCTACACCGCGTTCCTCATCTGGTCGAGCGGCATGAAGGGGCTCACCGTCGTCGCCATCGCCATCGCGCCCGGCACCATCCTCTACCTGCTCATGCGCGCCCGCGCCAAGAAGAGCTTCCTGCCCACGCTCGCCGATAAGCTGTTCGCGGCAATCGTCGCTGCTGCCGTCTTGGCTACAGTGGTGGTAAATCTTTTGCCGATGATCGCCGCCTAAGCAAACGAGAAGGAGCGCCATGGACGCCAACGAGCCGCAGGTCAACCAAGCGAAGACTTCGCAAGACTACGTTGACGCCATCAATCGCGTGATCGACATCGCGCAGATGGGCGTGAGGCTCGTCCCCGGCGCCAAGGGAAAGGCCGTGGCAGCCGCGGTGAACAAGGCCGCCCCGTACATACGCCAGGCCGCCGAGTTCGCGCCCCATGTCATCCCCAAGGTCGCCCCCGTCATCGAGGAGAAGGTGGCGCCCGCCGTGCAGAAGGCCGCGGCGGGCGTGGCCCACGCCGTTCCGCAAGCTGGTCATGCGGCGGCGAGCAGGGTCGGCGCGGTCGCCCACGGCATCGGGTCGGGCGTCGCGGGCGCGATCAGCGGCATCGGCGCCAACGTCCACGCCCTCGGCGAGGCGCGCGCCCAGGCCAAGGCCCGCACGGCCGCGCGCGAGGCCATCCTCAACGGCTCCGAGATCCGCATGAGCGTCGAGAAGTTCATACAGAACTGGCTGGGGAACAGCGGCGCCCCGGCCGGCACCACGAGCTTCCTCGACCATTGCGGCTGCTACGTGATGGCTACCTACCCCCACGCCGTCAAGAAGGGCGACTTCACCGGCTTCCGCGACATCTACGTGGGCAAGTCCTACTCGATGGGCGCCTCGGCCTTCGCGGACGCCACCGGCGCCGGAAGTCCCGAGGTCTACGCCGACGTCAAGTTCAAGCAACACGTCTACGTGCTGTTTTATCCCTGCGACCGTGAGCGGCTGGACGAGCTCGAGGCCTCGCTCATCTACGCCCTGGACGCCAACGAGTCGTACAACCGCTAGGCCGCGGCGGCGATTCTCTTGCGGAACGACGCGAAGGCCAAAACACCGAGCAGCATAATGCCGGCGTAAATAAACAACAGGTTGGAATAGGTGGCAGTCTCGGCCGCCAAGCCGATGACGCTCACGTCGGACAGCTTCGTCGTGCCCATGATGGAACCGAAGATGGCGATGCCGATGGACGCCGACACGTTCATGGCCAGGTCGTTCATGCCGATGCCGCGCCCGACCTCATCGGCCGAGAGCGTACCCAGGATCGTCGTCGAGAGCGGCGAGAACAGCAGCCCCACGCCGGCAAAATACAGGCAGAAGCCGAAGGCGAAGGGAACGACCCCCGCAGCTATGCAGAGCGCCGCCAGGGTGAACCCGGCCACCTGAGCCGCCCCGGAGACGAAAATCGACGCGTCGCGGCCGATTCTGGAGACGACCTTTCCCGAGCAGCAGGCGACGACGCACGAGGCGATGTTGCCCGCGACGAGGTACAGGGAGCTCTCGCTCGAGCTCAGCCCGTAGACGGTCGCACACGCCCCGTTGAACAGGCTCGTCACGGAGTAGTTGACGAAGTAAAAGACGACCATGAGCGCGATGGCGCGCAGCCAGCGCGCGTTGCGGAAGAACGCCGGCGTGATGAACGGCTCGGCCGCCCGATGGATATACGCGACGAACACGGCGAGCGCGACCGCAGCGCCCACAAGGTACGCCCAGCCGAACGAGAAGTACAGCGTGAGCAGCGTGATCATCACGCCGAAGATGACGAAGCCGGCGACGTCGACCTTCGTCTCGCCGGCGTCGGTCTCGGGCATGCCGCGCAGAAGAGTGGGGACGGCCAGCACGCCGACGAGCGGGACCAGGAACAGAAGCGACCAGTCCACCGCGCTGAGAAGCCCGGACGAGACGACGCCGATGGCGGTCGAGAGCTGGTATGACGCCGTGAATATGCCGAAGAACGTGACCTGCTCGGCCCCCTTGAGGTAGCGCGAGGTAATAGCGAGGTAGATGGAGCCCGCCACCTGGCCGCCCGCCGTCTGCAGGCAGCGCGCGAAGATGACGAGCCAGATGTTGCCGTGCAGGAAGAAGCCCAGAACGGACCCCGCGAAGAACAACGCCATGCCGGCGATCGTCATCTTCTTGAGCGAGACGTAATCGGAGAGCGACCCGTAGATGAAGCACACGATGCCCAAGACGATGCTGGGAATCGACGAGATAAGCGGCGCCTCGGCAACGGCGCCGAGGTCAGCGCCTATTTGTTGGAAGATGTAGCCGAACGCCTGCAGCGAGAGAATGCTGAGGACGAAGAGGATATCGAGCGGGATGAGGACGCGCTTGGCATCCGCCGCGCTGAATTCGACGCTCGACGAGATTTCCTCGGTCATTCTGGCCCCCTTAAAACCTAGAAGAAGACAGTGAACGCCGGCCTGCAAAAGGGGCTGTCCCTTTTGCAGGCCGGCGCGCGAGACTAGTGATTGCGGGCGAGCTCGGTGAGCCGCTCCATGAAGCGCTCCGTGAAGGCGGGCACGTCGACCTCGAGCGCGACCTGGGCCGTCTTGTGAGGGTCGTTGATGCGCGAGCGCTCGCCGATGGTGCGGCCGCGGAGCTCGCCTTCGAGGTCAACGCGCAGGTTGATGCCGTAGGTCTTTACCAGCGAGGGGTCGATGGCAACGGCCGCCGCGAGCGGATCGTGCAGCCCGCAGCCGTGAAGCCCCGTGTGGTTCGTCTCGAAGTCGATGTAGTAGTCCGTCATATCGGCGAGGAACGTGCCGCCCGCCGTGCCGAGGGCGCGCCAGACGGCGGTCTCCTTCTTGGTGAGCAGCGTCTGGTTGGTAACGTCCAGACCGACCATGGTGAACTCGAGGCCCGACCTGAACACAAGGTCGGAGGACTCGGGGTCCTGGGAGATGTTCGCCTCCACGCAGGCGTTCACGTTGCCCTCGCAGGTAAGGGTGCCGCCCATCATGACGACCCCGCCGACCTTGTCCTTAAACGCGGGGTCGCGCTCGAGGACGGCCGCCAGGTTGGAAGAGGCGCCCGTGGGAACGTAGAAGAGGTCCTTGCCGTACGCATCGGCGGCCTCGATGAGGAAGTCGACGGCGCCCTTCTCCTCGGGCCTGCGCGGCGAATCGGGGATCTCGCACTCGCCGATGCCGTTCTTGCCGTGGATGAACTCCGAGATGGGCGGAACGACGTAGTCCGCGCTGGTGACGCGCGAGTGCGTGATGCCCTTGTACACGGGAACGTCGTCGCGGCCGAACAGGTGCAGGACCGCCAGCGCGTTGCGGGCGCTCGTCTCCACGGTGACGTTGCCGTAAGTGCAGGTAATCGCCACAAGGTCCGCATCAGGGCTTCCGAGCACGTAGGCGAGGGCGAGGGCGTCGTCGATGCCCACGTCGAGGTCGAGGACGATCTTCTTGGTTGCCATGGCAAGAGCTCCTTTCGATCCGCTGACGCATCGCGTTGCAGCGATTATATGCGCGGCCCGGGACAACAATCGCCGCGGTTGGGTTACAATTTTCCGAACAGGCGTACGAAAGGCAACAGGGTACATGGGCGTCTTCGAGAGATATGCTCCGTTCATTCAGGATTTTATCTACGACCACGAGTGGGAGAACCTCCGCGGCGTGCAGGTTGCCGCCGGCGAGGCCATCTTCAACACCGAGGATCACGTGCTTCTCACCGCCCAGACCGCGTCGGGAAAGACCGAGGCGGCCTTCTTCCCCATCCTCACCGAGCTCTGGGAAGACCCGCCCGCAAGCGTCGGCGCCATCTACATCGGCCCCACAAAAGCCCTGATCAACGACCAGTTCTATCGCCTGACCGAGCTCTGCGAGGAGGCCCACATACCCGTGTGGCACTGGCACGGCGACGTCTCGGCTTCCCACAAGGCGAAGCTCATGAAGAAGCCCTCGGGCGTGCTGCAGCTCACGCCGGAGTCGCTCGAGGCCATTCTTATGCGGCGCCACTCGGCCGTCTCGAAGCTCTTCTGCGATTTGCGCTACGTGGTGATCGACGAGGTCCACTCGCTGCTGCGCGGCGACCGCGGCGGGCAGTGCCTGTGCCTCATCGAGCGCCTGAGCCGCATGGCGGGCGTGGACCCACGGCGCATCGGGCTCTCGGCCACCATCGGCGACCCCGAGGCCGTGGGCGCGTTTCTAGCCGCGGGAACTGGCCGCAAGACCATCGTGCCGCGCATCGAGGAGCCGCCGCGCACCTGGCGCCTTTCCATGGAGCACTTCTACACCACGGGCCCGCAAGCGCCGGAGTCTTTGCTCAAGTCGCGTGAAGGAGTGGAGGCTCAGGTCATTTCCGTGCAGCAGGAGGGGCCCAAGGGTTTATCTCCATGCTCAAACAGTCCTGACTCGCACGAAGGCGACATTAAGTCGCCTTCGGCTCATGCGGAGCTGCGCGTGGAAATAAACCCTTGGGCCCCTTCCGAGCCCGAAACCGACACGGCGCCAGTTAATGCCGACCCCGGCATCGGCTACATCTTTGAACATACGCGCGGCAAGAAGTGCCTCGTGTTCACGAACTCGCGCGAGGAGGCCGAGGACGTCTGCACGGTCCTGCGCGCCTATTGCGAGAAGAACCACGAGCCCGACCGCTTCCTCATCCACCACGGCAACCTCTCGGCGTCCATCCGCGAGTCGGCCGAGGAGCTCATGCGCGACGAGGCCAACGACCTCTCCATCGTCGCCACCGCCACGCTCGAGCTCGGCATCGACGTCGGGCGCCTCAACCGCGCGTTCCAGATCGACGCGCCCTTCACCGTGAGCGGCTTCCTTCAACGCATGGGTCGCACAGGCCGCCGCGACGAGCCGCCCGAGATGTGGTTCGTCATGCGCGAGGACCAGCCCGAGGCCCGCGCCCTCACGCCCGAGACGATCCCCTGGAAGCTGCTGCAGGGCATCGCCCTCGTGCAGCTCTACCGAGAGGAGCACTGGGTCGAGGCGCCTCGGCTGGACCGCCTGCCGTACAGCCTGCTCTGCCACCAGACGCTGGCGATCCTCGCCTCCGAGGGAGAGCTCACGCCGGCGCAGCTCGCGAGCCGCGTGCTCACGCTCACGTTCTTCCACCGCGTGACGCTCGACGACTTCCGCGAGCTGCTGCGCTTCCATTTGGAGCACGACTACATCGAGCAGACCGAGACCGGCGGCCTCATCGTGGGCCTTGCCGGCGAGCGCGTAACGAATAATTACAAGTTCTATGCCGTCTTCCAGGAAAACGTGGAGTACACGGTGCGCTGCGACTCGCAGGAGATCGGCACGCTCGTGGCCCCTCCCCCGCCTGGCGAGAAGGTAGCCATCGCGGGCCACGTGTGGATCGTCGAGGAGGTCGACCACAAGCGGCATTTGCTCTACGTCACGCAGGTCAAGGGCCGCGTGCCCGCGTACTTCGGCGAGTGCCCGGGAGACATCGACACGCACGTCCTCGAGCGGATGCGCCGCGCGCTGGACGAGCACGCGCCCTACCCCTACCTGCAGGAAAACGCCCGCGCACGTCTCGCGCAGGCACGCCACGTGGCGGCCAACGGCGGGCTCACCAAGTCGCCTCTCGTGAGCCTCGGCGGCAACATGTGGTGCCTCTTGCCGTGGCTCGGCAGCTACGCGTTCCTCGCGCTGGAGCGCCTGCTCAAGATCAAATGCGCAAAGGAGCTGGGGCTCAAGGGCCTCGACTCGTCGCGCCCGTACTACATGACCTTCATCATGGCGCCTGAGGTCGACGAGAAGGCCTTCTACACCGTGGTGGCCAACGAGGCCGAGGCGCTCGAGGACCCCATGGAGCTCATCTACCCCGGCGAGGTGCCCACCTTCGAGAAATACGACGAGCTCGTGCCCGAGCTGCTCATCCGCAAGGGCTTCGCCGAGGGCACCTTGGACATCGCCGGCATGAAGCGCCGCGTCGCCCAGTGGGCCTAGTCGCCTGCCACCAGTGACAGTCATTGGTGGCAGGCTTCCCACATCTGGTGACAGGTTTATTCTGCTGCACGTGGTGACAGGTTCGTCCTGCTGCACGTGGTGACAGGTTTATCGTGCTGCAGGAAATGACGGACGTGCAGGGGCGCCCGCAATGGGTGACAGTCACTGCGTCTCACATCGCGCGTTGCCGCAAGGGTCGAGCCCGACCTTCGTGCCTCTCGCTATTGGCGCAGACTCGCTGGCGACGCAGAAACAGTCACCCATTGCAGGCGCTTCAAGGCAGAACGGCAACGCAGAAACAGTCACCCATTGCAGGCGCTTCGGGCTGACGGCGCTTACCGGCTCGCGCGGATTGTTGTCCCGCATGTGTTGCACAATGGAGACCTGCAGAAAGGGGCCGCATGACCACAACGTCGCAACCGCTCGATATTCTTCGCCGGGTCTTTGGCTACGAGAGCTTCCGTCCGCACCAGGGGGGCATCGTAAACGCCGCGCTCGCTGGGCGCGACGTGCTCGCCGTCATGCCCACGTCGGCCGGTAAGTCCATCTGCTATCAGGTGCCGGCCATCGCCCTTGCGGAGGCCGCGGGCGGCCTCACGGTGGTCGTCTCTCCCCTGATCTCGCTCATGGCTGACCAGGTGGGGGCGTTGCGACAGTACGGCGTGGCGGCGAGCTGCCTCAACTCCACGCTTTCGGCGGCCGAGCAGTCCGACGTGCTCCACGGCGTCGCGTCAGGCGCGCTGGCGCTTGTGTACGTTGCGCCGGAGCGCCTGGACGACCCTTACTTTATTGATGTTGTTACCGCCCGCGGCGTCGCGCTTCTCGCTGTGGACGAGGCACATTGCATTAGCCAGTGGGGCAACGACTTCAGGCCTTCTTACCAGCGCATCATTGAGTTCATAGCCGCGCTGCCAGCTCGCCCGCCCGTGATGGCGCTCACCGCCACCGCCACGCGAGAGGTGCGCGAAGACATCGCGCGGGAGCTCGGCCTCACGGACCCGCACACCGTCCTTGCGAGCTTCGACCGCCCCAACCTCAAGTTTCTCGTCGAGCGACCAAACGGCAAGAAGGCCAAGGACGATCGCGTGGTCGCCTTCGCGCGAGAGCACGCCGACCAGTCGGGCATCGTCTACTGCTCGAGCCGCCGCGCCGTCGAGGAGGTTTGCAAGACGCTGCGCGACGAGGGCCTCGCCGCAACACGCTACCACGCGGGCCTCAGCGCCGGCGAGCGCGACCGCAACCAGGACGATTTTCTCTACGACCGAGCCCGCGTGATGGTGGCCACCAACGCCTTCGGCATGGGCATCGACAAGTCCAACGTCAACTACATCGTCCACTACAACATCCCCAGCTGCCTGGAGAACTACTACCAGGAGGCGGGCCGCGCCGGGCGCGACGGTACCCCGGCCGAGTGTTTGCTGCTCTACTCCCCGGGCGACGTCCACACGCAGGAGTTCCTGCTCAGCCGCACCGAGCGAGACGACCTTTCGGCCGAGGAACTCGCGCAGCTGCACGAACGCGACGAGGCGCGCCTCAAGCAGATGGTCTTCTACGCCACAACCACCGACTGCCTACGCAGCTTCATCCTGCGCTACTTCGGTGAGGAGGCGCCCGCGTACTGCGGCAACTGCACGAACTGCCTCGCCGAGTTCGAGGAGCGCGATGCCACCGTCGACGCCCTCAAGGTGGTGAGCTGCGTGGCCAGGCTCGCGCAGCGCGGCCGGACCGTGGGCGCCTCGACCATCGTGGACATCCTGCGCGGGTCGCGCGCCGAGAAGATCGTCGGCCGCGGGTACGACCAGCTCAGCACCTACGGCATCATGGCCGACGTGCCCGTTGGGCAAATCCGGCAGATCATCGATGAGCTCGTGTACCGCGGCCTGCTCGCGCGCACGTCGGGCGACTACCCCACCATCCAGCTCACGGGGGCGGCGAGCGGCTTCATGCGCACAAGGCTCGTGGACGGCGAACCGTTCGTCCTGCGCGTGGCCAAGGGCAAGCCTCGCAAGAAGGCCACGGGCGCGGGCACGTCGTCGACAGGCGCGGACAACGGCAGGCGCAGCGCCAAAACCGCCGCGGCCGTCGAGCTCGCGGACGTGGATCAGGACCTCTACCAGCGACTCGTTGCCCTTCGCACCGAGCTCGCGCGCGAGCAACAGGTGCCTGCGTACATCATCTTCTCCAACGCGGCGCTCATCGACATGTGCGCCAAACGACCGCGCGACGTCGATGAGTTCCTGCAGGTGTCCGGCGTGGGGCAGAAGAAGGCCGACGCATACGGCGAAGCGTTTCTCTCCGTCATCAACGAGTAGGCGACGCGTCCGTCAGGCGGCTTGCGCACGGCGAGGCTTGGGCACAGCAAGAACGCCGGTCACGGCTCGAGCCAACAAACCAGGACGCAAACGGCCGTATTGCCCGTTGCCGCTCTTCACATGGCGGCCGACGGCGTTTTGACCCGCCGCAGGCCCACGCGTCCGGCCGGCATCTACGGGCCACCCGTCTCTTGTCCGCCGTCCGCCTCCCCCACCGCGACCGCCTGCTCGACGCGGCGCGGCGGGCGGCTCATCACGTACCAGCGGTTCGTGTCCCACCACAGGTGCGTCTGGTAGCCGCCGAACCACACGGTGAAGCGCACGCCGCGGCCGGTGCCCAGGCACGCCCAGCTCTCGCGGCGGCTCACCTTGGTGATCTCGTAGGCGCGGCCCGGGCGCCACAGCACGGCAATGGGGGTCAGCGAGCCGTCGGCGTCGATCTCGCAGCGCACGCGAACATAGCGCCGCGTGCGCTTCTCAACACCTTGCATCATGCTGCCCCTCCCATCGCCGTGATCTTCTCGGAACGTACGTTCCCAGTATGCCACGAGCAAGGGACAACAAACACGTGTTCTAAAGAAATAGCCGCCGCCCAACTTGCTTGGACGACGGCCGGAAGTCTCAGCGTTTCTTCCTCGGGGCCTTCTTGCGAACGCTGTATCCAAAGGTTCCCAAGCGTTTGCCCAGCTCAAAGTACTCGCCGTGACTGTATGCGGTAAGACCTGCGCGCCCGAGGTCGAGCCGGCCGCGCTCATCGAGCAGGCCGTCCTCAACCTGCACCGCCTCCACGCTCGCGAGGAGCATATGGTGACTGCCGAGCTCCTTGACCTCGGCGACCTTGCACTCGATGTTCACCGGGCTCTGCGAGATGACGGGCGCGAACTCGAGCGACGCGGCCGGCGCCGCGGTAAGGCCGCACTCCGCCCACTTGTCCCAATCGCGGCCGGAACGCGCGCCGCACCAGTCGCAGGCGCGCTGCAGCTTGCGCGTGGTGAGGTTGACCACGAACTCGCCCGACTCGCGGATGATAGGGTAGCTCGCGCGCTCAGGGCGTACAGAGATGTAGAGCATGGGCGGGTTCGTGCAGATCGTCCCCGTCCATGCAATGGTGATAATATCCGTCTGACCTGCGGCGTTACCGCAACTCACCATGACCGCCGGCAACGGATAGAGCATGTTGCCGCCGCGCCAAACCTGTTTAGCCATTTATGCGCTCTGCCCTACTGCTTCTCGACCGCGCGCGAGATGAGCTCGTGCTGGGCGGCCACGACGACGCCGGCCACGACGGCCGCGCCCGCGGCGCACGCGCCGACGACGCGCAGAACGGTCGTCTTGCGGCGAGCGGCGGCCTCCTCCTGCTCCTGCACGAACGCGAGGTCCGTGAAGAACTCGGGCTTGGCCTCGTCGTCGGTAAAGGTGATGTTGCCGTCGCCCATGAGCCAGAGCAGCTGGCGGGTGGTCACACGGCGGCCCTTGCCGTTGTGCTCGCCGGGGGTCACGAAGTAGAACTTGTTGCCGAGCAGCACGATGTCGCGCTCGGCGCCTTCCACGACCGCGTAGGCGGGGTAATCCTTCTTCGTCATGTTCTTCATGGGGCCTCCTTTGTTGCGGCCGTTATTTTCGGTCTTACTAGGTTAGCGCGTCTGCGGTTCGGGCGCTGCAGGCGCGGACGAGCGGTGCTGCGAGCGCTTCTCAAGGAGAAATACCACCCGCAGCGCATCAGATGCGCAGCAAATAATCGCTAAGTAGGCGGGCAATCTGCGAACCGGCGAGCGACGCAGCGGACGATGAGCGCGGAGGCGCAGGTCAAAGCATTGCCGCGGTTGCCGCTACTCGGCAATTCGCAAATTGAGGGCCAACCTAGCGATAGCTATTCCCTAACCGAGCTCCACGGAATACAGCGGCTTGTACCGCGCGCCGTCGTTCTCCAAAAAGCTGCGGAACAGCGTGACTCGCGAGGCCTCGCAGGGCAGCGGGAAGGCCAGCTGCGGCAACGCGCCCGCGGGCAGCTTGGCGCGGCGGGCCAGCGTCACGTGCGGCAAGAAGGAATTCGAGCGGTCGAAGTCCACGCCGCGCGCATCGAGCCCCTCTCTCACGCGCTCGGCCAACGCCATGAGCTCGGGATCTTTGGCGATCTGGAGCCAAAGCCCCGCGCCGCCGGCCCGCTTACCGAAGGCGCCCAGGCCCTCGACGTCGATGGGCAGCGGCCCCGCCGTGGCGCACGCCGCGTCGACGACGTCCATGGCGTCGCGCGCCTCGGCCTCGTTGATCTCGCCAAGAAACGCCAGCGTAAGGTGGTAGTTCTCGGCCGGCACGAAGCGCCCGTCCACGTCGCGCTGCAGCTGACGGGCCAGCGCCGCCGCGTCGTCGACGAACTCCTCCGGCATCTCCAAGGCAATAAACGCCCGCATTCGACCTCCCATATAAGACAGGGGGACAGTCCCTTCGTCTTATTCTGCGCGACGCGTAAGACGAAGGGACTGTCCCCCTGTCTTATGCGAACAAACGTTGCTAAGTATGTGGCGGGCGGAATCGTGGCGATTGTTGTCCGCCGCCTCAGCCAAAATAATCCCACACAACGCCAGATGCCGACCACCAGGAGGTGCAGATGGGCCCGGACCCGATCATTCGTCGCGACGCCGTGGACACGGGCCGCACCTATCTGTGCATCGACCTCAAGAGCTTCTATGCTTCCGTGGAGTGCGCCGACCGGGGGCTCGACCCCTTCACCACGAACCTCGTTGTGGCCGACCCCAGCCGCGGAGACGGCACCATCTGCCTGGCCGCGAGCCCCGCCATCAAGGCGCTCGGCGTCTCGAGTCGCGCCCGCGTGTTCGAGATCCCCAAAGACATCAACTACATCAAGGCCCCGCCGCGCATGAAGCGCTACATGGAGGTCTCGGCGCAGATCTACGGCATCTACCTGCGGCGCGTTAGCCCTCAAGATATCCACGTCTATTCGATCGACGAGTGCTTCATCGACGCGACGCCCTATCTCAAGCTCTACCAAACGGACGCGCGCGGCTTCGCCAAGCTCCTCATGAAGGGCGTCGAGGACGAGACGCACATCTGCGCCACGGCGGGCATCGGCACGAACCTCTTCCTCGCCAAGGTGGCGCTCGACATCACGGCCAAGCACGTGGACGACCACATCGGTTACCTGGACGAGCGCGAGTTCCGGCGCAAGATCTGGCACCACCGGCCCATCACGGACATCTGGGGCATCGGCCCCGGCACCGCGCGGCGCCTGCTGCAGTACAACGTGGTCGACCTCGCCGGCATCACGCAGATAGACGAGCGCTTTTTGCACAAGGAGTTCGGCGTCAACGCGGAGTACCTCATCGACCACGCGTGGGGCTACGAGTCCTGCACCATCGCCGACGTCCAGGCCTACAAACCGCGCGGCCACTCCACGAGCAACGGCCAGGTCCTCATGCGCGACTACAGCTTCGCCGAGGCAAGAAACGTCCTGCGCGAGATGGCGTCGGCCTCGGCGCTCGATTTGGTTGAGAAGCACCTGGTCTGCGACTCGATCTCGCTGTACGTGGGGTACTCGTGGGACGACCTCGGGGCCCCGAGCGCGGGCGCCGCGCGCAAGCTCGGCAAGCTGACGAACTCGCGAAACGAGCTGCTCGGCTGGGCGCTGGATATCTACGACGAGGTGGCCGACCGCGACCGCTCCATCCGCCGGCTCAGCGTGAGCCTGGGCGGCCTCGCGGACGAGCGCTTTGCCACGCGCACGCTCTTCGACGACGTGGCGGCCGACGAGGAGGAGCATTCTTTGAGCGCCGCAACCCTAGCCGTGCAGAAAAAGTTCGGCAAGAACGCGCTGCTCAGGGGCGTGAGCTTTCGCGAGGAGGCCACGCAGCGGGAGAGGAACGGCCAGGTGGGAGGTCACCGTGCGGAGTGAGGGGCAGGGCGCGGCCGAGGGTGCCGGAGCGACGCAATATGGCAGCGCAGCGGAACGACGGGAGAGACCGATGCGGCAAGGCGCGACCTCAGGCCACGGCGAGACGGGCGCAAAACAGGCGCCCCGCAGGCACCGCCCAGAGGACGAGCCGTTGGGGCGCCCTCGCACGGCTCGCCTACCCAAGCCGCGCGCCGAACGGGCAACGCAGTTCATGCCGTTCGCCGCGCTCGTAGGGTTCGAGGACTACCTGGCCCGCGCCGAGGCCGAGGCGGCCGCGAGCGAAGACGCGCGGACGACGAAGTTCGAGGAGCCGGCGGATTAGTCACGTCGGCGCCTGACGATCGGCCATAGCTGCGGCTCGCTGTTCTTCTCGGCCGAGCAGGCGCGATCCCGGACCTCGCTTATCTTGCTTGGACGGCACATGGCCACGGCGCGGCCGGGCCATCGGCGTGCTCGAATTTTCCCTATCGGCCACGGCCCACACAGCCGCCGTGAAAAGAGAGGCTTCTCCCCTCCCCTGCCGGAAGTCCTCGGCCTACCCCTGCTCGGCGGCCTTCTCGATGCAGCTCAGGGCGTTCAAGCTGCGCGGATACCCGATGAACGGCACCATCGCGCTCACCACCTTGATGAGAAACGCCTTCGTGTTGCCGATGCGCATGTTGGCGGCGGCGTGGGCCGCGGCCTGCGGCTCGCAGCCGCCCTGGGCCGTAAGGAAGCAGAAGGTGATCATCTCGCGCTGGCGGTTATCGAGGCCGCCGCGCGTGTACCAGTCGCCGAAGCAGTGGGCCGCGAGCCAGCGGTTGATCTGCGGGTACTCGGGATTGCCCTTCTCGGCGTACCCGTGCATGCCCTCGCCGAAGATCTCGACCTGCTTGGCCTCGCCGGCGGCCGCGCGGCGCTCGTAGGTCGGCTCGGTCGCGGCCTGGCCCTCGAGCGGCAGCTCGACGCCCTGCTCCTCGAGCACGGTGTTCGTGACCTTGAGGAACGGGAAGACGCGGCCGATACCCAGGTACGCGCTCGCTTGGTAGACGACCTCCTTGGCCTCAACGGGCGTCACGCCCATGCGCAGCGCGGCAGGCAGGATCGCGCGGTACTCGTCGATGCCCTGGCAACCGAGCAACGTGGCCAAAATCGCCATGAAGCGGGTGCGCTCGTCCAAGGGCTCGCCGTCCGCGGCGCCGTCGTTGATGACCTCGTCGAAGGCGAAGTTGTCGAAGCGCTCGATAAACTCGGGGTCGGTGCGCGCGAAGTCGCTCTTGTACCCGGGGAACATGCGCTCGTGGTAGTCCTGCGCGAAGTCGGTGATCTGCGGTTTCATATCGTTCCTTTCTTCTAGGCCTGCCACGGGTGACAGTCATTGGTGGCAGGCCAGCAATGACTGTCACCCGTGGCAGGCGCGCGCCATCACGTGGTGACAGGTTCGTCGTGCAGCAGCTGGTGACAGGTTCGTCGTGCAGCACGTGGGGACAGGTCCGAGCATGGGTATTCGCCACATGTGAGGAGCCCGCAATTGGCGACAGTCGCTGCGTCTCGCATCTCACGTCGTAGCAAGGTCGCTCCCAGCCCCACGAGTCACGCCCTCTCGGCCCAACCCCGCCGACGACGCAGAAGCAGTCGCCGACCGCAGGCGTGAACGGACCTATCATCAGCCGCAGGCGAGCCATTGCGACGGAGATGGGAGCAACTTGACTGCGAAAATGCAGCCTCAGCGAGGTTATGCACGATTTAATTTGGAATGGGCAAGTAGCCGAGCGCTTTCCAGTCGTGTTTCCGCAGGTAATCGAGTTGCAAGTTTTTCGGCTACTCGGCTGATACGAATTAAATCGTGCATAACCTCAACGAGCGTGCAGCAGGTCGTTCTTTTGCAGCACGCGGTGACAGGTTTATCGTGCAGCAGCTGGTGACAGGTCCGGGACAGGAGGGGGTCCAGACCCACCGGCGGCGCAGAAACGCTCGCCGACCGCAGGCGCGGACGAACCCGTCCCATGGTGCAGCACGATAAACCTGTCACCAGCTGCAGGCGATGCGGATGGGCGGTTACTGGAGGCTCGGCTGGAGGGGGCCGTAGTAGTAGCTGGCGGTGGCGCCGCCGTCGATGAGGAAGTCGCTTCCGGTGATGAAGGCGGCGCGCGGGCTCATGACCAGATCGGCGACGTCGGCGACCTCGTCGGCCGTGCCGGGACGGCCCGCCGGGCACTTGGCGAACATGTTCTTGTAGAAGTCGCCGCGCGGCCCGTTGAACTCGTCGATGGCCAGCGGCGTCACGATGATGCCGGGGCTGATGGAGTTGATGCGCGCCCCGCGCTCACCCCACTTCACGGCCTCGGCCATGACGCGCTTCTCGTTGCAGCGCTTGGCCATCTGGTAGGCATGCAGCGTGTCGGTGATGTTCTCGGGCTGGAGCAGCGGCAGGTCAAGCAGCTCTTCGGCGGGCGTGACGGCAAGCAGGCGGTCCTCCTCGGCAGTGAGCTGCGGCATGCGCTTGCCCGACTGGCTGGAGATGGTGACGCCCACGCCGCCGCGCTCGATCACGGCGCCGACCTCCTCGAGCAGCGCCGCGGTGCCGTAAAGGTCGACGGCGAGAATGGCCTCGACCGGCGCCTGGCTGGGAGAGACGCCCGCACCGTTGACCAGCGCCGTCACGGGGCCGAGCTCGCAGGCGCGGGCCACGAGCGCCTTGATGCTCTCGCGGTCGGACATGTCCATCCGGAACGGCTCGGCGTCGAAGCCGGCGTTGTTCAGCACCTCGCAGAAGGCGGCGGCGTTGGCGGGGTTCTTGTCGCCGACGACGATTTTCTTGCCGGCGCCCGTGCGGCGCGTGATGGCGAGGCTGATCTGGCCCGCGCCGGTGACGATCATGACGTCCTTGGTGTTGCTCATTGCGAATCCTCTCGTTCGTGGGAGTGGACAAAGGGACTGTCCCTTCGTCCGCGCGGTTACAGTGCGGCGCGGTAGATGGCCTCGACGTCGGCAGCGGTGAGGTCGGTCAGGCCGTGGAGGCGCCCGCCCTTGGCGTCGCACGCGGCGGCGGCCATCAACGCGAACTTCTCGCCATCGATGCCGAGCTCAGACAGCCTGCTCGCCAGCCCCAGCGTCGTAAAGAAGAACTCCCGCAGCGCCGCGATGGCCGCGCGGGCGTCGGCGGCCGCGTCGCCCGACGGCGCGAGCCCCAGCACCCTCTCGCCGAAGCGCGCGAACACCGGCGCGACCACGGCCTCGTCCTGCGCCAGCATGTGATCCATCCAGTGCGGGATGAGGATCGCCAGGCCGTGCCCGTGCGTGATGTCGTAGTGAGCGGAGAGCTCGTGCTCCATGGCGTGGGCCACCGTGTGCTGGCGGATCCCGCAGGTAGTAAAGCTGTTGAGCGCCCAGCTCGCCGCCCACATCAGGTTCGCGCGGGCCTCGTAGTTCTCGGGCTCCTCGAAAGCGACGGGCGCGTACTTATACACCGTGGCCATCACGTCCTCCTGCACGCGGCGCAGCATGTCCATGCGGTCCTCGGCGGAGAAATAGCTCACGTCCATGACGTGCGACATGATGTCGACCGAGCCGCAGGCGGTCTGGTAGCGCGGCACGGTGAAGGTGTACTCGGGGTTCTCGAGCGCCGCGCGCGGGCGGACGCCGCGACTGTAGAAACCGCTCTTCATGTTCTTGTCCATGTTGGAGATGACGGCGCTGGCGTCCATCTCGGAGCCGGTAGCGGCGATGGTGACCACAGCGAAGACTGGCAGCGCGTCGCCGATTCCGACGCGCCTCTCGACGATGTCCCAAATGTCATCGGTGGCTGCAGGGACGAGCGCCGAGACGCCCTTGGCGCAGTCGATGGCCGAGCCGCCGCCGATGGCGAGGACCGAGTCGATGCCGTTCTCGCGCACGATGGCCGCGCCTCGGTTAACGGTCGTGTGGCGCGGGTTTGGCTCGACGCCGGCGAGGTCGAAGGTCTGGACGCCCGCGGCGTGGAGGGCACCCGCCACCTGGTCGTACACGCCGGTGCGCTTGACGGAGCCGCCACCGTAGACGAGCAGCGCCCGCTCGCCCGCCGCCGCGACCTCGGCCGCGAAGGCCTCGAGCTGATGGCGCCCGAACAGGACCTTGGTGGTGTTCTGGAACGTGAAGTCGTTCATCATGCCCTCCCTCGGGATCGATTGACGACTTCAAGATACGAAGCGCTTAGCTTATGAGCAATTCGATTTAGAGGTAGTATTAATAAGGAGCGCTTATGCGAACGTGGCCGCAAAGGACACGCCGCGACTTACACAAACCCTTGCAATAAGCACGTCCTGAATCGCCGCCCAGCGAGCAATCGCCGCAGCTCAGCGCCCACGCCGCTGACAAAACCAGACCATCCCGCCGTAACCTCCCCGTGCAAAACCGGCACCGTCACGCGCGCCATCGGCACCGGGCGGGGTGCCGCCCTCGCCCGGTGCCGCGCCGCCCCGCCGCCGGCCCCACACCCCCACCGAGAGGACCCGCCCATGGAGCTCCGACAACTCGAGATCTTCTCCGCCGTAGCCGAGGAACACAGCATCACCCGCGCCGCCGAGCGCTGCCACATCTCGCAGTCCGCCGTGTCGCAGCAGGTCAAAGCCCTGGAGCGCGAGCTCGGCTGCGACCTTTTGCTCCGCCACGGCCGCAGCTTCGACCTCACGCCCGCGGCCGACCACCTCGCCCGCGGGGCCAAGGCCCTTCTCGCCGACGCCGAGCGCCTGCGCTGCGAGGTCGAGGACATCGCCTACGGCCGCCCCTCCAAGCTCCGCGTCGGCTACCTCAACCACTACGACGGCTACGAGCTCGCCGCGGCCGTGGGCGCCTTCGCCCGTCGCCACCCCAGCGCCGACATCGAGATGTACCCCGGCAGCCACGACGCCATTTATCATTTGATGCTCGACGGCGAGGTCGACATGGTCTTCAACGACAAACGCCGCAAGTTCTCGGATGACTACGTCAACCGCTACCTCATGACCTGCTACGACTATGTGGAGGTCTCGGAGGCGAGCCCCTTGGCCGCCCGCGAGAACCTGACCGTGTCCGACCTCGCGGGCCAGACCCTGGTCAGCGTGGCACCGCCCTCCGAACAGCAGCGCGAGCAGGCCTATTACCGAGACGTCCTCAACTTCCAGTGCGAGTTCCGCGAGGCCGAGACCCTCGAGCAGGCGCGCTTCCTCGTGGCCGCCAACCGCGCCGTGCTGCCCGTGGAGGCCCGC